>JBKJTI010000230.1:0-22057 GCA_046590425.1 Cypionkella sp. | reverse complement strand
CATTTCCTCGGCATAAGCGGCGATACGGTTGAGGACGGGCATTGCGGACTCCTGATTTGCTTTGGCCTTTGATCAAATCTTATCTGGAAGGGATCGGCAATGCCCCTGCCCCATTCTGACGACTTGTCTGATCAACTTGTGCGTGACCCGGACGGCGGGATTGCGCGTTTGCTGGAGATCATGCGGCGGTTGCGCGACCCGGTTGCGGGCTGTCCGTGGGATATCGAGCAGGATTTCGCCAGCATTGTGCCCTATACGATTGAGGAAGCACATGAGGTTGCCGACGCGATTGAACGGCAGGCTTGGAGCGAGTTGCCGGGCGAGCTGGGCGATCTGCTGTTGCAGGTGGTGTTTCACACGCAGATGGCGACCGATCAGGGCATGTTCGGCTTTCAGGACGTGGTGCAGGCGATATCGGACAAGATGGTCGCGCGGCATCCACATGTTTTCGGGGATGAAAGCCGCGACAAAACGCCCGCGCAGCAGACGGTGGATTGGGAGAAAATCAAGGCGGGCGAGCGCGGTGGCCGCAAGGCGCGGGTGCTGGATGGTGTGGCGCTTGGCCTGCCGGGGCTGACTCGCGCGGTGAAGCTGCAAAAGCGCGCGGCCCGGGTGGGGTTTGACTGGCCCTCGACCGATGAGGTGGTGGCCAAGATTGCCGAAGAAGCCGCCGAACTGGTCGAGGCCCGCGATCAGTTGACCTCAGACGAAGTCACGGAAGAATTTGGCGATTTGTTGTTCGTGATGGCCAATCTGGCGCGGCATCTGGACGTTGATCCCGAAGCCGCTCTGCGCGCCGCCAATGCCAAGTTCAGCCGCCGCTTTGGTCGCATTGAAGACTGGCTTGCGGAGGCTGGCCGCGCTCCGGCTGACAGCGATCTGGCAGAAATGGACGCGTTGTGGAACCGCGCAAAGACCGAGGAAAAAGCTGCCAAGGCCGGCTGAGCACTGGTGCCATAAAGCTTCAAAGCTGGATGCAAAGTTAAATACTCAACTATTGACGCAGCCCCTTGCTTGCGCTTTAAGCGCGGTAAGATACCTGACAAAAGGACTCAACCATGAAGCTGCGTTTTTCCCTGTTTGCGCTGGCGCTGGCCAGCACCGCCCTGCCTGCACTGGCTGAAGAGGTGAACATCTACTCGCACCGCCAGCCCGAACTGATCCAGCCGCTGATCGACGCGTTCAGCAAGGAAACCGGCATCACGGTGAATATCGCCTTTGTTGACAAGGGCATGGCCGAACGTCTGGTGGCAGAAGGTGACCGCTCGCCCGCTGATCTGATCTTGACCGTGGACATCGCGCGGTTGATGGAAGTGGTGAATGCAGGCGTGACGCAACCTGTGGACTCCGCCGTGTTGGAGAAAAATATCCCCGCCGAATTCCGCGATCCGGGCAAGCAATGGTTCGGGCTGACCGCACGTTCGCGCATCGTCTATGCGGCGAAGGATCGGGTGAAGGACGGCGAAGTCACCACCTATGAAGACTTGGCCGATCCGAAATGGAAAGGCCGTTTGTGCATGCGCTCGGGCACCAATGATTACAACGTGGCGCTGACCGGAGCGATGCTGGCGCATCACGACGCGGCGTTTACCAAAACTTGGCTGGAAGGTCTGAAGGCCAATCTGGCGCGCAAACCGAACGGCGGCGACCGTGATCAGGTCAAGGCGATCTGGGCGAAAGAATGTGATATCGGCATCGGCAACACCTATTATCTGGGTCAAATGCTGGCCGATCCCGAGCAGAAAGACTGGGCGGATTCGGTGCGGATCGTGTTCCCGGTGTTTGAAGGCGGCGGCACTCATATGAACATCTCTGGGGTGGCGATGACCAAAGCCGCCCCGAACCATGACGCGGCGCTGAAGCTGATGGAATGGCTGTCATCGGATGAGGCGCAAAAGATCTACGCCGAAACCAACTACGAATTCCCGGTGGAACCCGGTGTGGAGCGCTCGACTCTGGTGAAAAGCTGGGGTGAATTTACCCCTGACAGCCTGCCATTAGCAGATGTTGCCACGCAGCGTCCGGCGGCATTGAAGCTGATCGAGGAAGTCGATTTCGATAACTGATCGGAACCAGCGATCTGATAAAGAGTTGAAAAGGGCGCTTTGGCGCTTTTTTCTTTTTTGATCAGGTGGACAATATCCGGGGAATGGCGTTTTCTGGCCCCAAAAATTAGGAGCAGACTATGCCACACTCACCTCGCAAAATCATCATCGACACCGACCCCGGCCAGGACGACGCTTTTGCGATTATGCTGGCTTTGGGGAGTCCGGAAGATATCGAGGTTTTGGGCATCGTCGCGGTGGCGGGCAACGTGCCTTTGGCTTTGACCCAGAAGAACAGCCGGATGATCTGCGAATTGGCGGGGCGGTCGGATGTAAAAGTGTTCGCAGGCTGTGACCGGCCTTTGAAACGAAAGCTGGTGACGGCCGAGCATGTGCATGGCAAAACCGGACTCGATGGCCCAAGTTTGCCCGATCCGGTGATGCCGCTGCAAACCCAGCATGGTGTGGAATTCATCATCGAAACCCTGCGCCGTGAACCTGCGGGAACGGTGACCTTGTGTCCGCTGGGGCCACTGACCAACATCGCTCAGGCATTTTTGCAGGCGCCGGATGTGGTGGGGCGGGTGCAGGAGATCGTGCTGATGGGTGGGGGGTATTTTGAGGGCGGCAATATTACTCCGGCGGCGGAGTTCAACATCTATGTTGACCCCGAGGCGGCTGAGATCGTGTTCCGCGCGGGCGTCCCATTGGTGGTGATGCCGCTGGATGTGACTCATAAAGTGCTGACCACCAAGGCGCGGGTTCAGGTGTTCCGGGATATGGGAACCGAGGTGGGTCGGGTCTCGGCAGAGTGGGCGGATTTCTTTGAGCGGTTCGATATGGCGAAATACGGCTCGGATGGCGGGCCGCTGCATGATCCGACCGTGGTGGCCTACCTGATCCGGCCAGAGCTGTTTTCGGGGCGGGTGATCAATGTGGAAATTGAGACCCGGTCGGAGCTGACTTTGGGGATGACGGTGGCGGATTGGTGGGGGGTGACGGACCGGCCCAAGAATGCGCTGTTTGTCGGCGATGTGGATGCTCAGGGGTTCTTTGATCTGCTGACGGAGAGGCTGGCTCGGCTTTGATGTGGGGCGGTCCCGCGTTGGGACCGATTTCGAATTATGGGAAATCAAAGGGTTATGGGGTGGCGGTAAGGAATTGTTAAGGTTTCGCTGTTGAATCGTTGGACCGGGGGGCCAGCCCCCGGACCCCCGGGATATTGAGACCATTGTGAAATTGTAAGGGGAGCCCTTGGTTCTGCCGGAGCTTAATCCCAGATCTTACCCGAGTGCATACCCTGCCCCACGCACAGTGCGCAAAGGGTCTTCGCCGCCGAAGGTGCAGAGCGATTTGCGCAGCCGACCAATGTGGACGTCTACGGTGCGAGTGTCGACGTAGATGTCGCGGCCCCAGACCCGGTCCAGAAGCGACTCGCGCGAGAACACTCGGCCGGGTTTTTCCATGAAGGTCGCCAGCAGGCGGAATTCGGTTGGACCGAGTTTCAGCACTTTGTCACTACGGTAGACGCGGTGGGTTTCGGTATCGAGGCGAATGTCGCCCCATTCCAGCAGCAGGCCAGCGGTGGCGGGACGCACGCGGCGCAGTTGCGAGCGCAGGCGGGCCATCAATTCGACCACGGAATAGGGCTTGATGACGTAGTCATCGGCCCCGGTTTCCAAACCGCGCACCTTGTCAACTTCTTCCGAGCGCGCCGAGAGCATGATGATCGGGATGCCACGGGTTTCGGGGCGGGCTTTCAGGCGGCGGCAGACCTCGATGCCAGAAACATGCGGCATCATCCAATCCAAGAGGATCAGATCAGGAGCCTCTTCATTGATCAGAGAGAGGGCGTCTTCGCCATTGTCGGCGGTGCGCACCTCGAAGCCTTCGGCTTCGAGGTTATAAGACAAGACGGCGCGTTGTGCTGGTTCATCCTCGACCAGCAGAACCGAGGGACGCGGTGCCATCAGGCAATCCCACTGGCGAGTTCGGCTTTCGGGCGGTCTTCGCCGGGCACTGAACCGGTGGTCAGGTAGATCACTTGTTCAGCGATGGTAGTGGCATGGTCGCCAACTCGCTCGATGTTTTTGGCGATGAAATGCAGGTGCATGCAGGCCGAGATGTTGCGGGTGTCTTCCATCATATGCGTCAGGAATTCACGGAATAAAGCGTTATACATCTGATCGACTTCTTCATCGCGCAGACGCACTTCAGCGGCGAGGCCCGCATCGCGCGACACAAATGCATCCAAAGCATCCTTCAGCAGCAGACCGACCTGACGCGCCATGCGACGGATCGAGCCTGCCGCACCGGGGATCGGCGTCATCGCGTTCAAAACCAGTGCACGTTTGGCGAGATTTTTGGCGTAGTCGCCGCAGCGCTCCAGGCTGGAGGCAATTTTCATCACGGTCAGAACCGTGCGCAGATCAGTGGCAATCGGCGCGCGCAAAGCGATCAGGCGCGCACATTCAGTGTTGATCATTTCTTCCAACTGATCAATCGCGGTGTCATTATTGCGCACGAGGTCAGCCAACGCCTCATCACCGGTGTCCAGTGCTTTGGCGGCATCGGAAAGGGCTGCTTCCACGAGCCCGCCCATTTTCATGATCATGGCTTGCACGGCTTCGAGATCACGGTCGAAAGCGGTGGCGATATGGGGATCATTCATCATGTATTTGTTCCTTAACCGATCCGGCCAGAGATATAGGATTCCGTGCGGGGATCTTTCGGATTGGTGAAGATTTGCCCGGTTTCGCCGAATTCGACAAGATAGCCGAGGTGGAAGAACGCGGTGCGCTGGGACACGCGGGCAGCTTGCTGCATCGAGTGGGTGACAATCACAACCGAAAATTGGCTGCGCAACTCGTCGATCAGTTCTTCAACCTGTGCGGTGGCGATCGGGTCAAGCGCCGAGCAGGGTTCGTCCATCAACAGAACCTCGGGCGAGGTAGCGATGGCGCGGGCGATGCAAAGACGCTGTTGCTGGCCGCCGGAAAGACCAGTGCCAGGGGCGGTGAGGCGATCCTTCACCTCATTCCACAGGGCGGCTTTTCGCAGGCAGGTCTCGACCACTTCGTCGAGTTCGGCCTTGTTGCGGGTCAGGCCGTGGATTTTAGGGCCGTAAGCGACGTTGTCATAGATCGACTTCGGAAACGGGTTTGGCTTTTGGAACACCATGCCGATGCGGGCGCGCAGTTGCACCGGATCTACGCGGGGATCGTAGATGTTCTCGCCTTCCAGCGTGATGCTGCCCTCAACCCGGCAGGACGGAATGGTGTCGTTCATCCGGTTCAGACAGCGCAGGAAGGTGGATTTGCCGCAGCCCGACGGGCCGATGAAGGCGGTGACGGTCTTGTCCATGATATCGACATTGACGTCTTTGATGGCATGGTTGGTGCCATAATAGACTTGGGCTTTGCGGGCCTCAATCTTGATGGTCTGGGTGTCCACGCGGGTCTCCAATCGTTGGTCTTTCATGTGTTTTCCCCTTACCAGCGGCGTTCGAATTTACGGCGGAAATAGATCGCCACGGCGTTCATTGCGATCAGGAAGACCAGCAGAACGATGATGGCCCCAGAGGCGCGCTCGACAAAGCCGGGGTCGCCGCGTTGGGTCCAGTTGTAGATTTGCACCGGGAGTGCTGCGGCCGGGTCAAACAGACCTTCGGGCGGGGCACCGGGGAAGTCGCGCACGAAGGCGACCATGCCGATCAGCAAGAGCGGTGCGGTTTCGCCCAAGGCTTGTGCCAGGCCGATGATGGTGCCGGTCAGGATACCGGGCATCGCGAGTGGCAGCACATGGTGGGTGATGGTTTGCAGGCGGCTTGCACCCACGCCGAGGGCGGCGTCGCGGATGGAGGGCGGCACCGCCTTGAGGGCTGCGCGCGTCGGAATGATGATCCGCGGCAGGGTCATCAGGGTCAGCACGAGGCCGCCGACGATGGGGGCAGATTGGGGTAGACCCGCAAAGTTGATGAAAATCGCCAAACCGAGGATACCGTAGACGATGGAGGGCACGGCAGCGAGGTTGGCGATGTTGACTTCGATCAGGTCGGTGAATTTGTTTTTTGGGGCAAATTCTTCGAGATAGACCGAGGTTGCCACGCCAATCGGTAAAGCCAGCAGCAGCACCACGAACATCATGTAGAGAGAGCCTACGATGGCGACACCAAGCCCTGCGGCTTCGGGCCGTTTGTCGGAGGCATCGGGCATCGTGAGGAAGCCCGAGTTGAACTGCATGGCCAGAATACCTGACGATTTCAGCTTGTCGGCCAAGGCCAGCTGTTCGGGCGAAGTGTTTTTGTCCAGGGCTGCGGATTCCATTGTCACCCGGCCTTTGTAGTAGCCGTCGATCCGGCCCGAGGCGAGGACGGTGAAGTCGATGGTGGTGCCGATCAGGGAGGGGTCGGCCAGCACGCGGTTGCGCAGAGTGGCCGGGGATTCCTCGGAGATCATCTTGATCAGGTCTTTGGGCTTCAGCGTGCCAAGGTCGATGCCCTTGGCGTTGACTTCTGCCCCCAGCGAGGTCGCCAGCAATTTGCCATAAGCCACGGTGGTGGCTTTCGCCAGATCAGCCGGGTCGCGCTTGCCGCCCTTATCCAGCAGGGCCGCATCCAGCGTCACCGGGAAGGTCATGAAGGTCTGTTTGAACGCAGGCAGGCCGTTGCTGAAGATCGAGATCAGCAGCCAGACGAGGGCCAAGAGCGCCACCACGATAGCGGTCAGGCCGTAAGCGCGGAAGCGTTTCTCGGTGGCGTTGCGGGCCTTGGTGCGCGGATCTTGCACCAGCAGCGACTCGGGGGTGTCATGTGCAGCGCGCGGGTTGAGCGGGCGGGTGGTCATTCGTATTGCTCCCGGTATTTACGCACAATCACCAGGGCGACGATGTTCAAAGCCAAGGTCAGGCAGAACAATGTCAGACCCAAAGCGAAGGCGACCAAGGTTTCAGGGCTGGCGAATTCGGTATCGCCGGTCAACTGACTGACGATCTTGACGGTGACCGTGGTCATCGCCTCGAACGGGTTCATCGAGAGTTGGGCCGCGGCCCCTGCCCCCATCACCACGATCATCGTCTCGCCAATCGCGCGGGAGGCTGCCAGCAGCACGGCGCCGACGATGCCGGGAAGCGCTGCGGGGATCACCACTTGCTTGATGGTTTCCGAAGGGGTGGCACCAAGGCCAAGCGAGCCATCGCGCAAGCTTTGTGGCACGGTGTTGATGATATCGTCCGACAGCGAGGACACGAAGGGAATCACCATGATGCCCATCACAAGGCCCGCTGTCATCACCGAGGACGATGAATTGCCAAGGCCCAAGGGCGAAGCGAAGTAATCGCGCAGCAAGGGGCCGACGGTGACGAGCGCGAACAGGCCGTAAACGATGGTCGGGATACCGGCGAGAATCTCGATCGCGGGTTTGACCCAAGCGCGGGTGGATTTTCCGGCGTATTCTGCCAGATAGATCGCCGACATCAGACCGATTGGCACCGCGACGATCAAAGCGATCACCGAGACATAGAGCGTGCCCCAGAGCAGCGGCAAGATGCCAAGCGACGAGCCGCCGCCAAACTGCGGCTTCCAGACGGTGGAGAAGAAAAATTCGGATGCGGGGTAGAGCCGGAAGAAGTGGATCGATTCGAACAGCAGCGAGGCGACAATCCCCACCGTCGTCAGCACCGCGATCAGGCTTGAGGCCATCAGCAGCCACATCGCGAAACGCTCGGTGGCGTTGCGGGCGCGGTATTCGGGGTTGATGCGGCTGAGGCCGAAGGTTAGACCTGCGAGCGCGAGCAGCAGCGCCGCCCCCGTCATCGCGAGCCTTGAAGTTTCGCCTGCCTTGCGCAAGGCGGCGGTGGCGGCAAGGGTCGAGGGCGTCGGTTCTGTTTCCAGCACCACGCCCGCGTCATTCAACGCGGCTTTCAGCGCGGTCGGGCTGGCCAGCAAGGGGCCGACATCATCGCCGCGCGCTTCCAGCATGTTCAGACCATCCGCGACGCGGCGGACATCGGCCATCACCAGCTCGGCCGATTTGCCAGCGGGAAGTTCGGCCGGGTTGATCAGGCTGAGTGCCTTGGATTCCAGAAACAAAGGTTGTGCCAAAAGCCATGCGGCGATCAGAAAGAACGCGGGCACGGCGGTGAGCAAAGCGGTGATGCGGCCATAAAACGGCGGCAGAGAATGCAATTTGCGAATGTCGCCTTCGACTTGTGTGACGGCCTTGCGGCGGCCCATCACATAACCCGCGACGGCGAGGACGAGAATAACAACGGAGAGGAGGCCGAGGCTCATGGGGATCCTACCAATGAGAGGGAGAGGCGCTGGCAGAGAAATGGGGCGCAGGTGATCCCGCGCCCCTTCTTTTAGCTTATTGCAGCGGGCCCATCACGGTTTCAGCCTCAACAGCGGCTTGGGTCGCAGCCAATTCCGGATCGGGAACCAGACCGTAGTCGGCCAGTTTGCCATCCGGGCCAGCCATGTCGTCAGACACGAAGAACGCAATGTATTCCTTCAGGCCGGGGATCACGCCGATATGGGCTTTCTTGACGTAGAAGTAGAGCGGGCGCGATACCGGGTATTCGCCTTTCGAGATCGTCTCAACCGACGGGCTGATGCCGTTGACGGTTGCGACTTTCAGCTTGTCGGTGTTGTTTTCGTAGAACGACAGGCCGAACACGCCGACGGCGTTCTTGTTGGCGTCGATGCGGCTCAGGGTCTCGGTGTAGTCGCCGTCGATATCAACCGAGGTGCCATCCGAACGGGTGGTGAAGCAGGCTTTTTCGGCCTCTTTCTTCTTGTCACCTTCTTCAGCTGCAGTCGAAGCCGCCAAGAACAGATCGTAAGCGCCGTTGGTTTTGCAGCCTTCGAGCAGAACTTTGGTGTCGAACACTTCGCGCGTGCCGTGCTTGGTACCAGGGATGAAAGCGAGGATGTCTTGTGCCGGCAGGGCGGCGTTGGCGTCAGCCCAGGTCTTGGCGGTGTTGGCAACCAGAGCACCATCTTTAGCGGTTTGCGCGCCGATGGCGTTGAACACGTCAACTGGGGTCAGCACGAAATCCGCGCCATTGATGTCGGAGGCAAACACGATGCCATCATAGCCGATGCGGACTTCCATGATGTCGGTGACGCCATTGGTTTTGCACAGGTCAAGGTCGGACTGGCTGATGCGCGAGGAAGAGTTCGCGATGTCGATGGTGCTTTCGCCCACGCCTTCGCACAGCTTCTTACGGCCAGCGCCCGAACCGCCGCCTTCAACGACCGGAGTCTTGAACTCACCGTTTTCGCCGAAAGCTTCGGCCACGATGGTGGCGTAAGGCAGAACGGTGGAAGAACCCGCGATCTGCAACTGGTCACGCGCCGAAGCGATGACAGTCGAAGCGGCAAGGATCGCCAGGGCGGAAGGGATCAGTTTGATCAGAGACATGTTGCTCTCCAGTTAATTCCTGAGGGCTGCCCGGATGGCTTGCCCTTCGCCGCCCCGTCTAGGCGGGTTGTTCTCATGTTTTGCGACAGTTTTGTAACAGTTATATGACGGTCCGGACTGGGTGGGGGGAATTGGCCGAAAATGGAGCGTAAGCGCAGGCCGGGGAGCCTCCGGCGGGGATATTTAAGCCAGTCTGAAAGCCCTTGGGGAGCGATTTTGGTTAACGCGGCTCGTAGGGCAGCAGCACCGAGAATCGGCTGCCTTTGCCTTTGGTGCTTTCGATCAGCAGACGGCCCCGGTGGCGGTTGACGATGTGTTTGACGATGGCGAGGCCCAAGCCGGTGCCGCCCTTTTCGCGGGAGCGGTGGCCGTCGACGCGGTAGAAGCGTTCGGTCAGGCGGGGGATGTGGAACGGGTCGATGCCCTCGCCCTGATCGGCGACCGACAGTCGCAACTGCCCACCGCGCGGGCCTTTTTCCAAGCTCAGCGCGACGCGGACCTCTGCCCCCGCCGGGCTGCCATATTTCACCGCGTTCTCGACAAGATTGGTCAGCACTTGTGTCATCTGATCGGCATCAGCGCGGATGATCTTCGGCTGATCAGCACCCTCAACCTTGATAGTGACGCGGGCGGTTTCGGCAAGCGGGCGCAGGCTGGCAACCGAGGTGCGCACAAGCCCTGCAATATCAACCTCATCTCCCGGCAACACGCGTTCTTCGGCCTCAACCCGGCTGAGATGCAACAGATCGCGCACAAGACGGTTCATCCGCTCGGCCTCGCTCGCCATGATGGTCAGAAACCGCTCGCGTGCCGGGGTATCATTGCGGGCGGGGCCGCGCAGGGTTTCGATAAAGCCAAGCAAAGCGGTCAGCGGCGTGCGCAGCTCATGACTCACATTGGCGACAAAATCGCGGCGCATCTGGTCCATCTGCTCCCATGCCGATCGATCCTCGAAGGCGCAGACCACGCCCTGCGGCACCGGGCTGACCGAGACCTCATAGATGGTGTCTTGCGCGGCCCCGGCGAGGGTCAGGCGCACCCGACCCGAATCGGCGCGCTGCATCGCCGCTGCAATCGCGCGCAAAAACTCGGGCTGTCGGAAGCTGAGCGCGTGGTGGCGATCCAGGATCGCCGCGCCAAACAGCGCCACAGCGGGACCGTTCGCCTGCACGATCCGCTCATCCGTGGCGATCAGAATCACCGGCAGCGGCAGCCCGCCCAGCAGTGCTTTCGTCGCTTCGTGATCCATAGCGCGTCCCTTTCGTCTTTGCCCATCTCTACCCCGTGTCAACTTATCATGCCAGTTCGTGCTTGCTCACGCCGGTGTGATAGCGCTAATATAGGGAGAGTGTGGTAACGAAAATTCGCGCTTTGGCTGTAGGCGCGGAAGATTACAGACGCCTCTCAGCCCCAAAGCGTACAGTAGAGTGAGTGGGAGGCCAACATGCCACCGCAGTTAGAGTTGACTGACGATCAAAATCCACCGAGCCGCCGAATCCTGTATCTTGCTGGAGGCGAGGCTGAACCGGTGTCGCAGGATGCGATGATCTTCTCGCTGCCCTTTGCGCAACTTTGCCCGGAAGAACTGGCCCGTATCGCCCCCGATCTGGTGGTATTTCCACTGTTCAACGCCACTTTGGATGCGATTGTGGTGCTGACGCGGCTGAACGAGTTGGGTTATACCGGGCG
This sequence comes from Cypionkella sp., assembly GCA_046590425.1. GTDB lineage: Bacteria > Pseudomonadota > Alphaproteobacteria > Rhodobacterales > Rhodobacteraceae > Cypionkella. The sequence goes on along the minus strand of JBKJTI010000230.1, from coordinate 10,902 downwards.
TTGTCTGGTGCTGACGCCACGCCTGCCAAAACCGCATCTGATCGAGGCGGAACTGCGCGGTTACAAGGGTGCGATGGAGGTGCAGCTTTTGACCTCAGATGCGCCACTGGAATAAGCATTATGCCAAGCCGGTTTGACCGGTGATGGTTTAGACGGGCGGATTGTCGCGCTGATAGATCCAGTCATGATCCGGGTCGTTCTGAAACCGCCAGTTGCGGCGGGGGCCCGCCATGACGTTCAGGTAATACATCTCATAGCCGTAAGGCGCGCCGCAGGGGTGATGGCCTTTCGGCACCAGCGTCACATCGTGGTTTTTCACCGCCATTGTCTCATCTAGCGACCCATCCTCAGTGTAGACCCGCTGGAAGCCGAATCCCTGCGCGGGATTGAGGCGCATGTAATAGCTTTCCTCCAGATAGGTCATGCGGGGGAAGTCGTCTTCATCATGGCGATGGCTGGGGTAGGACGACCAGTTGCCAGAGGGGGTGAAAACTTCAGTCACCAGCAGACTGTCGGCCACATCCAAAGCTTCCATCGCGATGTTGTTGATAAAGCGGGTGTTTGCCCCGGTGCCACGTTGGGTCAGGGTGATGCCTGCGGGGCCGATCTGTGCTGCTTTGTGGCCGGATTTTCCCGGAGCTGTGCAGATGGCGAGGGTGCAGGCGGTGGTGGCGGTGGCCGTCCAATCGCTGTCGTTGGGGATGTAGAGGCAATGCGGCGGTTTTTTTTCGAACACATCCATGCGGTCGCCGAGCACGCCCCAATCCTGCCCTGCGGCCTGAATTCGCGCCTTGCCTTCGACCAGCACGAGGATCACCTCGCGGTCGCCGGTGGCTTCGGCGGCAGTTTCGCCCGGTTGCAGCCGATACAGCCCAAAGCCGACATAGCCCCAGCCCGCGCTTTCGGGCGTGATGTCATGCACCTTACCCGTTGTGCCCTTTGGTTTTCTCAACAAGTCGGCCATAATTTTCTCCCAGATAGGGGGTCTGGAGGGCGTGCCCCCCAACCTTCACTTGTCGAGGCCCGCCCGCTTGGCGAAACCCTTCAGGCTGCGCAACCCAAGGCTTTGATAATCCATCGGAATCCGCACCGATGGGTCTTGCTCGGCCTCGATCACCAGCCAGCCGGAATAATTGTGCTGGGCCGCCACTTCGAGAACGCTGAAGAAATCGACCGCGCCCTCGGCATCGCCCGGAACGGTAAAGCTGCCGCGCCGCACGCCTTCGAGGAAGGACAGACCCTGCTCGCGCACCTGCTTCATGATGTCGGGGCGGACGTTCTTGGCATGGATGTGGCCGACACGGGCCATATGCTTTTTAGCCACCCGCACTGGATCGCCACCACCGTAATAGCAGTGTCCTGTGTCGAGCAGAAGATGGGTATGCGGGCCGGTCTCGGCCATCAGGCGATCAATTTCCCATTCGGCCTCTACAATGGTTCCCATGTGGTGATGGTAGACCAGTTTGACGCCTTGAGCCGCACTGAATTCTGCAAGTGCTTCAATACCTTGGCCGAACTTCTTCCAGTCGGCGTCGGGCAGATGCGGGCGGTCGTTGACGGCCTTGCCATCGTCGCCGTGGATGGCGTTGGAGGTCTCACAGACGATGATGACCTTGCAGCCCATGCCTTTCAGCAGGTCGAGATAGGGCTGCATCGCGGCCTTTTCGTCTTCGACTGAGTTGACCAGCAGGTTGGTGGAATGCCAGCCTGAGATATAATTCAGCCCACGCGGTTGTAACAGGCCATTCAGGCCCTCCAACGTCAGCGGCATTTTATGGCCTTTTTCGATGCCATCGAAGCCGATTGCGGCGGTTTCATCCAAGCATTGCTCAAGGCTGATATGCGCGCCAAGGCTGCGGTCGTCGTCATTGGTCCAGGCGATCGGGTTGGTGCCGTAGTGGATCATCATTTCCTCAAATTTTAAGGGTAGCGCGAAGATCAGTCGACAAGCCGCTGATCTTTTTGTTTCTCTTCATAGTTGGCGCGGGCCTGATTGACCTCGGCGCGGACGGAAACCTGCGGTACGCCGACATCCCACCAGGTGCCGCCCGCTTCGGTGCCGGGCCAGGGATCGGTGTCGATCACGATAACCTGCGGGATTGTGGACCCCTTGGCGGCGGTGAGTGCTGCTTCCAACTCGGCCACGGTGGTAACTTTCACCGCATGGGCCCCCATCGAGGCGGCATGCGCGGTGAAGTCGATATAGCTGGGGTTGACGTGATAGCTTTGGTCAAGAAGATTGTTGAACCCTGCCCCGCCGGTGCCTTTTTGCAGCCTGTTGATGCAGCCGTAACCGCGGTTGTCGGTGATCACCACGGTAAACGGCACGCCCATCATCACCGCAGTGGCGAGTTCGGAATTCGCCATCATGTAGCTGCCATCACCAAGCATACAGATCACATCGGCGGTTGGTCGCGCCATCTTGATGCCCATTGCCCCCGCAATCTCATAGCCCATGCAGGAGAACCCATACTCCATGTGGTAGCCGCCCGTGGGGGCATCCCAGATCTTGTGAAGTTCACCCGGCATGGTGCCCGCCGCTGACATCACCACGGTGTCTTTGCTGGCAGTGCGCTGCACAGCGCCGATCACCTGCATATCGGTCGGCAAGGCGTTGGATGTGGGGGGGGCCTTCACCGCAGCGGTGGCCGCCGCCCAATCAACCTGCAGGCCAGCAATGCTAGGCCATTTCTGACTTCCTAATTCCTTTCCAAGTACTTGCAGCGCGATCTTCGCATCTGAGGTTAAGTTGATCGCGCCATGTTTGTAGGAATCATACGCCGCGACATTGATCGACAGGATGCGACGGTTCGCATTTTTGAACAGGGACCACGACCCGGTGGTGAAATCCTGAAACCGCGTACCAAGCCCGATCACCAGATCGGCAGCCTCACACACCGTGTTGGCGCTGGAGGCCCCGGTGACTCCGACCGGACCAAAGTTCAACGCATGATCAAAATCGAGGCTGGATTTGCCGGCCTGGGTTTCTACCACGGGGATATTGTGAGCGCTGGCGAAGGTCGCGAGATCTGCTTCAGCGCCGGAATAGATCACGCCACCACCTGCAACGATCACCGGGTTCTTCGCGGCTTTGATCGCGGCAATCGCTTCGGCCAATTCATCGGCATCGGCTTCGGGACGGCGGATTTTCCAGACTTTTGGAGTGAAGAAAGATTCTGGGTAATCAAAGGCTTCGGCCTGCACATCCTGGCAGAAGGCCAGACACACCGGGCCGCAATCGGCGGGGTCCGTCATCACCCGGAAGGCGCGTGGCAGGGCGGTCAGGATATGTTCGGGGCGCGAGATGCGGTCGAAATAACGGGTGACAGGGCGGAAGCAATCATTGGCGGTGATGGTGCCGTCGTTGAAATCTTCCAGTTGCTGTAACACCGGATCGGGGGCGCGGTTGGCGAAGACATCGCCGGGAATGATCAGCAAAGGCAGACGGTTGGCAAAGGCGACGCCAGCCGCCGTGACGACATTCAGCGCGCCCGGCCCGATTGAAGTGGTTACTGCCATTGCGCGGCGGCGCTTCTTCGCCTTGGCATAAGCAATCGCGGCATGGGCCATGGTTTGTTCATTATGGCCGCGCCATGTCGGAAAGCTGTCCTTCGCGCCGTGCAAAGCCTCGCCAATGCCCGCCACGTTGCCATGGCCAAAAATCGCCCAGATGCCTGCTATAAACCGCTCACCGTCTTCGGTCATCTGCACGGAAAGCCAGCGCACCATAGCCTGCGCTGCGGTCAAACGGATGGTGTTCATGGTTTTACTCCTGCGCGGGCGGCGTCCCAGATACCGCAAAGGCGGCGAAAATTATCGGCCATTGTGGCCACAGCTGTGGCATCGTCAATCTTGCCCGCGATCCATTGGCGGCCAACATCGGCATGGATGGTGCGCCCCACCGCGAAGCCTTTGACCAACGGAAAATCGGCGGCGAGTCTGAACGCGGACGCCAATTCAGCCTCGGATTGCCCGAGACCCAAGATCACGATGCCTTGGGTATGCGCGTCGCGGTTGGTGATAGCGTCACAAGTGGCGGCCCAAGCTTCGCGCGTTTGCATCGGCTCCAGCTTCCACCAATCGGGGTAAATGCCGATTTCATAGAAACGGCTGATCAGCTTGGCGTTGGTATGGTCATCTACCGGACCGACCTTCGACGGGATGATTTCCAGCAGCATTTCCAAGCGGTTTCGGCGGCAGGCGTGGAACAGGCGGGTGATGACTGCCTCTTGCTCCGACTGCATCTCGGGTTGGTCATCGGGGTGGCAGAAGCACAGAACCTTGACCACATCTTCGAGCGCCCATTCCGAGAGGCCGCCGAAATCGGGGCCAATTTCAGGCTCTAACGTCAGCGGGCGCGAGCCGGGCCATTCGACCGGGCGACCAATCCACAAGCCTTGGCCGGAGGCTTTGTGGAGGGTGGATTTTCCGAGACGGTTGTCGCAGAGCAGGCCGTAGCCCTCGCGGCCTTGACTGACAGTCAGTGTAGCTTCCAGACACAACTCTTTAAAACGGGATATGTTTTCGAGATTGGCGCCGGGGATTTCTTCCAGTTGCGAGCGGTGATCATAGGCAAAAGCACGCACTTCAGACCATTGCTTGCGGCGGTTGGTGGACCAGTGGATCTGCTCGAGTTCGGCGTCTTTGCGCAAGGCTGGGGTTTTCACGCCGCGTTCAAGGAAGAAGCTCAGTTCTTCGAGGGATGGGTAAGCCGGGGTGCAGCCATGACGTGAGACGGCAAAAGCCCCGCAGGCGTTGGCGTATTTCAGAGCGACTGGCCATGATTCGCCGTCGAGCCAGCCTTTGGTCAGGCCCGACATGAAACCGTCGCCCGCGCCCAAGACGTTGAAGACTTCGATGGGGAAGCCGGGGCCAGTGTGGCCCTGATCAAGGCTGTCGGGGATCGCGCCATCAAAGGCGGCAGCGCCGGCGGCACCAAGTTTGCAGACCAAGGTGGCGGCGGAAACTTTGCGGACGGCACGCAGGGCTTCGATGGTGTTGGTCGTGCCGCCCGCGATGTGGAATTCTTCCTCGGTGCCTACGATCAGGTCGAAATAATGCAAGCTGGCCTGTAACTTAGCGGTGACAGCGGCGGACTCAATGAAACGGCTTTCGCCGTCGCCATGACCCGCGAGTCCCCAGAGATTCGGGCGATAGTCGATGTCCAAGGCGGTTTTCGCCCCGTGCTTGCGCGCCAGTTTCAGGGCTTTCAGCACAGCGGCTTCGGTGTTGGCGTGCGACAGATGCGTCCCAGTGACGATGATCGAACGGGTTTCCGCGATGAAGCTCTCATCGATATCGTCTTCGCAAAGCGCCATATCGGCGCAGTTTTCACGGTAGAAAATCAGCGGGAACTGGGTTTCATCGCGGATGCCAAGGATCACCAACGCGGTCAATCGCGCAGGGTCGGTTTTCACGCCGCGCACATCGACGCCCTCACGCGCCAATTCTTCGCGGATGAAACGCCCCATATGCTCATCGCCGACGCGGGTGATCAGCGCCGATTTCAGACCCAGACGCGCGGTGCCAGCGGCGATATTGGTCGGGGATCCGCCGATATATTTCTGAAAACTTGCCATATCCTCCAGCCGCCCACCGATCTGCGCGCCGTAAAGATCCACCGAGGACCGACCGATGGAAATAGTGTCGAGCGTTTTCATGGCAGGCTCCTCCGGGGACAGGCGCTACGGCAAGACTCAGTTGCGCAAGTGTTTTGGAAAAAATATTCCATTTTGAAGCAAAGCAAAAGCGATTTCTTTTGTCTTCAACCGCGCGCAGACCCCACCGCCACGGCCAGCGCAATCGCCAGCGCGAGGGTGGCGGACAGCGAACGGAACGCGCCGAAATCGACCTCGGGCACGGTCAGGATCGCATCGCCGGTGCGGGCGAGCGGGCTTGTGATGCGGTCGGTCAGCGCCACTACGGCCAAGCCCCGGTCGCGGGCGTCTTGCGCGAGGGCGATGGTTTCTTCGGAATAGGGCGCGAAGGTGATCGCCAGAACCGCATCGCCGGGGCGCAAAGCGTGGCGGTGATCCAGCTTTCCGGTGCCTTCGTGTAGCATTGCGGGAACGGCCATTTTATCAAAGACATAGGCAAGATATGAGGCCACTGGAAAGGCGCGGCGCAGACCGATGACATGTATGGTATCGGCGGCGGATAGCAGGGCAACAGCCTGGGCGAGGGCCGCTTCATCCGCTGATTTCGCTAGGGCTTCCAGCGATAAACGCCCCGCCTCGATAAACTCGCCCAACAGAGCCGAGGGAGTGCCAGCACCGCCCTGCTTCAAATTTTGCAGCCGGGTGGAATAATCGGGGAAACCGGGGGAATAGGCATCGCGAAACAGCTTTTGCATTTCGGAAAAGCCAGAATAGCCAAGGATTTGGCAAAACCGCATCAGAGCGGAAGGCGGCACATCCGCCCCAGCCGCCAGTTCGGCGACGGTTGAAACCGCAATCCGGTCGATGTTGGCGGCGATATGATCGGCGCATTGCCGCAGGCGGCGCGGCAGTCCTTCGGTGATCGCGGCCAAACGCTCGCGGAATTCCTCGATGGTGGCGGGTGCGGGAAGGTCGGCGGCATCTAAAGCGGTCATTGGTCTGCGATCATGGGCTGAGTGAGGAGCGATTTATCGCAGAGTAGCGCTGTGGAACAAACATTCCAACCGTTATTTCTTCACCTGCGGGTAGCGCCGCGCCAAAGCTTCGGCCACCGGGGGCGTGACGAATTTGGAGATATCGCCGCCAAGACGCGCAATTTCCTTCACGAGTTTAGAGGCAATCGCTTGGCGGCGGGCGTCGGCCATAAGAAACACGGTTTCCACCGAGGCATCCATGGCGCGATTCATGCCAACCATTTGAAATTCATATTCAAAATCGGCTACTGCGCGCAGCCCTCGAATAATAACCGAAGCGCCCACATCGCGGGCGCAGTCAATCAGCAGATTTTCAAACGGATGCACCACGATCTCGCCGCCCGTCTTGGCGACGATGCCCGCACATTCATCTTTCACCATCGCCACACGTTCTTCCAGGGTGAAAGCGGGGCCTTTGTCACGGTTGATGGCGACGCCAATTACCAGACGATCCACCAGGGCCATGGCGCGCTGGATGATATCGACATGACCCAAAGTGATGGGGTCAAAAGTGCCGGGATAAAGACCGATACGCATGGCAGGTTCCTCGCCTAAGTCCCCGACACGCAACAATATTGCGTGTCGGGATGCAAGCGGATTCCTAAAAGCCCTTGATCATGCCTTCCAGCGCGTCTTTCTCCATATTCAGCTCGGACAGCCGCGACTTCACCACGTCGCCGATGGAAATCAGGCCGATCAGCTCTTCACCTTCCAGCACCGGAATATGGCGGAAACGGCCATCAGTCATCTTCTGCAGCACGTCATTGGCATTGTCGCCACGCGCGCAGGCGACGACTTTTGAGGTCATGATGGTGTCGACATTTTCATTGAGACATGCCCCGCCACGGCGGCCGATTTCGCGCACGATGTCGCGTTCCGAGACGATACCAGCGAGTTTCTTGCCATCGGGCGAGATCACCACCGCCCCGATGCGACGGGCGGACAGCACTTCGGCGACGCGGGCAATGAGGGTGCCGGGTGGCAAAGTGACGACCCCGTCATCGGATTTCGATTTCAGGATTTGGCTGACAAGCATGAAGGTTCCTCCCTATCTGTCAGGAGCAGCGTCGTGGCAGCGTAAGATTCTGTCAAGGAATTGCTTCAAGCCTTTGCATTTCTTTCTTTACCTCAAGCATAAGTTGTGCGGCGAAGCGATTGAGGCGTTCCACGCGGCCATCATCGGCGTGGCGGATCAGCCAGAAGGCGCGGGTCAGGTGGATCTGATCGGGGATGATGCGGGTGAGTTCCGGGGCGGCGGGCAAAGCGAAGTCATGCACCACGCCAATACCTGCGCCGTGGCGCAGGAAGTTGAGCTGCACCGAGACCGAGTTCGAGGCCAAAGGCGGGGCGGAGGCACCGATTTCGGTGAGATAGTCAAGTTCCTTGTCGAAGATCATATCGGGGATATAGCCGACGAGGCGGTGGGATTTCAGGTCGGCGGGGGTTTGGATCGGGGGATGAGCGGCGAGATAGTCGCGGGATGCGGCGAGGTGGAGGTGGTAATCGGTGAGCTTTTGCACGGTCAGGCGACCAGCCTCGGGGCGGGATACCGCGATGGCCATATCAGCCTCGCGTTTCGAGAGGTTGAACACGCGCGGCAATGCCACGATTTGCACCTCTAAGCCCGGATTGGCGTCGCAGATGCGGGCGATGACCTGCGGCAGCAGGTAGTTGGCGCAGCCATCCGGCGCGCCGATGCGGATTTGGCCGGTGAGGCCTTCGGGGCCGCTCAAGGCTTCGGAGGCACCGTCAACCGCCGCCTCGGTACGAATCGCATGGGTGAGCAGGCGGGTGCCTTCTTCGGTCAGGCTGTAGCCTTGTGGGGTTTTGGCGAACAAGCGGGAGCCTACGGCGTCTTCCAGCCGCGCGATGCGGCGGCCCACGGTGGCGGGGTCTATTTTCAATCGCCGCCCTGCCCCGGACAGGCTCTCAGAGCGCGCCACCGCCAGAAATACCCGCAGGTCATCCCAATCCATCTTGTCACCTTTGCAATTTTGCAAAACCCATTTGAAACCTTGCCTCTACCTTCCGCAATTTCGCAAGGCTATTGTTGCGGCAACTCATGGGAGAGAAATGATGAAAGAGATCGGTCACTGGATCAACGGCAAGCTGGTTGCGGGCACCTCGGGCAAGTTTGCCGACGTGTTCAACCCGGCGACGGGCGAAGTGCAGGCGCGGGTGGCTTTGGCCTCCAAGGCAGAGTTGGACGCCGCCACCGCTGATGCCGCGAAGGCTCAGGTGAAATGGGGGGCCACCAACCCGCAGCGCCGCGCACGGGTGATGATGGCGATGGTTGGTCTTCTGAACCGCGATATGGACAAGCTGGCCGAGGCGCTTTCGTCAGAGCATGGCAAAACCATTCCGGACGCCAAGGGCGACATTCAGCGCGGGCTGGAAGTGATCGAGTTCTGCATTGGTGCGCCGCATCTGTTGAAGGGTGAGTTCACCGATTCTGCTGGCCCCGGCATTGACATGTATTCGATGCGCCAGCCGATTGGCGTGGCGGCGGGGATCACTCCGTTCAACTTCCCGGCGATGATCCCGATGTGGAAAATGGGTCCGGCGCTGGCTTGCGGCAACGCGTTCATCCTGAAGCCGTCCGAGCGAGCGCCGACGGTGCCTTTGATGTTGGCGGCTTTGATGAAAGAAGCGGGCCTGCCTGATGGCGTGTTGCAGGTCATCAACGGCGACAAGGAATCGGTCGATGCGATCCTTGATAACCAGACGATTTCCGGTGTGGGCTTTGTCGGCTCGACCCCGATTGCGCAATATATCTATGCGCGCGGCACGGCGAACGGCAAGCGGGTGCAGTGCTTTGGTGGTGCGAAAAACCACATGATCATCATGCCGGATGCTGACTTGGATCAGGCGGCGGATGCTTTGGTCGGCGCGGGCTATGGGGCTGCTGGCGAGCGCTGCATGGCGATCTCGGTGGCGGTGCCTGTTGGCAAAGCTACGGCGGATGCGTTGATTGAGCGGCTTATTCCGCGGATCGAAAAGCTGAAGGTCGGGCCTTACACGGCGGGCAATGATGTTGACTACGGCCCGGTGGTGACGGGGGCTGCCAAGGCCAACATTCTGAAGCTGATCGAATCCGGTGTGGCGCAGGGGGCCAATCTGGTCGTCGATGGCCGCGATTTCAAATTGCAGGGCTATGAGGATGGCTTCTTTGTTGGGCCGCATCTGTTCGACAACGTGACCACGGATATGGAGATTTACCGCAAGGAGATTTTCGGGCCGGTGCTGTCGGTGGTGCGGGCGCAGACCTATGAAGAAGCTTTGGGCATGGCGATGGACCATGAATATGGCAACGGCACCGCGATCTATACCCGCGATGGCGACACGGCGCGCGACTTTGCGGCCCGGATCAATGTGGGGATGATCGGGATTAACGTGCCGATCCCGGTGCCGCTGGCGTATCACACCTTTGGCGGCTGGAAGAAATCCTCGTTCGGCGATTTGAACCAGCACGGGCCGGACAGCTTCCGCTTCTACACCCGCACCAAGACGATCACCGCGCGCTGGCCATCGGGGATCAAAGAGGGCGGCGAGTTCAACTTCAAGCAGATGGAATAACTTCTACTCTGCCGGCGATCTGACCCCAAAATCCGGGGTCAGATCAAAGTCGATATGTGGAATGTGTATTAACTTTCGGACAAAGTCGCCATATCGGTCGCCAAATCTGAAAGGGAACCCCCATGTTGAAAACCAATATCGGAAATCTTGACCGCATCCTGCGCGTTGTTATCGGCGCAGCCTTGCTGCTGTGGTTCTTCATGGATCAGGGTACTGGCTTTTGGCACTACGCCAAACTGATCGGCATTGTGCCTATCGTCACCGCGTTGATGAGCACCTGCCCGCTGTATTCGGTGCTTGGCATCAACACCTGTCCGATGAAACGCTAAGGTTTTGAAGGCAGGGCCGGGAAAATCCGGCCCTGCCTTCGCGTTTAGCGGTTGCCCATCCGCAGCAGGAAATACACCCCGCCGCCGATGCCAACGCCGAAGAACCAGCCGTAGGTGCCCCACCAGCTGGGCAGCAAAGTGGTGAAGGTCGGCAGGATCGACGAGAATACCATGCCGATGGCCAAGGCGACGAAAGCTTTCATGTGCCAGCCGCCCTCAAACCGGAACTCGCCGTTTTCTTGGTAGAGTGCGTTGACGTCGATCTTGCCTTGGCGGATCAGGTAGTAATCCACCATCATGATGCCGAAAATCGGGCCCATGGTGGAGCCGATGAAGTTGACGAAATGCGCGGCACCCGTCTCCCAC
>JBKJTI010000196.1:0-6950 GCA_046590425.1 Cypionkella sp. | reverse complement strand
CTCGGGCAGACCGATCTTCGCCTTCGGATTATCCGCCGCGATGATGCGGTGGCACGACAGCGGCAGCTCCAACCCAATCCCCAATGCCGTCCCGGGTAGGGCCGCCACAATCGGCTTTCCACCCTTCTTGGTTTTCGGGTCCATCCCCGCCAACTCGATCTTGCGCAAAACCTTGTGCATCGTCATCACGCCATCGAAAATCGCCTGCGCCCCGCCCGCCCGCATCTCGGCAATGACGTTCAGATCCATTCCCCCGGCGAAATCCTTCTTGCCGGACGTAATAATGATCCCCCTCACCGCCGCATCCGCCAAAGCCTGATCCACCAACCCGCTCAGCAGCCCAAAAGCCGCCGTCGACATCACGTTCATCGACTTGGCCGCCACATCCCAAGTGATCGTGGCGACGCCATCGGCATCAACGGCCATGGTGAAATCGGTCATTTGCGCTCTCCTGCACTGCGGGGTCGGCCATCGGCATGGGTATAGCGCCGGGTCGCACCGTCTTTATGGGTGATAAGATCGTGATCGGGATAGTGAATGATATCGCGGGGCAGCCGGGTGCCGAGGGTCAGATAGACCACATCGTCCGCGCTGCGGTTGTGCAACTGATGCCCCGTGGGCTGGCCCGCAGGCCAACACGCCATATCGCCGGGGGGCAGCGCGGTTTCGCTGTCTTCGAGCAGCACCGGAGCACCAGACAACACCAACACCAATTCATCCTCAGCCTCATGCCAATGCCGGAAGCTCGACCGCGCGCCGGGCGGCAACCGGTCCAGATGCACGCCAAACTGCGACAACCCGCCCAGATCCCCCAGCACAGAATGCCAGTAATCGCCGAGATCGCCGCCCAAGATCGGATGCTGATACCCATGCTCCAACACCCAAGCCCGCTCTGCTGCGCGCAGCACAGTCGGGCGGGCAGAGCCATCGTAATCCTGCCCCCAAACCGCAGGCAGGCCCAGCAATTCCGCAGGCAAATCGCCGCCGCGCAACGTGGTGCCATCAGCGTCCAACACCTGCCAACGCGTCGCGGTGTTCACCTGTTTGCGCCCCGAATCCGGGTAAGAGCACACATCGCCCAACACGCGCGTCCCCACGATCAGATAGCGCAGCGGCGCATCCGAGCGGTTGCCGATCCGATGCCCATTTGGCGCACCATGCCGCCAGCATACCGCATCACCGGGGTGCAAATCCTGCATCCCCGCCTCATCATGCAAGGTGCCAAGTCCTTCCAACACATACAGAAACTCATCCTCGGCCGAGTGCCAATGCCGATCGGAAGACCACGCTCCGGGTGCCAAAACTTCAACATAAGCGCCAAATTGCGTCAGCCTGCCCGCCACCGACAGCCGCGTTGTGCGGATGCCTTCGCGGCTGTCCACGGGGGCAAGGCTAGGGTCAACGATCATCGCGGCCCCTCCCAAGTGCTGCCATCCCTATAGGTGTAACTGGCCCGCCCGGCCTCGACCGTCAGCACCAGATCGACATCGGAATAGGTCGCGACCTCACACTTGGCCCTGCTGCCCACCACCAGAAACTGCGCCACCGCATCCGAGCGGTTGATGAACTGATGCCCATCCGGCACATTCGCCGGAAACGCCACGCAATCGCCCACCTGCATCACAGTCTCGCCTGCATCCTGCACCAGAATACATTCGCCTTGCGTCACCATCACGAACTCATCCTCGACCAGATGCCAATGCCGCAAACTGGACACCGCCCCCGGCTGCAAGATCACCAGATTGACGCCAAACTGCGTCAGCCCCCCGGCATCGCCCAGGCGCAGACTGCTGCGCCCCGCCATCATCTCGGCATAGGGTGACGGATAAATCGAGCTGGTTTTCACCGGCACTTTGCTCAGATCAAGTTTCGCCATCATCTCCTCCTGCATCATCCAGTTGCGGGGCAGATGCCCGGCGGTTGATTTCCGACAGCCCAAGACCGAAGCGGCTATGCCCGCGCGCGTTTCTAACCTCTGCAATCAACCAGCCGTCCGATTGCGCGACTAGCAAAAACTCGGAGTCAAACGGATCGACGATGCGCTGGGCTTGCACCATGATATGGGTCTTGCAGCGCACCTTGAGATGGGACGGATCAATCACGGTGAAAGCCACGACTTGCCTGAAGATATCCGTGACCCCCCGCCCTTTCAGGCTGTCGTGGTAAAGCTGAAAATCCGCGTGCAGCTCGGCTTCGGTGTGCAATACATAGGCATCATCATCGCGCGGAATGATCCGCAGGGGCAGCGCCATCACGCTGGCATAGACAGCGAAATCACCGCTGAGCAATGCCTGCGCCTGTCGTTCCCCCAAAGCTGCGAAGATCTGCCCCGGCATGATCAGAGCCGCTCGATAATGGTCGCAGCCCCCATACCCGAGGCGATGCAGAGCGTGGCCAAACCCACGGTTTTGCCGCTGCGTTCCAATTCATCCAGCAAGGTGCCGATGATGATCGCCCCCGTCGCCCCCAAAGGATGCCCCAACGCAATCGAGCCGCCGTTGACGTTGACCAAAGCCGGATCGACATCAAACGCCTGCTGGAACCGCAGCACCACCGCAGCGAAAGCCTCATTGACCTCAAACAGATCAATATCGCCAATCGCCATCCCGGCATCGCGCAGGATCTTCTCGGTCACCGGCACCGGCCCGGTCAGCATGATCGTAGGGTCTGTGCCGATCTTCGCCGTAGCGCGAATACGCGCGCGCGGTTTCAAGCCATGCGCTACACCAAATTCCGCATTGCCAATCAGCAGCGCCGCTGCCCCATCAACGATACCGCTAGAGTTTCCGGCGTGGTGAATATGATTGATCCGCTCCAGATGCGGATATCTCATCAGCGCGATTTTATCAAAGCCGGGCATGCTCTCGCCCATATCCTTGAACGCCGGTTTTAACGCGCCGAGGGTCTGCATATCAGTGCCGGGCCGCATGTATTCGTCGCGGTCCAGAATGGTTAGACCATTCTGATCCTTGATAGCGATCACCGAATGCCCAAACCGATCCTCCGCCCAAGCCGCTGCCGCCCGGTTCTGCGATTCCACCGCCAAAGCATCGGCCATCTCGCGTGAGAAGCCATATTCCGTCGCGATGATATCCGCCGAAATGCCCTGCGGGACGAAATAGGTCTTCATTGCCAAAGACGGATCAACCGCAATCGCCGCCCCGTCCGAGCCCATTGCGACCCGGCCCATCATCTCGACCCCGCCCGCGATATAGGCCGCGCCCGCGCCCGCCTTGACTTGGTTGGCCGCCAGATTGACCGCCTCCATGCCCGATGCGCAAAACCGGTTTATCGCAAGGCCGGGGATCGACTGATCCAACCCCGACGCCAGCACGGCCGAGCGTGCCAAACAGCCGCCCTGTTCGCCAACTTGCGTGACATTGCCCCAGATCACGTCTTCGACCGCATGGCCCACCAGCCCATTGCGCTCACGGATCGCATCGAGAATCTTCGCCGAAAGCGCCACCGAGGTCAGCTCGTGCAAAGCCCCATCCGGGCGACCCTTGCCACGTGGGGAGCGTACGGCGTCATAGATAAAAGCGTCGGTCATGTTGCCTCCTTAAGCCCGGTCAGACGGTTTGCCGGGCATCAGATCATAGGGATGTTTCCAGCCCGGCACCGCCGCAATGCGGTTCAGCCAGGCGTCGATATGGGGCCAGTCCGCCCGGTCAAAACCGAACGGTTCCGGGTAGTAAAGATAGCCGCAAAGTGAGAGGTCGGCGATGGTCATCGCCTCGCCTGCGACCCATTTGCGGGCCTCAAGATGGCCATTCAGCACGGTGTAGGCGGTTTTCAGGCGGCTGTGCAGAAATGGGATCACGCCTGCGGGGCGCTTTTCTTCGGACACGAAATTCGCCAGAAAACGCGCGGTGCCGATCTGCGTCGACAGCTTGTGATTGTCCCAAAACAACCAGCGCAACACCTCGCGCCGTTCTGCCGCGGACTTGCCGCCCAGCTTGCCGGTTTTCGAGCTGATATAATCCAGGATCACCCCTGATTGCGTCAGCGTGGTCTCACCATCGACCAGCACCGGCACTTCGCCCATCTCATTGACGGCACGGAATTCGGGCGTGCGGGTGGCGCCGTTGAAAAAATCAACAAACACCGGCTCCCATTCGAGATCGGCGAAGGTCAGTGCGAGCGCCACCTTGTAAGCATTGCCGGATTCGCCAAAGCAGTAGAGTTTTGCGGTCATCGCTTAACACCTTATGTTTCTCCCGGAGCAAGCGCCGGGGGTTTTCCACCCCCGGACCCCCGGTGAGTATTTTCGCCAAGATGAAGAACGATTCGTTAACCATTCCTCGTCAGTCTTATTTTTGCGGCACAGGCTGGAGAGCCGATGGCCGCCCAAGGTGAAGCCCTGCGCCCGCTTAAGTCGGATAGCCAAGCCGTAACACGGTCGCAGGGTGATCACGGCTTAGAGCTTCATCTTGGCCTGAATACTCCCGCCGGAGGCTTCTACAGGTCAACCGGCAGAGATTTGGTTATTTGCGTGCCTCCAGTTCCGAATTGAACAGCCGCAAGCGGTGGGTCAGGTTGTCGTGGTTGATCACAGAAGAGTAATTCTCAAACAGAAACGACAGCGCCTCGCCCTCGTCCAGACCGGCCTCTTTGGCGAAGCTCTTCAGGCGGCGGTAGCCGTCTTCGGTCATGGCAACCGGAAAGCGGCGGGTAAGGCGGAAGCGTTTCGGCATGGCAATCTCCATTGACCTTTGCGTCAGCTTAGAACGCCTCAGCCGCCAGCGCCATCACCGGATCAGCCCCCGACTCAATCCGCGCCAGATGCAGCGCAGTCGCAGGCAGTTGCCGCGCCATGTAATATCGCCCGGTCGCCAGTTTGGCGTTCAGGAAATCGGCATCCCCCCCCGCATCCAATCCCGCAAAGGCCGCTTTCGCCATCTTCGCCCACATCAGCCCCAAGCAGGTATGCCCCATCATTGTCATGAAATCATAAGACCCCGCCAGCGCCGCATTTGGGTTTTTCATCGCGGTGTTCATGAAGAACATCGCCGCCGCCTGCACGTCTTTCGACGCCGCTTTCAGCGGATCAAGATACACCGCCATCCGCGCATCATCTTCATTTTCCTTGATGAATCCTTTCACCAAAGCGAAAAACGCCATCACATGCTTGCCGCCATCGGTGGCAAGCTTGCGCCCCACCAGATCCAACGCCTGCACGCCGTTGGCACCCTCATAAATCTGCGAGATCCGGGCGTCGCGGACAAACTGCGACATGCCTGAATCTTCGATATAGCCATGCCCGCCCCAGATCTGCTGCGCCTGCACCGCCATCTCAAAGCCACGGTCGGTCTGGAAGCCCTTCAGCACCGGGATCAGCAAGGAAACCAGCCCCTCCGCCGCTTCGTCTCCCGAGCGCACCGACTGGTCAATCATCGAGGCTGCCCAATAGGTAAACGCCCGCGCGCCTTCGACAAAGCTTTTCTGATCCATCAGGCTGCGGCGAATGTCGGGATGCACGATAAGCGGGTCTGCCGGGCCCTTGGGGTTTTGCGCACCCGTCACATCGCGGCCCTGCAAGCGGTCTTTTGCATAGCCCAAAGCGTTCTGATAGGCGGCTTCGGCCACCGCATAGCCTTGCAAGCCCACGCCCAGTCGCGCCTCGTTCATCATGGTGAACATCGCGCGCATGCCTTTGTGCAGATCTCCAAGCAGATAGCCGACCGCGCCATCATAATTCAGCACGCAGGTCGCGTTGCCATGAATCCCCATTTTTTCTTCGACCTTGCCGACCGAAACCCCGTTGCGTGCGCCCAAAGACCCATCCGCATTGATCAGAAACTTCGGCACGATGAACAGCGAGATGCCTTTGGTCCCCTCACCCCCACCCGGAGCCTTCGCCAGCACCAGATGAATGATGTTCTCAGCCAGATCATGCTCGCCCGCCGAGATGAAAATCTTCGTGCCGCTAATCTTATACGACCCATCCGCCTGCGGCTCTGCCCTGGTGCGCATCAGCCCCAGATCGGTGCCGCAATGTGGCTCGGTCAGGTTCATCGTGCCGGTCCAGTCGCACGAGACGATCTTCGGCAGATAGGTCGATTTCTGCTCTGCCGTGCCATGCGCATGGATCGCCGAATAGGCGCCATGTGTCAGGCCCTGATACATGTTGAACGCCATATTGGCCGAGACGAACACCTCGCCCACCGCCGTCGCCATCACATAAGGCAGCCCCTGACCACCGTAATCCGGGTCACAGTCGAGCGCCGTCCAGCCGCCCGCCTTCATCGCGTCAAACGCCGCTTTGAACCCCGTGGGGGTGCGGACCACGCCGTTTTCCAACACGCAGCCTTCGCGATCACCCACCGCGTTCAGTGGCTCGAGCACGTCAGACGCAAGCTTCCCCGCCTCCTCCAACACAGCACCGGTAAAACCCGCATCAAGATCGCCATAACCGGGAATATCGCGGCCAGAGACCCCGAGCACATCATGCAACAGAAACTGCATGTCTTTCAGCGGGGCTGTATAGGTGGTCATGGCCTTACTCCTCAATTCGGCTGTCTGTGATGGGCGTAGTCTGGACTTAATTGTCTGGGCTTTATTCGGCCGCTGCGCGGAAGGCGGCCAAAGCCGCCGCGGCGCTTTGTAATTCGGTTTCCAACTCGGCAATGGCGATGCTCAACTCGTCCCGTTGCGCCTTCATCTGCGACAGACGGTCTTGGCCCAGATCAAATGTCCGGGCCAGCTGAGCTTGATTGGTGCCATTTCTGTTATACATATCAAGCAACTGGCGGATATCCTCCAGACTGAAGCCAAAACGCTTGCCGCGCAGGATCAGTTGCAACCTGGCGCGATCCTGTTTGGTATAAAGCCGCCGGCTGCCCGCCCGGATCGGCGACAGCAGTTCTTTCGCCTCATAAAACCGCAAGGTGCGGGCGGTCACCTGATAGGCGTCGCACATCTGGCGGATCGACAGGGTTTCGGTTTCACTC
>JBKJTI010000191.1:0-7524 GCA_046590425.1 Cypionkella sp. | reverse complement strand
AAGGTCTTGGCAAGGGCAGGCATGGCGGTGGTCATCGCCAATGCGGAGGCCGCAATCAGGATGCGGGATAGCATTTTCATGTCTTGGTCCTTTCACTCTCTGTTAAGCACTGTTCCGGTCCATTCAGGCGGGCCGGTTTTCTTTACAGGCGCAGTCGCAGTCTCGCCTCAGGTCGTCGCATTTCCGAACGGATCATCCAGCCGCTCGGCAGGTGGCACAAACCAGCGCGGGCCGGATTGTGTCATGTAAACAATGTCTTCAAGACGAACGCCGCATTCGCCGTAAACGCAAAGCATCGGTTCGATGGAAAAACACATGCCCTCGGTCAAAAGCGTGTCATTGCCAGACACGATGTAGGGCGCTTCGTGAATGTCGAGACCAAGGCCATGACCGGTGCGGTGGGGTAGACCAGGAACCTGATACTCCGGGCCGAAACCAGCTTCAGTCAACACCTGGCGGGCCGCCGCATCCACCGCACCGCAAGCGGTGCCTATCTGTGCTACAGCAAAGGCTGCGCTTTGCGCCTTACGCTCTAATTCCCACAAATGACGTTGCCGGGGACTGGGTGTGCCATAGACGTAAGTGCGCGTGATGTCCGAGGCATAGCCGTGCATCGTGCCGCCCATATCGAACAAAACCATATCGCCTTGCTGTAGAATTTGCTGCTCAGGCACACCATGCGGATAGGCGGTGGCCTCACCAAATTGCGCGGCGGCAAACAGCGGCTTCAGACCCAGCGCCACATGTGCCGCCAGAATAAAGTCGATAACCTCGGTAGTGGAAATTCCCACGTGCAACCCGGCATGCACCGCCTTTTGTACCGAAAAACTGGCCTTCATCGCGGTCTGGATCAGCGCAATTTCGGCAGCGGATTTGCACTGCCGCTGCGCCTCAATCATGGCTTGCGCCGAAATGATTGGCCCCTCAATCGGCATCAGCGCTGAAGCGAAGACAAATGGTGTTGCTGGATCTAGCGCCAATCCCGCACCCGCCACATCCATCGCCGCCAGTTCCGCCGCGATCAGCGCATAGGGATCCTCATGCTCTTCCCAAGCCACCACATCGCCCTCAACCCGCAGCGTGGCGCGCAGTTTAGGCACCTCAAACTGTGGCGAGACATAGATCAGTGGCCCCGAAGCTGGGATAAGCGCGCCGTGAATCCGTTCCGACAGGCCCAGTTGCAGCCCGGTGTAATAAGTCAGCGAGGATGAGGCATCCAGCCAGACCGCTTTCACACCCTCCCGCAGAATCCGCGCCTGTAGCCCTGCAACCCGTGCCTGCAACTCGGCCAGTCCAATCGGCTGGGCTTTGACGAGGCGGAAGCCTGCAAGGGCGGTCGCAAAATCGGTCATGAAACTTCCACTGTCTGTTTGCGACGCTAATCGGGGGCAGGCAATGGCAAGCGACCGCGCCACGCGCTGCTACTCTCTGCGTCGAGCTCCCCACCGACGCATTTTTCAATTACTCCAGATTGGATCCGATATACAATATTAAAGTTCTTCCCGATTTGAAGGCGAGTGGGTAGACCGTTCAGCAAAAGCGGGGGGCAGGCATGGCGCTTAAGGGTGTGGACGTTTCCAAGATGATCTCGGCAGGTGGGTTGGTTTTTGAAGCCCTGCGCCGGGCCATCATTGAAGGTGGGCTGAAAGATGGCGACCCGCTGCGTCAGGACGAGATCGCGCGTCTGTTCCACACCAGCCGGATTCCGGTGCGCGAAGCGATCACCATGCTAGAGCAGCAGGGCTTGGTGAAAAACCACCGCTTCAAGGGAGCGGTCGTGGTCGGCCTGTCGTTGGCGGAAGCGAGCGAGATTTTCGATTTCCGTTGCATCATTGATGCGCATGTGATCCGCGTGGCTGTGCCGCATATGACGCCTGCGCTGATCGCCGAGGCCCGCGCCATCTGTGCTGCCTTTGCCAGAAGCAGTGACCCCATGCACTGGGGCAATCTGAACCGGGCGTTCCATCTGACGCTGTATCAGGCCAGCAATCTGCCGTTCCATCTGGGCACGCTGACCAACGCGATGGATCGGTTGGATCGCTATGTGCGCGCTCAACTTTTGCTGACCGATGGCCATGCCCGCGCCAATGCCGAACATCTGGAGATCTTGGACGCCTGCGCGCGCGGCGATGCCGATAAGGCCGTCGATCTGACCGTCGCGCATATTCGGGGTGCCCAGCATGGGTTGCAACAGCATTTGGCGAAGATCCAGGAAAAGTTCGGCACCGCTGAACCACTTAACCCGCAATTTCGGGGCAGCTCCGACCGAAGTCGAAACGATGGCAAGACGCCCAACTGAAATCGCTTCTGGACGTTGCGATGCTCGGTAAGGTCGCGCAGAAGTATCTGCTCGGACCAAAGTGGGCGCGCCCTCCGCGCCGCGTCATGCGGTCTCGTATCTGTTGGAGGTTCATGGATCAGCGAAGACAAGCCGTGTCGGGTGATCGGCTATTGCTGGATGACCATGCGCCATGAGGCTGTTCTGAGGGGGCGGGCTGAAGAACTGGGGGTGTCAGACGGCGGGGAGAGCCTGCATTTAAGCCAACGTGGCGGATGGAACGGGTGATCGACACACAGGCCTCAATGACACTGCCGCTCATGTCGAACCGTCGCTGGCCGCTCGACCCTCGCCAAGGACACTCGGATGGGTGGCGTTTCGATGGCCGGTGTCGGATCAACTGATGGATCGCGGTTCCGCGTGCTGAACGTGGTCGATGACTGCACGCGAGAGTACTTGAACCTGACCATCGACACCTCACTCTCAGGCGCACGGGCGGCGAGGGAGCAGGCCGCGTTGATCGGAGCCAGAAGAAAGCCCGTGATGGCGGTCAGCCACAATGGGACCCCGTCCCCATAAAACGCCATCCCTACTTTCGCCGATGACCGCAAGATCGACTGGCGCTACATCGCGACCCGCAAGCCGACGCAGAACGCCTTCATCAGCAGGCTTCAACGGGCGCCTGCGGGGCGAAATCTTGAACGAAACCTGTGTTCCCGTCCCTGCAACACGCCCGTGCCACACTGGCCGCGTAGCGCAAGAACAATATTACCGCGCGCGCAATCATGCCTCGGCGTAAGCATAAGACCTCCGCCGTTCTCGCCGTGTCCTTAGCCCCGCAATGGGCCTGAAGCTGTGCAACCAGATCAGCCCTGAGGCAACGCGAGTTGCCCAACCCGCCCAAAACTGCGGCACTCTAACCAGGAGCCCCGCTCACACGGGATAAGCCTGGCACAACGTCAGACCACCTCGCCCGATAAGCGTGATTTTTCCGCCGCATTTGTAGCCTTAACTGAACACAGGGACATGATCCGCACCGATGTCGTGCAGTTCGGCATTGCTTGCGTCCGGCTTGCATGCCATCCACGGCACATTCCCACGCAGCCGCGTCAGTCGGCCGAACGGATTGCCCATGGTTACCATCAAGCAAATCGCAAACGCCGTTGGGGTGTCCTCGGCAACCGTCTCCCGCGTGCTGAATTTCGACAGCACGTTGTCGGTCAGTCCGCAGACCCGCAAGGCCATCGTCGAGACGGCCGAGGCGCTGAACTATGCCACGCCGCGCAACCGTAAAGCCGTAGATCAAAAGCTGGATCGGAAAATCGCACTGGTGCATTTTCTGCGCCCGGAACAAGAATTGACCGACCCCTACTATGTGGCGATCCGGTTGGGCATCGAAAGTCGCTGCAACGATCTGAAGTTTGACACCGTGCAGGTCTATCACACCGATTCCGTGCCGGACCCGACATTGCTGAAAGCCGCCGCCGGAGTCATTGTCATCGGTCTGCACAGTCAGGCGGAAATTGACTGGGTGCTCTCGCACAACTCCACCGTGGTTTTTGCTGATTTTTCGCCGGACAGCGATGCCTATGACAGTATCCGCAGCGATCTCGATCTGGCGATGCGCAAGCTGCTGCAATCGTTGGAGGATCAGGGTTACCGCAGGATGGCATTTGTCGGTTGGCAAACCGCCAGCACGCGCAGCGCCACAGGCGTTGCGGACCGCAGATTTCCCGCTTTTGTGGAATGGATGCGCGCGGCAGGGCGCTATGAACCCGATCTGTGCCGCATCGGCGATAACACCGAACAAAGCGGCTATGATCTGACGCGACACCTGCTGGAAAGCGGCCAGCGCCCGGATGCACTGATCACCGGCAATGACAATATGGCGGTCGGCGCTTACCGCGCCATCCATGAATTCAATTTGAAAATCCCCGCCGATATTGCGGTGGCGAGCTTTAACGATATTCCGGTCGCGCAATTCTTGAATCCCCCGCTGACCACCGTGCGCCTGCCCGCCGAAGAGATCGGCCAGACGGCGGTCGAAATGCTGGTGGAACGGCTGTCCGGACGCAGCACGCCGAAATGTGCCCTGCTGGCGTCCCGCCTGATCCTGCGTGCCAGTACCCGTCAAAAGCCGCGATCGGTCCCCAAGTAAAATTTTACTAAAATAATTTGCGCGATGTTTGCGAACGCGCTAGGCTTCGTCTCACGGGACCAGAAAATGAGTCTCGATCATGGGAGGAAAACATGAACACGATGCTCGCACGCGTGCGAAATACGGCTGTCTATGCCTCTGGCATCAGTCTGTTGGCTTTGAGCTCGGCCATGGCCACCGAGATCACGGTTTGGAGCTGGGATCCGAACTTTAACGGGGCGACGATGAAAGAGGCGGCTGCGCGCTATGCCGTCACCCACCCCGATGTGACGGTGAACCTCGTCGATTTCGCCAAGGCCGACCTTGAGCAGAAGCTGCAGGCGCAGCTGGCGTCAGGCACCACTGACGGACTGCCCGACATCGTTCTGGTCGAAGATTACGGCGCGCAGAAATACCTGTTGTCCTTCCCCGGCGCGTTCGAGCCTTTGGATGGCAAGATCGACTACAGCGGCTTCGCGCCCTACAAGGTTGAATTGGCCACCGTGGATGGCAAAACCTATTCGTTGCCTTTCGATTCCGGCGTGACCGGCTTGTTCTACCGCAGCGACATTCTCGCCGAAGCGGGCTATACGGCAGCCGATCTGCAAGACATCACTTGGGATCAGTTCATCGACATCGCCAAGGTGGTGAAGGAAAAAACCGGCCACCCGATGTTGGGCATCGACCTAAACGATGCTGGCGCAGTGCGCGTCTTGCTGCAATCGGCGGGCAAGTGGTACTTCACGCCGGACGGTCAGCCCGATATCGCCGGAAGTGCGACCTTCAAAGCGGCGCTGGAAACCTATGCCAAGCTGTTGCAAGCCAAAGAGATCTACAAACCCGTCTCGGGTTGGACCGAATACACCGGTGGTTTTACCAGCGGCGAGGTGGCTTCGGTGTTTACCGGCGTCTGGATGACGGCCACGATCAAGGCGGCCGACATGTCGGGCAAATGGGGCGTGGCACCCTTGCCGAAACTGGCGGGCGTTGAAGGTGCGACCCATGCGTCAAACCTTGGCGGGTCAAGCTGGTACGTGCTGGCCTCGTCGGCAGAAAAGGATCAGGCGGTTGATCTGCTTGCCGAAATCTGGGGCAAGGACGTTGAGTTCTATCAGAAGATCTTGGTCGATCAGGGTGCTGTAGGCTCGCTTCTGGCGTCGCGGGAGGGTGATGCCTACAAGGCCGCTGATGCCTATTTTGGCGGGCAGACTGTATGGCAAAGCTTCTCTGATTGGCTGGTGCAGATCCCGCCTGTGAACTACGGCATCTTCACCAACGAGGTCGATGCGGCGGTTGCAGCGCAACTTCCGACGCTGGCCAATGGCGGCTCGGTGGATGAGGCGATTACCGCGATCGACGCGCAAGTGCGCGCGCAGATCCAGTAATCCAGACCCTGACCGGGGCGTAACGGCCCCGGTTTTCACCTTGCAGGATCAAATCTGCGCTGGCCTGATCTGCGGTGCAGGCAGGCTCATGGCTGCAAGTCACGGTTCTGCGCAATGTCCGGGGGGAAGATGGCAAAATCACGTATTGGCCGCGCCGAACAGCTGAACGGCTGGCTGTTCATCGCGCCGGCGCTGGTGCTGCTCGGCATCTTCATGATTTACCCGATCCTGTGGTCGCTGTGGATGAGCTTTCAGACCGGACGCGGTATGAACTACAGCTTTGGCGGCTTCGCCAATATCATCCGGCTTACCCAAGACCCGGTTTTTATTCGTGCGTTGACCAATACCTGCATCTTTCTTGTGGTGCAGGTGCCGATCATGATCGTGCTGGCGCTGTTGTTTGCCGCCGCGTTGAACAACCCCAACCTGCGGTTTCGCAGATTTTTTCGAACGGCAATCTTCCTGCCCTGTGTGACCTCGCTGGTGGCCTATTCGATCCTGTTCAAGTCGATGTTCGCCAGCGATGGCGTTATCAACGATCTTGCCATCGCGCTGCACCTGATGGATGCGCCGATTTCCTGGCTGGGCGATCCGTTCTGGGCGCGGGTGGTGATCATTCTGGCGATCACCTGGCGTTGGACCGGCTACAACATGATTTTCTACCTTGCCGCCATGCAGAACATCGACAAGTCGATCTACGAGGCGGCCCGGATCGACGGAGTTCCGGCCTGGGCGCGGTTCGTCTACATCACCATTCCGATGCTGAAGCCGGTGATCCTGTTCACCACGGTCATCTCCACCATCGGCACGTTGCAGTTGTTTGACGAGGTGAACAACATCACGCTGGGTGGGCCATCGGATTCGACGCTGACGCTGTCGCTGTATATCTACAACCTGACCTTCAAATTCATGCCCAGCTTTGGCTACGCCGCGACGGTGTCCTACGTGATCGTGGTGCTGGTGGCGGTGCTGTCCTACCTGCAGTTTCTTGTCGCAAGGGATCGCAAAGCATGAACCGCCTTGCCGCAAACCTTCGCGCCGGACTGGTCTATGGCTTGCTGTCACTGGCGGCGTTTCTGTCGATCTTTCCGTTCTTCTGGATGCTGGTCGGCACCACCAACACGGCGGCTGACATCATCAAGGGCAAGATCAGTTTCGGCGGCGCGCTGTTTCAAAACATCAGCAACCTGTTTGCCCAAGTGGATATGCTGCAGGTGTTCTGGAACTCGGCCTTTCTGGCGGTGGTGGGCACGATCCTGACCTTGGCGGTGTCGTCTTTGGCGGGCTATGCGTTTGAGATGTTTCAGTCCAAAACCCGAGAGCGGCTATTTTCGGTGCTGTTGCTGATCCTGTCGATTCCCTTTGCGGCGATCATGGTGCCGTTGTTCGTGATGATGGCAAAACTGAAGCTGATCAACACGTTCACCGCCATTCTGCTGCCGATCATCGCGTCGGTCTTTATCATCTTCTACTTCCGTCAAGCGACAAAAGCCTTCCCACGGGAATTGCGCGATGCGGCCAAGATCGACGGGCTGAAAGAGTGGCAGATATTTATCTATATCTATCTGCCGGTGATGCGCTCGACCTATGCCGCCGCCATCATCATCGTGTTCCTCGCGAACTGGAACAACTATCTTTGGCCGCTGATCGTCTTGCAAACCAATGAAAACAAGACGTTGACGCTGGTTATCTCATCGCTGGCCTCGTCCTATTACCCCGATTAC
>JBKJTI010000126.1:0-2606 GCA_046590425.1 Cypionkella sp. | reverse complement strand
CCACTGGATCGTGCCATCCTTGATTGCGGCCACGATCTCTTCGCCCAGATCGAAAGTGCCGAAATAGATCTGGCCCGCCATGCCGTTTTCCTTCAGCGCAGCAATGGTCGGGTCTGCAGAAACCGGGCCAAGAGTCAGGATGCCATTCGTTTCTGGGTTCGCGGACAAATAGGCTAGGACCTTGTTGTTGATCTCGGCGGGGTCGGTGCCACTGTAAGCATCGAGGTGCCAAGCTCAACGCCCAGCCCATCGGCAAAGCCCCGGCAACGCTCGCCCACGGTGGGTTGCTGGATCGCGTGATTGACGCAGACAAACGCCGTGACGCCGTCGCCCTTGGCCCGCACTCCGGCGGCAAGCCCCGCATCATATTCCGGCTGGCCGACATACATCAACGCGCCGACTTCGCGGGCCTGCTCGGGCGTGCCGGTGTTCATAATGATCACGTCGATGCCCTGATCGACGGCGGCCCGGATCGGCCCTTTCAGAACGTCAAAATCTGCCAGCGTGGTGATGATGCCATCCGGTTTTGACGCGGCGGCCTGATCAATCAGCCGCGCCATATCCGCAATGTCGCCCGATGGCGGGTTGGTGTATTCAACCGTCACCCCCATCTAATCGCCAGCCAGTTTGATGCCGTTCTTGACGGTGTTCCACCAGCTGTCGCTGTCGGGCGCATGGCTGACCAGAACATAGCGTTCGCCGTCGGCCAAGGCTTGTGTGGCAACCAGTGTCGGCGCAGCTAACATCGCTGTTGTCATCACCAGTTTTTTCAAAAGTGAAGTCATTGCTCTCTCCCTGTTACACAGATTCTGTGCCGAAAAGCCATTCTCCCCCGGCCTTCCGAATCGACTTAAACACGGGCGGGTTAATTTTGCAACCGGTTGCATAATGACTGCTGGAAATGCGGGATGTTCTGGACAGAAGGCTGCGGTATAAGGGCAAAAGGCTATAAGAGGATCGAGATCAATGGCGCCGACATTGAAAGACGTGGCTGAACGCGCAGGGGTATCACGCGCGGCTGTGTCACGCACCTTCACGCACGGAGCCTCGGTTTCAGCTAAGATGCGAAAACTGGTGGAAAAAGCCGCAGCGGACCTTGGCTATAGCCCGAATGCGCTGGCTTCAAGCCTGACAACGGGGCGCACAAAGCTGATCGGTCTGGTATCAAACAACTTTCATAACCCGATCTTTCTGGAGGTGTTTGATCTGTTTACCCGCGCCTTGCAGGACAAAGGGCTGCGCCCGCTTTTGGTCAATCTGACCGATGAAACCGATCCCGCAAATTCCGTGCGACTGTTGCGGCAATATTCGGTGGACGGCGTTGTTGTCGCGTCATCGACGTTGCCGCCGGGGTTTGGCAAGGCTTTTCGGGATGCGGGTATGCCGGTGGTGCATGCGTTTGGCCGCGTGACCAGCGCACCGCAGGTGCATGTTGTGGGGATCGACAACATCGAGGCGGGGCGACTGGCGGCGCGCACCCTGATGGCGCGCGGGTATCTGCGCGTCGGGTTCATGGGGGGGCCGGAAGCGGCCAGTTCGACCCAGGATCGCCTAAAAGGATTTACGTCGGAACTTGGCCTCCACCCCGAGATCAGCGTCAGCCAATCCTTTGCCAGCGCCTATTCCTTTGACGCAGGCCGCCGCGAAATGCAGGCACTTTTGGCGGGCACCCGAGCCGAAGCCTATTTCTGCGGCGACGATGTGTTGTCGATCGGGGCGCTGTCCGCAATTCAGGATCGGCAGTTATGCGTGCCACAGGACATTGGCATCATCGGGTTGAACGATATGGAGATCGCGGGCTGGGCCAATATCAACCTGACGACGATCCGCCAACCTATTTCAGAAATCGTCCACTCCTCGATTGAACTGATGTCGGCCATGTTGCTTGATCCCGCGCGCCTGCCAGAGGCGCGGATATTTGCGTGCAACATCGTGGAACGCAGCACCCTGCGCCCACTGTAACCAACGGGCGCAGGGTGATGGGGTTAGCGGAACATCGGCGGGCGGGCATCTGTCCATACGCCGTCCGCCTTGGCCGATGCCACCGCCGCATGAACTGCCGCCATTGACCGCAAGCCGTCGGATGCCGTTGGCAGCCCGTCCCTTGCCTGCCCGCGGATGGAATCCGCCAGATCGCAATAGATATTGGCCACCGCCAGCGGAAAGCCTTCGGGGTGCGCGATAGATACTCGCGACAGGCGCTGCGCATCGGCGTGCAAACCGGACTCGCCCTTTTCGATGATCTGGGTGCGTCCGTTGACAGGGGTATAGATCAACTGATTGGGTTGTTCAGACGCCCAGCGGAACCCGCCGGTTTCACCAAACACCTGAATCTCGAACCCGTGCTGCCGCCCGATCGCCACCGACGATGTCCAGAGCCGCCCCACCGTGCCGCCCGTCATGCGAAAGTTCACCATGGCGTCATCCTCCAGCACCCGGCTGGAAATGGTAGAGGCGAAATCGGCCGAAAGCCGCACCACCGTATCGTCGCAGATGAACCCCGCCATATGCAGCGCATGGATGCCGCAGTCGGCAAACTGCCCCGAAACCCCCGCCATCGCCGGGTCATAGCGCCAGCGCACGCGCGGATTGTCTGCATTGGCCCC
>JBKJTI010000066.1:0-53820 GCA_046590425.1 Cypionkella sp. | reverse complement strand
AACGAAAAGATGTTCTCGATGATCAAACTGCCGCCGAAAAACACTCCGATGAACAGGGCCGGAAAGCTCGCAATCACGATCAGCATCGCATTGCGGAACACATGACCATAAGCACCCGGCGCTCTGACAACCCCTTGGCGCGCGCCGTCATCACATATTGCTTTTTGATCTCATCGAGAAAGCTGTTTTTGGTCAGCAAGGTCAGCGTGGCAAAGGATGAAATCGTGCTGGCGATCACCGGCAGGGTGATGTGCCACAGATAATCGCCGACCTTGCCCAGCAGCGACAGCTGATCAAAGTTTTCAGACGTCAGCCCCCGCAGCGGGAAAACCTTCCAATACGAGCCGCCTGCGAACAAAACCAGCAGCATCACCGCCACCAGCAGTCCGGGGATCGCATAGGCTGCGATGATCACGCCCGAAGTCCAGCTGTCAAACTTGCTGCCATCCGTCACCGCCTTGCGGATGCCCAAGGGGATCGAGATCAGATAGGCCAGTAGAGTGGACCACAGCCCCAACGTGATCGAAACCGGCAGCTTTTCCGCCACCAGTCCCATCACGCTTTCAGACCGGAAATAGCTTTGACCGAAGTCAAAGCGGATGAATTTCCCCATCATGATGAAGAACCGCTCGTAAGACGGGATCATTTCCTTCTGGGAGTCTTTGGCTTGTTGAATCGGCGTTCCAGTGTATCCGGCGGGGCAAATGAACCGCGCGAAGCCAAACTCGACTTCCAGCTTGGCGCGAAACTCGGGTGGAAGCCCACGCGCGCCGACATAGTTTTTGCCGCCTGCAGCACTGTCGCCCGTGGCGTCAGAACCCGCATCATTGCCCGTGGTGCCGCCAATACTGCCAAGCGCATCGCCCGTACCTTGCAGCCGGGCCTCGATCTGATCAAACGGCCCGCCGGGGACAAATTGCGTCAGTGCAAAATTCAAAACCATGATGCCAAGCAGCGTTGGTATCACCAAAATCAGCCGCCGAAGGATGTAAGCCAGCATTTATTTCAGCACGCCCGCAGCTTTAAGCTTATCAGCCTTGGCCTGATCAAACCACCAGAAGTCCATTTCGCCCAAAGCATAGGGTGGCAAGGCTGCCGGGTGGTCATAGATGTCATAATAGGCGACGGTGCTGGTGTTTTTATACCATTGTGGCACCCAGAAATCTTCTGCCCGCAGCACCCGGTCAAGCGCCTTGGTGGCGACGGTCAACTCATCCTTGGTCTTGGCGGCCAGCACCACGTCAATCAGTTTGTCGACCGCGGGAGATTTCAACCCCATTAGGTTGAACGCAGACTGATCCGCCGTGGCCGAGCCGAAATATTGCTTGAGGCCAGAGTCCGAGAAATAATCAGTCCGCGCGCCGCCGGTAATGATATCAAAGTCATAGGATGGCGGTCGGGTGCGGCTTTCCATCTGGGCAGGGTCAATGTTGATCAGTTCGGCATCAACCCCCACCGCCTTAAGGTTCTCGACATAGGGTGAAATCACCCGGTCAAACGACGAATTGTCGTTCAAAAACTCGATGTGCAGCACCTCGCCTTTGGCGTTGCGGCGAATCCCGTCGCTGCCAACCTCCCAGCCCGCCTCATCCAATAGCTTGGACGCCTTGCGCAGATTGCCGCGATCCAACTGCTTATCGGAAGAAACCGGAGCCATCACTGCATCATCGGTCAGAATGTTTGCAGGCAGCTCCCCGGCATCGACCAAGGGCTGCAACAGCGCAACTTCCTCAGCCGAAGGCACACCCGTGGCCGCAAGCCAGCTGTTTTCCCACAAGGAATTGACCCGCGTATAAAGCCCATAAAACAGCGTCTGGTTTGACCATTCAAAGTTGAACATCAAGCCAATCGCTTCGCGCACCCGCGGGTCTTTGAACTTGTCGCGCCGCAGGTTGAACAAAAACGCTTGGCCCGAGGCCTTGGCCCCCGACGGGAATTCCGCCTTGATCACGGAGCCGTCCTTGATCCCCGGAAAATCATAACCCGTCGCCCAGGATTTCGAAGAATTCTCCACCCGGAACGTATAGGCCCCCCCTTTGAATGCCTCAAACGCCGGCACGGAATCGGCGAAATACTCGATGCGGATGGCGTCGAAATTCGCCATGCCCTGCATGATCGGCAGATCTTTGCCCCAATAATCCGGGTTGCGCTTATACGTAATCCGCTCTGGGGGCTGCACTTTATCCACCACATAGGGGCCAGAGCCGAGATAGGGGATTAACGTGGTCTCCTCCATATCCAGCTTTTGCGCCTCGTACTGCGCCTTCGACAAGATCGGCAGAGCGCCCACGTTGGCAGGCAAATCCCGCTTCGGCGTGTCGGGCTTGAAGGTGAACTTGATGCGGTGCGGGTCCAGCACTTCCGCCCCCGCGACCTGCTCATTCAGATTCTTGCGGAAATCTGACAGGCTTTTGGTGCGGAAGATTTCAAAACTGAACAGCACATCATCTGCCGTCAGCGGGCTGCCGTCTGAGAATTTCGCTTCGGGCCGCAGGTTGAAAATCACCCAAGAGCGGTCCTCGGGATATTCCAGCGTGCTGCACAGCAGGCAATAGCTCGCACCAATTTCATCCGCCGTGCCGGTCAGAATGCTCTCCAGTGGCATTGACGACAGCGCCCCCGCCACACCTTTCACCGAAAACGGGTTCATCGTGTCAAAGGTGCCCGGTGCCCATTCCGAAATCTCACCACCCTTCGGGGCTTGCGGATTGACATAGGGCAGCGCCTTAAAGTCGGCGGGCAAGGCCAGATCACCAAAGGTCGAAATGCCATGCGCGGTGATCACTTTGGCCTCATCGGCAAACGCTGCACTTGCACCAAAAACCAGCGCCGCCAGCATAAAGCCCGTGTTGATCTGCCGCATCCCCGACCTCCTGCCATCCACCGCTATGCTGCGGCCCTATTGCTGCATATGCTAAATCGGAACCCGATCGCGCCACAAGGCGCGAATGTGTGATCATCGCAGCAGCACGGCTCGCATCGCCGTGAAAATGAAAAAGCCGCCCGAAAGAGCGGCATTTTCCAGCAATCTCGCGCAGACGTACCCGCCCGAAGCTTTACTTCAGCGTCGCCAGATAGGCGATCACATTGGCGCGGTCTTCGATTTTCGGCAGGCCTGCAAAGCCCATCTTGGTGCCTTTGATATCGGCTTGCGGTTTCATGATGAACACCTCGACCAGATCCGGCGTCCATGGCGCGTGATCGGTCATCATCGCATCGGAATAGGCAAAACCTTCGACCGAGCCGCGCGCCCGCCCGATGATACCATTCAGATGCGGGCCAGTGCCGTTAGAACCGTCAACTTTGTGACAGGCCGCACATTTCTTGAAAACTTTCTCGCCCGCAGCCGGATCCGCCGCCGCGTAGACTTCCGCCCAAGGCGGGCCTTCGGCTGCAGCGCCATCAGCAGGGGCTGCATCATCGACCGCAATCGAATAGGCCTGCGCCACTTCTTCGCCGCCATGGCTTTCAGCGCCACCGCCGTAAACCGCTTCACCGGCCCAGGAAATGAACAGATATACAAGAAGCGAGCCACAGACCGCGCCGGTCACCTTGGTCAAAGTCATCGTGTCGAACATGTCGCGCCTTCCTTCGGGTCGTGTTTGGGTGGGCTGCAAAGCCGGAACCTGATTTGGGGTTATCTACCCGCTTCCCCCGCCTTCTTTCAAGGTGTACTAGCGCGACCAATAGCCCCAATGCAGGGCTTTTTACGGCGGAGTGTTCGAAATGTCAGGGCGTATCGCGTTTCAGGGGGAATTGGGGGCCTATTCGCATCAGGCGTGCCAGCAGGCGCGGCCGGATATGGAGGCATTTCCCTGCACCACCTTTGAAGATGTGGTCGAACTGACTCGCTCGGGTGAGGTCGAACTTGGCATGTTGGCGGTGGAAAACTCCACCTATGGCCGGGTCGCTGATGTCCACTCGCTTTTGCCGCGTGCGGGTCTGCATATCGTCGATGAAGCCTTCGTGCGGGTGCATGTGAACTTGCTCGGCGTGCCGGGGGCGAAACTGGCGGATGTGAAAGAAGCCCATGGCCATGTGGTGATCCTGCCGCAATGCGCAGGGTTTCTGAAAGCCCATGGCATCAAGGGCAAGGTCAGCTCCGACAACGCCCGCGCCGCGCGCGAAGTGGCGGAAGCTGGCGACGTGACTAAAGCCGCACTCGCCAGCGAACTCGCGGCTTCAATCTACGGCCTCGACGTACTCGCGCCGCATATCGAAGACCACGCCAACAACACCACCCGCTTTCTGGTGATGTGCCGCACCCCCGATCATTCCCGCCGCGCCGAGCAGATGATCACCACCTTCACCTTCCGCGTGCGCAACATCCCGGCGGCGTTGTACAAAGCCATGGGCGGTTTCGCCACCAACGGCATCAACATGACCAAGCTGGAAAGCTATATGGTGGGCGGCTCGTTCACCGCGACCGAGTTTTACGCCGATATTGAAGGCCATCCCGACGATGCCCCGGTGAAACGCGCGCTGGAAGAGTTGCGCTATTTCTCAACGCAGGTCGATATTCTTGGGGTTTATCCGGCAGATCGCCGTAGGGACTGATCACAGCTCTGCCGGAACTCGTAGGGTGCGTGATCTCACGCACCTTTCGCCCACCTGTTTCAAATCAATACTTCTTCACTGCCCGATAGCGTGCCTCGATCTCACCGGCCAACTGAGCCGCGCGCTGATCAAACTTGCGATCAATCCGCGCCCGCGCCAGCCGCAAGGATTGTAGGAACAACCGTGCGGTCAGACTGCGCGGAGACACGTCCAGCACCACATGCATCCGGGTTCGCTTGCCGCCCAGTTCCATCAGATCAATCGAAGCAACTCCCTCAACCGACTGCGAAATCCCGGCAAAGCGCAACAAAGTCGGGGTGTCGATCTGGGTCAGCTCCAGCTCCATACTGCGCGGTTTGCTACGATAGGAGAACCGCGCCGCCCAGCGCATGCCCGCAGCCACAGCCCGCAACTTGTCAATCCGCGATACCTCCGCACCACGCCGCATCGCCGCCCGCTCCCAGGCCTCAAAATCCGAGAGGATCCGAAACACATCTGCAATCGGCGCCTCAATATCCTGCTTGGTCGCAAACCGCATCGACAGTCCCCAGACTCGCTTGTTCTTGTTTTTGTCTGCCTAAAGCCGCAGTGAATTCGTTACCACGTTAGCAATAACGGTCAATCCAGCCGTTCTGCAAGGAAATTACCCATCAGAAACTGCGCTATAGCGCCTTTCCGCCCCGGTTTGATCTTTGGATGCTGCCCCGCCATCACCTCAACCAATTCCTCACGGCTGACCCAGAGCGCATCTTCCAACTCGGCAGGGTCCAGCGTGATCGCCTCAGATGTCGCTTCAGCAATGCAGCCGAACATCAACGAGGCCGGAAACGGCCAAGGCTGGCTGGCCAGATACCGCACCGCCTCGGTGGTGATCCCGGTTTCCTCAAACACCTCACGCCGCACCGCTGCCTCGAGGGTTTCGCCCGGTTCAACAAACCCCGCCAGCAGCGAATACATCCCCTCGGGCCAGGCCGCAGACCGCCCCAGCAGCAGCTTGTTGCCACGCACCACCAGCATGATCACCACCGGGTCGGTGCGCGGGAAATGCTGGGCGTAGCAGGCAGGACAAGCGCGCTGCCATCCCGCGTTGATCATCTGCGAAGCCGCCCCGCAACACGCGCAAAACCGATGCGAGATATGCCATTGCAGCACCGCCTTTGCCGTTGCCGCCAATTCCGCTTCACGCGCGGTCAACAATGCCATCACGCCGCGCAAATCTTCAAACGCGTGATCTTCCGGCAGGGCAGGGTGGCCTTGCCGGTTGGCATCGACAAACCCGGCAGGTTGGCTCGCTTCCAGCACTTCCGGCTCCCAGCCCGAGATATCAACGGCAAACCGCGCCACGCCCTCATCCAGTCCGAGAAACACCGGCTCACCCGCGCCCAGAACCACGCTATGCGCCGCCACCCAGCCCAATGCGGTCTGCCCCACAATCAACGGCTTGCCGCGCCAGATCGGCAACACCTGACCGCGTGCCAACAGCGCCGCCATCCGCACCGGATCACTGCGCAAAGCCGCCTCCCGATCCAGACCCGAGCCGCCAAATGTCACCGTTTCCGCCAATCGCATCGCCGCACTCCCGTTTTGCGCCGTTCATCGCATGGAACACCCGACAGGGCAATTCGCCGCACCCCGCGCCAAACCCGACGCAGTCGATCAAATATGCAACTTGAAGGTGAATCTTTTTAACATGCCGCGAATTTCACCTTCCTTTCGGCAGTTTAGGATGAGACGCTAAACCAAGGGGAGAAAATCCTGACACAGATCAGGCCTCTCGCTGCGTCGGGGAATGGGATTTACGGTGCATTACAGCTTTGCGAACGATCGTGGTGCGGTATCGGGCACCTTTGGCGGCCCAGTGATTGATCTGCGACTGCTCGCGACTTCGGATCTGCATGCCAATCTGCTGGCGTGGGATTACCACACCAGCCGTCCCTGCCCGCAGCGCGGCCTTGCCCGCACAGCCACACTGATCCACAAAGCCCGGTTTGAGCGCCCCCAAAGCCTGCTGCTGGACAATGGTGATTTTCTGCACG
This sequence comes from Cypionkella sp., assembly GCA_046590425.1. Classification (GTDB taxonomy): domain Bacteria; phylum Pseudomonadota; class Alphaproteobacteria; order Rhodobacterales; family Rhodobacteraceae; genus Cypionkella. The sequence continues at coordinate 47,227 of JBKJTI010000066.1, read as the reverse complement.
GCACCGTGCTGGGCGATTTCATTGCCGAAACCACGCCATTGCTGCGCTCGGGCCGCCCGCTGCACGCCCATCCGATGATCGCGGCGATGAATGCGCTGGATTACGATGCGGTGGCGCTCGGCAACCACGAATTCGGCCATGGTCTGGGCTTTTTGCGTCGCTCGCTCGCCGCCACCCGCTTTCCCATCGTTTGCTCGAACCTTTACTTCAAACCCACCCGAGGTGCGCCGCTCGCCGCCCCTTACCTCTTGCTGCACCGCGATCTGCGCGACCGCCACGGCAAGCTGCACCGCCTGAAAATCGGCGTGCTGGGTTTCATCCCGCCGCAAACCACGGTCTGGGAAAAACGCTATCTGAAAAGCCGCGCCTCGGTGGATGACATCACTGCCTCTGCCCGCCATCTGGTGCCCGAATTGCGCGCGCGCGGGGCCGATCTGATCATCGCGCTGTCGCATTCCGGTATCGGTGAGGAGCAGGCCGAGCCGGGGGCCGAGAATGCCAGCACCGCCTTGGCCGAGATTGACGGAATTGATGTGGTGATCGCGGGCCACACCCATCTGACCTTTCCAACCGCCAGCCGCGCCGATCTGGCCGGAAAACCCGCCGTGATGCCGGGCTTTTTCGGCTCGCATCTGGGGGTGATTGATCTCATCCTGCGCCACAGCAGCAAAGGCTGGCGGGTTGCCGGCTTCGGTTCCGAAACCCGCCCGATATCGCAGCGCGATCCGGTGACCGGGCAGGTCGAAGCCTTGGTCAGCGACGACGCCGCGATTGTCGAAATCGCCCGCCCGGCGCATGAAGCCCTGCTGGCGCGCACCGATATCGAAATCGGCCACAGCCCGATCGCGCTCAACAGCCATTTCGCCCTGCTGACGCAGAGCCCGCCGCTGGCACTGGTGGCGGCGGCACAGGCCGATCATCTGGCGCGCGTGCTGGAGGGCACGCCGCTTGTCGATCTTCCGCTGCTCTCCGCGGTCGCCCCGTTCAAGGCAGGCGGGCGCGGCGGGCCCGAGAATTACACCGACATCCCCGCAGGCCCGCTGCTGTCGCGTCATGTCAGCGATCTTTATATCCATCCCAATAGCCTGTCCTGCCTGCGCATCAGCGGCAAAGATCTAAGCGTTTGGTTGGAACGCTCGGTCAGCCTGTATCATCAGATCGCGCCCGGAGCCCAAGATGCTGCGCTGATTGACGAGGATTTTCCCAGCTTCAATTTCGACACCATCCACGGTCTCAGCTACCAGATTGACCTGACGCAGCCGCCGCGCTTCAACACCCTTGGACGGGTGATTGACGCCGAGGCCCGGCGCATCCGCGATCTGCGCTATCAGGGTCAGCTGGTGCGCCCCGAGCAGATGTTTGCCTTGGCCACCAATAACTACCGCGCTGCAGGCGGCGTGGGCTTCCCCGGCACTGGCACAACTCAAGTGGTCTACGATGGCACCGAAGGCAACCGCGAGCTGCTAGCCGCCTATTTGGGCCGCGGCGGCACTCCCGCGCCCCAATCGCCTGACTGGAGCTTTGTACCGATGCCCGGCAGCACCGTGACGCTGGATCTCAGCCCCAATGCCGAGGCCCATCTGGCCGAGGTGCCGCATTTGCGGCTGGAGCCGCTCATGCAGCTTGCCAACGGCTTTCGCCGCTTTCGCCTGTATCTGTGATCGGCTATGAGGGCCGCAGTATGAGAGCGGCAGATACCTGAGGCCGACAACCGGGGCTTGCGATGTTTGACGCGATTTTCTTCGACCTTGATGGCACTTTGATTGACACCGAAAGCCTCGCTATGGCCTCCGGTCTGGCAGCTTTTGCCGAATTGGGCCATCCGGTGACCGAGGCGTTTTTGCACCAACTCGTCGGTGTCGATCTGCCCACAGGCGGCAAAATCATCAGCGCCGCGATGCCGGGCGTTGATCCCGAGGCGCTGCATCCGCTTTGGCAAGGCGGCTTTCGCGCAGCGATGGATCTCAATGGCCTGAACCTCAAAGCCGGTGCACTGGATCTGTTGCAAGCCCGCCTGCTGCCGATGGCGCTTGTCACCTCCTCGGGGCGCAGCGAGGCGCATCACAAGTTGGAAATCGCAGGCATCGCCGAAATGTTCGATCTGATCATCACCGTTGACGACGTGACCGCCCCCAAACCCAACCCCGCGCCCTACCTGCTTGCCGCCGAAAAGCTCGGTGTGTCCCCCACACGCTGCCTGGTGTTTGAAGACAGCGAAACCGGCGCCGAAGCCGCCCACCGCGCCGGCTGTTTCGTGGTGCAAGTCCCGGATGTGGTGCCAAGTCAGGGCCGCTGGGCGCACCACCTGGCTGATAACCTCTTGGCAGGCGCAAGGCACGCGGGCCTGCTAATCTAGCTCCCAAACTCCCTAAAACCTATCTAAAATTGTTATTCTCTGTGCGCAAATATCCCCGCCGGAGGCACCTGAGGCTTGCCCACAAAGACCCCGGCTAACCCGAACGCGCATTCGGGCCTGAGTATTTCAAAAAGAGCAAATCCTTCGTGGCGTCTCTTAACAAACCGTTAACGACAACTTGTAACTCATTGAAATCATATCAGAGCAACCTCTGTCCACGCGTGGACACACCCCCCAAAAAAAACAGCGCACCATCGTGCGCCACCTCAATCCCTCAAACCAGGCTCAGTTCGTCATCAAATAATAGCTGTTCCGCGACGCGCCATTATTCTGCACCGTCACATAAAAATACCCGTTCCAAGCTGGCACAAAGTCGCAGTAAATCTTGTCCGACCAGCTCACATCAAAACAAATCGTGTTGCCGCCCTCATCGGTCACCAATACGTCCAGGTTGGAATCGCCGTCCCCCACCACCGCGAGCTCGGCATAGCTGTCACCATAAAACGGCACTTCCCAGGTATCAGTCTGCCCCGCAGGCAACCGTGACAAAGTAGACGAAGCTCCGCCAACCCGACCCCGCCCAGCCTCCACCATCGCATCCTCCACCAGCCCCGCCAGCATCTCATCCTCCCCCGCGAGTTCCTTCGCCAAGGCCAGCATGGTTGCGGCATCGACCGGCAAATCCTTGCCCTCACCCTCACCAGCCACTTCCGTACCCTTGGACTCTTTCTTGCGCTCGACCTCTTTCACCTCAACAGATCCTGCCAGCTTCGCCGCCGTCAAAACCGTCAGCGCGTCCTTGTTGGCCATGCCCAACGTGTACAAATCCTGCGCCATAGCCAGCGTCGCCACAGCTCCCTTGGTCCCGGTGGCAGAAGATTTCACGTTCGGCCCCTTCGCCGCAGCCGGAGCCTCGGTCGTCGTCGTTTGTGCAAAGGCTGGCAGGCTCAAAGCCACCAAAGCGGTGGTCGCAAGGGCGGGGAAAACTGCCTTCAATGTCATGCACAGTCCTATCAGTTGCGGCCCGTCAGGGGCGTAATGCCCTGAATTTGGCAGGAGGGCCTCCGTTTGGGAAGTGGGTTCTGCGTGACAAATTGCGTCACATCCGTCGTTCCCAGCCTTTCCCCGCCCTCGCCTTCGGGTTAGCCTGCATGCAACAAAAGGAGACCCCGATGCGCGCGATTTTGGAACGGTTGCTGAGTTTTGACACGGTCAGCTCCAAACCCAATATTGCGCTGATGGGCTATGTGCAGGGCCTGCTCGCTGAGGCTGGCATCGCCTCCATCCTGATCCCCGACGCTGCAGGCGGCAAGGCCAACCTCTACGCCACCGTCGGGCCGCAAGGCGTGCCGGGGGTGATGCTGTCCGGGCATACTGATGTGGTTCCGGTGGAAGGTCAGGCCTGGACCGTACCGCCCTTCGCACTGACCGAGCAGAATGCCCGCTATTATGGCCGCGGTGCCGCCGATATGAAGGGCTTCGCCGCCTGCGCGATTGAGGCGGTGTTGGCCGCTGCGAAACGCCCGCTGAAAGTGCCGCTGCATCTGGCTTTGTCCTATGATGAGGAAATCGGCTGCATGGGGGTGCGCAGTTTGATTGATATGCTCGATACCGCCCCGATCCGCCCCCGGATGTGTATCGTGGGGGAGCCGACGGCGATGCAGGTGGCGACCGGACACAAGGGTAAAATTGCGTTGCGGGCGACGTGTGTGGGGCGGGAGGGGCATTCGGCACTGGCGCCGCTGGCGTTGAATGCGCTGCATCTGGCGGCGGACTTCGTGGGCGTGGTGCGGGAATTGCAGGCGCGAGTGGCCGCGACCGGGCTGCGGGATGGCGACTATGATGTGCCCTATTCGACGTTGCATGTCGGCAAGCTGAATGGGGGGGTGCAGGTCAACATCGTGCCGAATGCGGCGGTGATTTATTTCGAGATCCGCAGTTTGGCGGGTGAGGACACCGACGCTTTGATCGGCGATCTGCGGGCGGGGGCGGAGGCGATTGTGGCCCCGCTCAGGGCCGCGTTTCCTGAGGCGGAAATCAGGATTGAACGGCTGTGGGACTACCCCGGTCTGGGGACGCCTTCGGATGCGGGGGTGGTGAATTTTGTGAAATCGCTGACCGGTGCGAATGGGACGATCAAGGTGGCTTTTGGCACCGAGGGCGGGTTGTTTGATGCGCGGCTTGGCATCCCGACGGTGATCTGCGGGCCGGGGTCGATGGCGCAGGGGCACAAGCCGGATGAGTTCGTTTCCGTGGAACAGATCGAACGGTGTCAGGCGATGCTGGCGGCGCTGGTGGATCGGTGTGTGGCGGGGTTTTAGCGGCGGTCCCAACTCGGGACCATTTTCATACCATTTACAATCAAAGGCTTAGGTGAGTTGATTTAAGGCTTTGTTAAGATTTGGGCCACCGCTGCCCCTTAACCCACGCCGCCCCGGACTTGATCCGGGGCCTCGCTTCACCTGCCCTCAGGCCCCGGATCAAATCCGGGGCGGCGTGGGTTAGGCTATGGCTGTTCCGGCTTTTCTGAACGCCCAAACAACCCTGCCAAAGCGCGACTGGTGGTGGCGCTTGTCCCCGGTCGCGGCAGCGCCACGAAGGGCATCGGGCGCGACAATTCCATCGCGGCCAGACCGACGCGGGCGGTCAAGGCACCGTTGACCACGCCTTCGCCAAAGCGCCGGGAAATCTTGGCGAGCAACCCACCCGAGGCCACCGAGCCGATCAGATCATCGGCCAAGGCAATCGCGCCCGCCCCCAGCAGGGCGGAAAACACCCGGCGCATCAGGCGGAAACTGCCCATGCTGCCCGATCTGCCGCCATAGATTTCGGACAGGCGGCGGATCAGTTTCAGGTTGGAATAGAGCGCGGTTGCCACATCGGCCAAGGCCAGCGGCACAAAGGCCGTGACGGTGGCGACTTGGCGCGCGGCGGCTTCAACCTCGGCCAGGGCGGCACGGTCGAGCGGAGCCATCAGTTCCACCTCGGCCAGCGACAGCAAGGCGTCGGCGTCGAACACATCAGCTTCCCGCTCGGCCAGACGGCTGCGGCCCCAAGCGGTATCGGCGCGGTCGGAATACAGGCTGACGAGGTTGGCAACCACCACCCGGGCGGCTTTCAGATCGGCGGCGACGCGGGCTTCGGCGGCGGCCACGCGCAGTTTATCGAGGCGCGCCATGCGAGAAAACGCCAGCAGTTCTTTGCCCGCCATCACCAGCAAAACGAACAGTGCCAGCACAAACAATACGAAGGCGAACCAGCCCAAAGCGGTGTTTTCGCTGAACAATCCAGTGACAAAATTCCACGCTGAGACTGAAAGCACCAGCAGAAACAGGCTGCCGAACACCCAAAGCGCAAAGCGTGTAAAGCCGGACCCCCGGCGCTGGGCGAGAAAGGCGGCGGTGTGCAACGCGCGTGCGGCCCCGGCATCTGGCACCGCATCGGCCAGACCGGGATCGGCGGCGTCACCGTCATATTCCTGCATCAACGGGCCATGCAGACGCGGTTGGTCGTTCAGATGCAGGCTCATTGCGGCTCCCTTCGCCAGACAAGGTGCAGGTCGGGCAAGTGTTCGTCGTTCTCCGCGCCATCGCTGCGGGCAATCTCGGTAAAACCCTGCCGCGCGTAAAAGCGCCGGGCGGGCAGATTGGCCTGAAAAGTATATAGGGTCAGGCGGGGGCAGGCGGCTTTGGTCTCGGCCATAAGCTGTGCGCCATAGCCCTGACCGCGCGCTGCGGGGGTCAGATACAGCGCCTCAACTTCCTCGCCCGCGCTGGAGAGGAACCCCACGACATCGGGTGTGCGCAAGACGCGGGTGGTGCGGCTGGCGAGCAGATGCTGGGCAAAGCCGAGATCTTCGGCGGGGCAGTGCAGTTTCGGCATCCAAACGGTGTCGCGATTCCAGGCGCCCAAGATGGTGGCGATGGCGGGCGCGTCGGCGGGGGCGGCATCTGTGATCACGGCGTTCACAACCGATCCCCGATCAGAAATTCGGCGGCGCGGTCCAGTCGGATATGCGGCGGGCCTTCGCCGGGGCGCAAGGTGACGCGGGCGGGGGCGAATTCCATCAGCGCATAGTCGGCGTCGAGCCATTTTTTCGCGCCTTCGCGGGCTGGCGACAGCAGGCGGGTGGGATCGGAAGGCAGTTGCCCCGGATACATCACCGCCTGCTTGCCGTTAGTCAGCAGGCGACCGCGTACGGCATCAAGGCTAACCCCCTCACGCAGAACGGTTTCTTCGATGGTACAGCGCAGGGAGGCCATCGAAATGGCTGCGGTCTGGGCGCCTGCGAAATCGGCACGGGACAGCGCCTCACGCAGCATCGCCCGCATGATCCCGGTCAGAGCAGGGTGCTGGTGGTGGTGCAAATGGTCGGCTTTGGTGGCAGCGAACAGGATTTTCTCCACCCGTTTGCCGCCGAGGATCGAAGTCAGCCAGCCATTGCGACCGGGGCGGAAAGCATCCAGCACATCGGCCATGGTGCGGCGCAGGTCCTCCACGGCTTGCGGGCCTTGGTGCAGGGCAGAGAGGACATCGACCAGCACGATCTGGCGGTCGATCTTGGCGAAATGCTCGCGGAAGAACGGCTGAATGACGCGGGATTTATAGGCGTCATAGCGGCGCTGCATCTCGCGCCAGAGGCTGTTGCGCGGGGTGGCGGCGGGCAGGGGGAGGGGAGCGAACGTGAGAACCGGGGAACCCGCGAGATCGCCGGGCAGCAGGAAGCGACCCGGCGTGCAATCGGACCAACCCGCGGCGCGGGCGGCTTTCAGGTAGTCGGTGAAATGGGCGGCGAGGGCTTGGGCCTTTGGCTCCTCAAGGCGCAGCGCGCCATCTTCCGCACGGGCATGGGCCATGAAATCAGCGGCTTCGGGGCGCTTGGCAATGCGGTGCAGGGTGTCTTCCGACCATTCGCTGTAGGATTTATCCAGCAAAGCGAGGTCGAGCAGCCATTCACCGGGGTAGTCGACGATATCGACATGCAGGGTGCGCGGGCCGGCAAAGCTGTTGATGAAACCGCTGGGTCTTGTGCGGAACGACAGCCGCAGCTCGGAAATCGCGCGGGTGGATTGCGGCCAGCGCGGATCGTCGCCGGTCATCGCCGCAAGGTGATCCTCGAAGGCAAAGCGCGGCAGGGTGTCGTCGGGCTGCGGTTGCAGATAGACCGCCTCGATGCGGTTCTGCGCTTGAGCCGACAGTTGCGGCATCCGGGCGCGGTCTAAGAGATTGGCGACAAGGCTGGTGATGAACACGGTTTTGCCCGCGCGCGAAAGCCCGGTGACGCCGATGCGCAACACGGGTTCATAGCCGGTCAGGGCCGAGGCTGCGGCCTCAATTTGCCGGGCAATGCCGTGGGTTAGGCTGGAAAACACGCGCGATCATCCTGTTGCTTGCGGTGAACATAGGGGGGCTGGCGGCGTTTTGGAAGGCATGGACACGGCGATGCGCGCGCAGTAATTCAAGGCGATGCCCAGATATGCCATGCTCATCGACTATGACGGAGGCCCGTTCAACGGCTGGCAGCGCCAGGCGGGCGGCCAGTTGACCGTGCAGGGCGCGATAGAGACGGCTTTGGCCCGGTTGGAGCCGGGGCCGCATACCATCGCGGCGGCGGGGCGGACGGATTCCGGGGTGCATGCGACCGGGCAGGTGGCGCATTGCGATTTGAGCAAGGACTGGGACCCGTTTCGGCTGGCCTCGGCGCTGAACGCGCATCTGCGGCCGCATCCGGTCGCGGTGCTGGGGGTGGTGCGGGTGGCGGAGGATTTCCACGCGCGGTTCTCGGCGCGTGAGCGGCGCTATCTGTTCCGGCTGGTGGCGCGGCGCGCGCCTGCGACCCATGACCGGGGCCGGGTATGGCGGGTGCATTCACCACTGGATGTGGAAGCGATGCAGGCGGGGGCGGCGCATCTGATCGGCAAGCACGACTTCACCACGTTCCGCTCGACCTATTGCCAAGCCGCCAGCCCGGTGAAAACGCTGGACGAGGTGTCGATTGTGACGGTGCCCTATGCGGCGGGGGTGGAATATCGCTTCACCCTGCGGGCGCGCAGTTTCCTGCACAACCAAGTCCGCTCGATTGTCGGCACACTGGAGCGGGTCGGGGCGGGGGCATGGGCACCGGATCAGGTGAAAGCGGCGTTGCAGGCGGCGGATCGCACAGCTTGCGGGCCGGTGTCGCCGCCGGATGGGCTGTATATGACCGGGGTGGGTTATCCGGTGGATCCGTTCGCGGGGATCTGAGGCTGCGCCTTGCATCCACCAAGCCGGGGGCCAGCCCCCGGCTTGGTGGATGCAAGGCGCAGCGGCTGCTAGACCTACCCCGCCCCATCGCTTATCACTGTCAAAAGCATTGGAGCCCGCATGACCTTTCCTGATCTGTTCCTCAGCCAACTCACCGATCCATTCCGCATCGGTCTGCTGATCGCGCTGTTCATCACCATGCTGCGCACGCGGGCGGCTTCGGGCATCTGGGTGCCACTGGGGGCGGGGGTGGTGTTTGTGGCGGTGATCTTGCCGACCACGATGCAGACCACGCTGGCCGCACCCCTTCCGCAGGTGATTGGCGTGGGGATACTGGCGAATGTGGTGATCGTGGCGCTGATCATGGCGGCTTGGGAAATCTTTCAGCGCGTCCGGCGCTGACGTCTGAGCGCAATTCTACGACGCTGTCCGTCTCGGGCCGTGTCTTGATGCAAATGGGCCGGGAGTTTCCTCCCGGCCCATTGCTTGTCTGTCAAACGCTTACTGGTTGTTGGCGTCCGAGAAGATGTCTTTCTTGTGGGTTCCGCTTGGCACAAAGAGTGTGCCGATCACCACGGTCATCAAAGCCACCACGATTGCATACCACAGGCCAGCATAGATGTTGCCAGACTGGGCCGAGATCGCGAAGGCGGTTGCTGGCAGCAAGCCACCGAACCAGCCGTTGCCGATGTGGTAGGGCAGCGACATCCCCGAGTAGCGGATACGGGTTGGGAACAGCTCGACCAGCATGGCCGCGATTGGGCCGTACACCATCGTCACAAGAATGATCAGATAGGTCAGGATCGCCACGATTTTCAACTTTTGCGCGGTGAAGATGTCAAGGAAGTGAGCCGCCTTGGCAACCGAGGTGTTATCGGCTGCAACCATCGGATAGCCCGCTGCCTTCAGCGCTTCGTTCACCGACTTCTCAAACCCTGCTTTCACAGCGCTTGCATCGGTTACTGATTTTTGTGCTGCGTCGATGGCAGCCTGATCGGTGCCAGCTTTTGCGGTTTCCAATGCGGCTTTGGCATCAGCAATCGCCTTGCCGTTCGCAGCACCGTTATAGGACGCCACTTCGGTTTCGCCGATTTTCACCGAAGTGATCGTGCCCGCTGGTGCATCCACCGTGGTTGAGTTGACCGACAGTTTCGACAGTGCCGCTTTGGCAATGTCGCAAGACGAGCTGAACTTGGCAGTACCGGTCGGGTTGAACTGGAACGAGCAATCTTCCGGGTCAGCCGTCACCACAACCGAGGTTTCCTGGGCGGTGGCCAGCATCGGGTTTGCCGTATAGGTCAGCGCTTTGAACACCGGGAAATAGGTGAGTGCGGCGATCAGGCAACCTGCCAGAATGATCGGCTTACGGCCGATACGGTCAGACAAGGAACCGAAAAACAAGAAGCCACCGGTGCCGAGGATCAGCGACCAGGCCACCAGCACGTTCGAGGTAAAGCTGTCGACCTTCACCACGTTCTGGATGAAGAACAAAGCGTAGAACTGACCGGAATACCAGACCACGGCTTGCCCGGCGGTCAGACCAAACAGCGCGATCAGCGCGATTTTGGCGTTTTTCCACTGACCAAAAGCTTCACGCAGCGGGGCTTTCGAGGCAGCGCCTTCTTCCTTCATCTTCTTGAAGGCCGGGCTTTCGTTCATTTGCAGACGAATATAGAGCGAGATCAACAGCAGGAAGATCGAGCCGAGGAACGGGATACGCCAGCCCCAGGCGTTGAAGGCTTTCATCATCGCAGGCGAGCCATCGGCGGCAGTGGTTGCCATCCCGGCGGCGTCTAGGATCGGTTGGTCAGGGTAGGCGCCATTCACATAGCCCTGCACCACCAGAATGACGATCAGCGACAGCAGCAGGCCCAGCGTCGCTGTGGTCTGGATGAAGGCGGTAAAATAGCCACGCTGGTTTTGCGGCGCATGTTCGGCCACATAAACTGCAGCGCCACCATATTCGCCACCCAAAGCCAAGCCTTGCAACATCCGCAGGCCGACAAGGATGATCGGGGCTGCGATGCCCCACGAATAATAGCTGGGCAACATGCCGACGAGGAAGGTCGAGACACCCATGATCACGATGGTCATCAGGAAGGTGTATTTCCGCCCGATCAAGTCACCCAAGGAGCCGAACACCAGCGCACCGAACGGGCGCACGATGAAGCCTGCGGCAAAAGCCAGCAGCGCAAACACGTTGCGGGTGGCTTCGGGGAACGGCGTGAAGAACTGCGCGCCGATGATCGCCGCGAGCGAGCCGTAGAGGTAGAAGTCATACCATTCGAAAATCGTGCCGGCGGACGAGGCCATGATGACCTTGCGTTCCTCCCGCGTCATTGGCCGTGAGCGTACGCTCACATCTGCTAAGCTAGCCATGTTTGGCCTCCCTTGTTGTCCGGCGCTGGTCGCCGGTTCCCTATCCCAATCCAGACCGGGCAAGCCTTCCCCGTTCCCTGCCGAAGCCGGGTTCAGCGTGTGGTCCCGCGGGTCTGGTCGTGTATCCCCCGCAGCCGCTCCTCAACGGCGGCGAGGTATGTCTTAGGCCGCGATGCCTGCCACGATCTGGCCAAGGCTTAGGCGGATGTCAGCGATGGGGCCCATCGCGTCGATCCGTTCCAGCACCTGTTTGCTGTCGTAGTAAGCAATCAACGGAGCCGTCTGGGCGTGATAGGCCGCAAGCCTGTCGCGCACCGTTTCGGCATTGTCGTCGGTGCGGCGTTTGAACTCCGTGCCGCCGCATTTGTCACAGACGCCCGCTTTGGCGGGGCGTTTGTGGGTGTCATGATAGCCTTCGCCGCAAGCCGCACAGGTGTGGCGGCCAGAAACCCGGCCCACCATCGCTGCGTCGTCGACCTCAAGGCTGATCGCGGCGGTGATCTTTTGGCCACTTTCCGCCAGCAGGTGATCAAGCGCCTCTGCTTGGCCTGCCGTGCGCGGAAAACCATCCAAGATGATACCCTTGGCGACATCGGGCTGCGCCATGCGGTCTTTCAGGATCGCCAGCACGATGTCATCGGACACCAGCCCGCCCGCCGCCATCACCGCTTTCGCAGCCAAACCTGCCGGAGTGCCCGCGCTGACAGCCGCGCGCAAAAGATCGCCGGTGGACAGCTGGATCAGACCGAAATCTTCCTCCAACATCCGGGCTTGGGTGCCTTTTCCAGCGCCGGGGGGACCAAGCAGGATCAGAACCGGGGCCATCCGCTTAAGCCTTGTTCATGCGGTTGGCGATCAGTTCTTCCACCACCGCCGGATCGGCAAGGGTGGAAATATCCCCCAACGCGCCGAAATCATTCTCGGCGATCTTGCGCAGGATGCGGCGCATGATCTTGCCCGAGCGGGTTTTCGGCAGGCCGGGGGCCCATTGGATCAGGTCAGGCTTGGCAATCGGGCCGATTTCGGTGCGCACCCATGCTTCAAGCTCTTTGCGCAGCGCGTCCGAGGGCTCCTCGCCGCGCATCAGGGTGACATAGGCGTAGATGCCCTGACCCTTGATGTCGTGCGGATAGCCAACCACGGCGGCTTCGGCGACTTTCGGATGCGCGACCAGCGCCGATTCAACCTCAGCCGTGCCCATGCGGTGACCCGAGACGTTGATCACGTCATCGACGCGGCCTGTGATCCAGTAATAGCCATCCGCATCGCGGCGGCAGCCGTCTCCGGTGAAGTAATAGCCCGGATACTGGCTGAAATAGGCTTCCTCAAACCGGGCGTGATCGCCCCAAAGCGTGCGCATCTGCCCCGGCCAGCTGTCGGCGATGCACAAAACGCCATCCGTTTCGGTTTCGGTCTGCACCTTGGCGGTGGCCGGATCCAGCACGATCGGCAGCACGCCAAAGAACGGCAGGGTGGCCGAGCCGGGTTTTTGCGGGATCGCCCCCGGCAGCGGCGTGATCAGATGGCCGCCAGTTTCGGTCTGCCAGAACGTATCGACAATCGGGCAACGGCCTTGGCCGACATGCTGATTATACCAATTCCACGCTTCGGGATTGATCGGCTCACCGACCGAGCCCAGCAGCTTCAGGCTGGAGAGGTCATGCTTGGCGGGCCATTCCGGCCCCATGCCCATCAGCGAACGAATAGCCGTCGGCGCGGTGTAGAATTGCGACACCTTGTGCTTGGCGCACACCTCCCAGAAGCGGCCTGCATCGGGGAAGGTTGGCACGCCTTCAAACATCACGGTCGTCGCGCCATTCGCCAGCGGGCCGTAGATGATATAGCTGTGGCCGGTGACCCAGCCGACATCGGCGGTGCACCAGAACACATCGCCGTCGTGATAATCGAAGGTGATCTGCTGCGTCATCGCGGCATAAACCAGATAGCCGCCCGAGGTGTGCACAACCCCCTTCGGCTTGCCGGTCGAGCCGCTTGTATAAAGGATGAACAGCGGATCTTCCGCGCCCATCTCGACATAGGGGCAATAGGGCTTGGCGGTGGCCATCTCGGCCTTCACGTCAATATCGCGGCCTTCGGTCCAGTGGGTCTGATCGCCGGTGTGCTTGACGACCAAGCATTTCACCCGGTCATCGCAATGCCGCAGCGCCTGATCGGCGTTGTTCTTCAACGCGGTTTTCTTGCCGCCACGCGGGGCGAAATCGGCAGTGATCACGACCTTGGCTTCGGAATCGTTGATCCGGTTTGCCAAAGCATCCGGCGAGAAACCCGCGAAGACGATGGAATGAATGGCCCCGATCCGCGCACAGGCCAGCATCGCATAGGCGGCTTCCGGGATCATCGGCAGATAGATCACCACACGGTCGCCACGCGACACGCCGTGCGATTTCAGCACATTCGCCATGCGCGAGGTGTTTTCCAGCAGCTGCGCATAGGTGATGTGCAAGGAAGGGGTTTTCGGATCGTCCGGCTCCCAGATGATCGCCGTTTGAGTGGCGCGGGTGATCATATGGCGGTCGATGCAGTTGGCCGAGACGTTCAGCGTGCCGTCTTCAAACCACTTGATGCTGACTTCGCCCTGTTTGAAGCTGGTGTCTTTGACGCGGGTGAAATCCTTGATCCAGTCAATGCGCTGGCCTTCCTTGGCCCAAAACGCGGTCGGATCGGCGACAGAGGCCGCATACATCAACTCATATTCTGCGGCGTTCACATGCGCATTGGCGACAAATTCTTCAGAAGCCGCATATTTCTGCGCAGCAGCGTGATCCGACATATCTCTCTCCCCAGTTCCCAGTCAGGCCTTGCGACCCGTCCCAACGGCCTGCCGGATAGGGCAGGGCTCCCCCGTGTGTAACCTGATCATAGCGTATCTGTAAAATATTTGATAACTCTTTTTAGTCATGCGATTTTTCTGTAAATAAATTGACAAATAGGGCAGTGAATTTTGTCAATTGACAGAAAATTAGCAATGAAATGACGGTACGTCACTTGGGCAGCTTAAGGTTGAAGGACGGCGGGGAGGGCAGGCGGCAAGCGTCGATCATTTGGCGGTAGGCGCGCGCGCGTCGGATCGATGCCGCGCGGTGAGAATTGCCCCGTTCACAAAAGGGTGATTCGGATGATACGCGCAGGGCCGATCGCCCGGCAGCCCCGTCTCGCCACCACAGGCCCACTCTCTGTTTTCAAAGGCCCGATATGACCCAAAAACGCCCCGATCCTGTCGCCGCCGCTGATGCAGAAGCCCGCATCCTGGCGCTGTCTTTGATGCAGGCGCATCACGCCGCCCTGGCGTGGAGTGATGCCGAGACCCAGACGCCCGGCATCAGCCGAATCGCGTATGGGTTGGACCCGGAAGGTATGCCGATGGCGCTGATCTCAGGTCTTGCCCCGCATACAGCGGCTTTGCGCGCCAACCCCGCTTGTGCGCTGATGCTGGGCGAACCGGGAGAAAAGGGCGATCCGCTGACCCACCCCCGCCTGATGATCCGGGCAAGGGCGGAATTTATTGCATCCGATGATCCCACCCGTCCCGCCCTGCGCGCGCATTGGTTAAAGGGCCACCCGAAGGCGACCCTTTACATTGACCTGCCCGATTTTGCGTTTGTGCGGCTGGTGCCGCAATCGGCGCTGTTGAACGGCGGCTTCGGCAAAGCCTTCCGGTTCAGCGCAGCCGAGTTGCTGCCAGATTAAACCGGCCCAGCGTCAAACTGGCCCAACGTCAAACCGGATTATCCACGCGCAGCGTCACCTGCACCCGGCCCTTCACCGCGCTGGGCCATCTGAGGTTCGCAAACTGCCCGCCCGCGCCCTGTTCAACCTGCGCATAGGGAGCCACAAACTGCGCCACCCCCGCACCATTGGTGATCGCCCCCTCGGCCACCACGGCCACCACATTGCGCGCCCGCCCGCCAAACGGCAGCAGGTTGTTGCTGTTCACCGCCCAAGTGTCGGATTCGGTGTTCTGCACATGCTCGACCAACATCGGGCTGACCGCGCGTTGGATCACGCCATTGAAGGTGTTCTGCTCAAAATTGACATTGCGGAACGAGTTGAACGCCAGCGTGGCATGGCTGGTGTCAATCGTCTCCACCCGGTCAATATCGCCGGACCGCGCATAAAACACATTGCCCGTCACCGACAGACCCGAGATGAAATGCCCCGGCCCGCGCGGCGTGATCACGATCCACGAAAACCATGGCACCACGTTTTGCGCGGTGAACACATTGCCCGTCACGCTGACTCCGCCGAATGAGAACTCACTGCTGAAGTCCGGCGTCGCGTCATGCTCGTTCGACAATTCGATAAAACAGTTATCGACATAGTTTCCGGTGAAAAATGTTTTTGAATTCGGCAGCGTCAGCACCACCCCCGCACGCCGGATGCCATTGACGGAGTCGTCGCCGCCAAAGAAATGGTTGCCGACAAACAGCCCACCCGAGCCCGCGACAATGCCGAAATGTCCGAAGCGCGACGAGCGGTTGTTGCGGATGTTGATGTCATTGGCATTGGCGTTGAACACGATCGAGCTGCGGTTCTGCGCCAACTGTCCCTGATCGGCCGAGAAAAACTGGCAGCGGTCGATGTGCAGATCCTGACAACCTTCCCCGGTCGAGGTGATGGCGCGGTCTTTCACCAACCCGAACATACATTCCGACACGTCGAAAATCGCCCCGGTCGTGGCCAGACTGATGCCGCTGGCGATGCTGGCACAACTGAACTCCACCTCTTTGACCTGAAAGCGCGTCAACTCGGTAAACCCCGAGAAATCAAGCATGTAAGCATAGCGATCGAAGGTGAACGTCCGCGTGCCGGCCGCCGCCCAAAGCGGGCGGCTGAGGTTGATCGTGCTGGCACCGACATTCTTCGAGGTGACATAGACCTCGCGCCCCACCCCGGTGCCGCTGATCCGTGCGCCCACCGGGATCGCGGCAATATTGGCCACCCCGGTCAGCACCATCGGATTGGCGACCGTATAGGTCGCCACTGCCGTCACGGTCTGGGTGTTCCACGCCGTCCCCGGCACAGCCACCAGATTGCCGTTCACCAAAGCCCGCCGTGTGGTGAAACTGGTCAACCCGCACAGGGCAGCCACGTTGATCGGCGCGGTCAACTCCACCCGCCGCCCGTTCAGATCCAGCGTCACATGGTCGGTGAAGTAGAACAACACCTGCAACGCCTTCCTGAAGCCTGCAAGTTCACTGCCGAACGCCGCCGCATAGGTGTCGAGGTTATAGTTGCGGGTACAGGCCAGACGCTGGCTGTCGGGCATCACGATGGTGCCCTCAAACTGCACCGGATTCTCGAAAGTCAGGTGCGATCCGATGTAGTACACGCCTGGTGAGACCACCACGGTCTTGCCCGCCGCCGCCGTATCCGCCGCATCAAACGCCGCGCGATCATCGGTGACGCCATCGCCGACCGCACCATAATCGCGGACATCCACCCAATCGAACATCTCGGCGTGAAACACATCCGTCACATCCTCGATGGTGATGTCGTCAATCCGTACCACGCCGCCCGTCGGCCCGGTCAGATCAATCCCGAAATGGCCAAACGCCGGGGCAGTCCCCCAGACCATATCCACCCCGGGCCGATTGCCGGATCCGATAATGGCACTGACCACCACCACCGAACCATAACCCGTCAGCGCCACATTCGGCCCCTGCTGATCCGCCGTCGTCACGTTGCTGCCCGAGCCTGACCCTGCCCAGCCCGCAATTCGCACCGTGGGAAGCGCACCGCTGATCGCCTTCACCCGTGCCGTCACCCGCAGATACATACCGGGCTGACACGGGATCGATTGAAAACAGCGCAACTTTTGCAATGCAGAGGTTTTTTGTAGTTCCAGACAGCCCGCGAAATCCTGATCAGCGGGCACATAGGCCGCATTAGGCTGCGCCAGATACGAACCTTGACCGCTTAACCCATCCTCGCGCGACCACAGCGCAAGTCCTGCCGAGAACGACGGCGGCATCAACACCAGCCCTTGGGTAATTGCTTTGTTCATCGCGTCACCTCGCCTCGTTTTGCCACCAAATTCGCTGCCACTGCGGCCCCATGCTAAAATGCAAGGCGGGGCAGGGCATGAGGCCGAAGTGCTACAGGCAAAGCGTTAACCGCCGCCGACCGCAGCGCGCGCCGCTCTAGGGGATATTGCGGCGGATTCTACAGTGCGTATTTTCGCATCCATCGGCAAGGTGCCGCCTAAAAAACAGCCACCCGACGAATCAGATGGCGTGAGGCGCTGTTTTTTGTGGAAAAACTGTGCTATTCAACCGGAAATAGATCGTAGATTTTACCCAGCCGATTGCGACACTTGTGCCTGTTGTTGACCGAGGATCCCAGATGAACCCTTATGTATATCGGCTGTTGTCGATGAACCGAGGCAAAAAGCGGGTGCTGCAGGTCGCGGTTGATTTGCTGCTACTGCTGATGATGTTCATTCTTGCGCTGTGGCTCAAGCTGGATGGCTTTGGCTTTCTGCGCGATCCGCAGGTCTGGCTGGTGCTGATTCCGGTGCTGCCTGTGACGATTTTCGCCTTTGTACGGCTGGGGTTTTATCGCGCCGTGCTGCGCTATATCGCCGGGCGCGCGCTGATAACCATCCTGATGGGCTCGATGATTTCTGCAGTGACGATGACGGTTGTGGCGCAACTGGCCGATCTGCCGGTGCCGCGCGGCGTGCCGCTAATCTACATGCTGCTGACTTTCCTCTGCATCGGCGGCGTGCGCTTTGGCTTCCGTGAATTGGTGAACTACGCGCAAAACCGTCGCAAGGAACGAGTGGCGATCTATGGTGCGGGGGCGGCGGGGCGGCAGTTGTTGCAAGTGCTGCATCAGCGCAGCGACTATGTGCCTGTGGCGTTTATCGACGATTCAACGCAAGCGCAGGGCACCCATGTAGGTGGCCTGATGGTCTATTCGCCGCTGCAAATTGAATCGTTGATCCGCAACAACGGGGTCAATGTTGTGCTGCTGGCGATTCCTTCGGCCAGCAAATCTCGCCGCAATGAAATCTTGAAATCGCTGGAAATCCACCCTTTGCTGATCCAGACCGTGCCGGGTCTCGATGATATCATGACCGGCAAGGCCAGCATTGATCAGATCAACGACATCAGCATTGAAGACCTGCTGGGCCGCGACCCGGTGCCACCGCAACGTGAGCTGTTGGGGGCCAATATCACCGGCAAGGTGGTGATGGTCACAGGCGCGGGCGGGTCGATTGGGTCGGAGCTTTGCCGTCAGATCCTGCGGCTGAAGCCGAAACGGCTGGTGCTGTATGAAATCTCGGAACTGGCGCTTTACACCATCGAGCAAGAACTGACGACGATGCAGGCGGTGATGCGCTCGAACGTGCCGCTGTCGCCGGTGCTGGGTTGCATCAAGTCGGCGCGGCTGGTGGATCGGACCCTGCGGCATTTCGGGGTCGAGACCGTCTATCACGCCGCCGCCTACAAACATGTACCCTTGGTCGAACACAACATCGCCGAAGGCGTGCGTAACATCGTGTTCGGCACGGCCACTTTGGCCGAGGCCTCGATTGCCGCCGGGGTGAAATCCTTCATTCTGATCTCGTCTGACAAATCTGTGCGACCGACCAATATCATGGGTGCCTCAAAGCGCTTGGCCGAACTGGTCTGCCAATCGCTCGCCGATGCGCCCCGCAACACTGGCACCACGATTTCCATGGTGCGCTTTGGCAATGTGTTGGGCTCGTCCGGCTCGGTCATCCCGCTGTTCCGCCGCCAGATCGAAGCTGGCGGCCCGATCACCGTGACGCATCCCGAGATCACTCGCTTCTTCATGACCATCCCCGAGGCTGCCCAGTTGGTGATTCAAGCCGGGGCTATGGCGCAGGGTGGCGAGGTGTTCGTGCTGGATATGGGCGATCCGGTGCTGATCACCGAACTCGCTGCGAAAATGGCGCGTTTGCATGGGCTCAAGCCGATCATATTCACTGATCCCGTGACGGAGAAGCCCGGCACGGGCGAAATCGGCATCGTGTTCACCAAACTGCGCCCCGGCGAAAAGCTGCATGAGGAATTGCTGATCGGCAACGATCCGAAATCGACCAGCCATCCCCGCATCATGTCGGCAACCGAACGGCGTCAACCGCTGGATGAATTGTCCGCTGCCCTCGTACAACTGGCGCAGGCCTGTGATCGCAACGATATCGAACGCATCCGCAAGATCATGATTGATCAGCAAACCGCCTATCAGCCGACCAGCGAGATCTTCGATCAATTCTGGACCGGTGAAGACGAGCTTGATATCGCCATCGAGAAGGCTCCCGATCAACGCCGCCTGACCTTGGTACATGGCTGAACCGCGCAGGGCCAACCCGCAACCGCCAAGGCGAAAATCCGCCAAGCGGCGGTTCGGCATTGCCACCACAGTCTGGCGATTTTCGCGCAAGTTCGGTAGCGTGGCCCCAGGTTTTCACCTATGAATAACCACAAGGCACCGCGAAATTCGGCGCGCAGGGTAGGGTTTGTCGGCATGAATCACTCGAAATCGCTGGTTTTATGCGCCTTCTGCGGTTGCCTCGCCCTGCCCGTGCAAGCCGAGATGCGCCCCAGCCTTGGGTTTTCCGGCGTCACTGGCCTGATCGACATGCCCTCGGGCGAGAGCCAAAGCGACGGCACCCTGTCGGTGGTAAAATCGCAATTCGGCCCGATTGGCCGGACCACTCTGTCATTCCAGATCACTCCCCGGTTGTCCGGCAGCTTTCGCTATTCCTCGGTCAAAGACTGGTTCACAAACCCCAGCGACGACATCACCACCTATTCTGATCGCAGCTTCGATCTGCGGTATCAGCTGACAGCCGAGGGCCGCTATGTCCCGGCGATCACCGTCGGTTTGCAGGATATCATCGGCACCGGCGTGCAGGCGGGCGAATACATTGCCGCCACCAAGACCTTCGGCGACCAGGTGAAAGTCACTGCAGGTCTGGGTTGGGGTCGCTATGGCAGCTACGGCAGCATCGGCTCCCCGTTCGGGGATCGTCCGGCGGTCGACTTCGGCCTTGGTGGCAAGATCCGCACCGGCCAGTGGTTCCGCGGCGAGATGGCCCCCTTCGCCGGGGTCGAGTGGAAAGTGAACGAGCAATGGTCGCTCAAGGCCGAGTATTCTTCGGATGCCTATGTCGAAGAATCCGAGAACCGCGCCACGTTCGAGCGCAACAGCCCGTTCAACTTTGGTGTCGAATACACCACCAAAGCCAATATGCGGCTGGGCCTCTATTCACTTTACGGCTCCAAGATCGGCTTTTCGGTGCAACTCGCGCTGGACCCGAAGAAAAATCCGCGCGGCGGCCCGCTTGGACCCGGCCCGCTGCCCGTCAACGCCGCCGCCGTGGCGAAAAGCTGGGGGCCGAACTGGGTCAATGATCGCGGCGCGCAGACCGCAATGCGTGATCAGACCCAAGCCATCCTGTCGCGCGACGGCATCACCATCGAAAGCATGGCGATCAGCGCCAACAGCGTGCATCTGCGCATCCGCAACACCAAGCTCGACAATGCCCCGCAAGCCATAGGCCGCACTGCTCGTGCGCTTGCGGCCACCATGCCGGCTTCGATCTCCAGTTTTGAGATTGTGGCGATGGCGCAGGGCGTGCCGCTTTCGAATGTGGTTATCCGCCGGGCGGATCTTGAGTCGCTTGAATTCGCCCCGGGTCAAGATCTCTCGATGGAGCAACGCGTGCAGGTCCTGCCCGCTGCCTCTGCCTTGCCGGAAGGCGCCATCCGCACCGACGGGCTGTATCCACGCTTCAAATGGGGCCTCGCCCCCTATGTTGCCACCAGCCTGTTTGATCCTGGCAAACCGTTTCAGGCCAATGTCGGCGTCCGCTTGACGGCGCGCTACGATATCGCCCCGGGTTGGGTCGCGTCCACCTCCATCATCAAGCCAATCTATGCCGGGATTGAGCGTTCGACCTTCCCGTCAGACAGTAAGCTGCCGCATGTGCGCAGCGATGCCAACCTCTACACCCTTGAGGGCGACCCCGCGATAGAGCGGCTGACGCTGGCTTGGTACGCCAAGCCGGCACCCGAACTTTTCAGCCGCGTCACCGTCGGCTATCTGGAGCGGATGTATGGCGGCCTCTCGGGAGAGTTGCTGTGGCAGCAGTCCGATAAGCCCTACGCATTGGGGGCCGAGATCAACTATGTCCAGCAACGCGATTATGACCAGTTGTTCGGCTTCCGCGACTATAGCATCGTGACGGGCCATATCACCGGCTATTACAACTTCGGCGATGGCTATCACGCCCAGTTGGACGTTGGCCGCTACCTTGCGGGGGATTATGGCGCGACGCTTGCCCTGGACCGCGAATTTGCCAACGGCATCAAAGTAGGCGCATTTGCCACCCTGACCGATGTGCCATTTGATACCTTTGGCGAAGGCTCGTTCGACAAAGGCATACGGATTTCGCTGCCAATGGCCTTTTTCACCGGACGTCAGACCCAAAAGGTCTCGAAGGTCACGTTGCGCCCCTTGCAGCGTGATGGCGGTGCCAAGCTTGACGTTGAAGGTCGGCTGTATGGCACGGTCAGAGAGTATCAAGAATCCGACCTTGACGCCACTTGGGGGCGGTTCTGGAGATGACCTTGCGCAGCAGCCTGCTTAACCTTGCCGCAGTCCTGACGCTCACCGCGTGCACCTCAGCCGCAGTGACGAAAGCGGCGCGCAGCCTTATCGGGCCAACCGGCTCTCCTGCGGTAAAACCCGCTGCGGGTGCGCCGCAAATCTGGCTATCGCTGCTGTCGCGCGGGATCAAGTTTCCGATGACACAGGTTGCGACGCGCGACGGTGTCACGATCTACGCCTCAAAAGATGGCGCGCAGGTGTTTTTGCGCAATGGCATACTGATCGGCACGCGCGGCCTTGGTCGCGACCTGATGTCTGCCGACGCCCCCAGTCCAGCCGCGCTGCGCTCCGGCGCCCCGCATCAGCGCAGCTATTATGATCTCGATGGTACGGATACGATGATTCGCCATGTCTTTACCTGCACGGTTGAGCGGGATCTCGCTGGCGAAAATGGTGTTGTCGAGGCCTGCACCGCCGATATTGGCAGGATTCGGAACCAATATTGGTTTGATTCTGCTGGTTCTGTTAGCAAATCGCGTCAATGGGTATCACAAGGTGTCGGATATGCCGCGGTTGAGCGGAAAGATGGCTGATAGTGCTTGCGTCAGACTTTTCTTTTAACCCCCCGCGCTATATGGTAGAAAAGAACATCCATCCAACCGGAGTATTTCCAATGAAAAACATCACTTCCTTCGTTCTTGCGTCTTCCCTCGTTCTGGCTTCCTCCACAGCTTTTGCTGGTGGCATGGTTGATCCGATCGTAGAGCCGCCTTTGGTCGTCGTCGAAGAAAGCAGCTCGTCCTCGGCTACGCCGCTCTGGGCTGTCATCGGTGGCGTCGTTCTGGTTGGCGCTCTGTTGTCGTCGGGCGACAGCGACTCGAACACCAACACCAACGAAGGTCAATAAGCTTCTCTGCCCTAACAGGGTGGTTGAATGGAACATGGAACGCCCGAGCTTTTTGCTTGGGCGTTTTTTTTGGCCATGTCGTTTTTGGACAGAAAATCCAAAGGCGATACGCTCTAAAGCGCAAGTAAAAGCAGCCTAGCCGGTTTCACGCCTATCAGGACCGAAGCACTGACGCTGCAACCTCGAGACATGCCAACCCCCGTGCTCGCCTGAAATGCGATAGGTGACTTATCAGCCATCTGCGCGCCAACCAGCAGATCGGGACAGATGATCCATCTACCCAGCGGGGCACTTGCTCGACAAAGCTTAACAAAGTCTGAATGCAGCCCCCATAACCGATTGATAAATATAGCGCTCAGGCCATGTCCACGCGTGGACACCCCTTCAATACCCCTTGCCCCGCGCCGAAATCGGCCAAATCACTTCGACCCGGCTGTCCCGTATCCCCACATACCAATCATGTAAGTTGCAAGTCGGATCGCAATGCCCCGGCACCAAGCGCAGCTTGTCATTGATCTTCAGCCGATCTCGCCATGCTCGTCCGAGCATTTCAGATACTCCAACCCCTGCCGCCCGAACACCACCGGAAGCCCCGAATCCACCGCCACCGCCTTCAACCCCGCATCACAAACCGCCCAATCGGCCCGAACGTGGCTCATCACCGAGGTCAGCACAAACAGCGCGTTCTCCCACGGCCCCTGATCAAACCGCCGCCCGTCCTGATCCAACACCCGGCCATAATCCGCGTCCATGAACGCATAAGATCCGCATTGCAGTTCGTTATAAAT
The DNA here is from genome assembly GCA_046590425.1 of Cypionkella sp. Lineage (GTDB taxonomy): Bacteria > Pseudomonadota > Alphaproteobacteria > Rhodobacterales > Rhodobacteraceae > Cypionkella. The sequence goes on along the minus strand of JBKJTI010000066.1, from coordinate 23,949 downwards.
CCCCGAGCCGCCCTCCAACTTCCAACTCCCTGTCCCCGCCCCGCCGATGATATCGCATCCCAAGCCCACCGCCTGCAGCGCCGCTACCGCCTGCCTCACCTGCGCAACCGCCACCACAATCGCCGCCTTGCGATCCGCAAACAAAGTCAGATGCTGCATCGCGCCGTGATAGGCCTGCACCCCGGCAAACCGCAGCCCCGCCGCCGCGCCAATCGCCTGCGCCAGCCCGACAACCGCCGCCTCCCCCCGCACTCCACAGCGCCCGGCCCCGACATCCATCTCGACCAGACACTCCAGCAACACCCCGTGCCGCATCGCCGCCGCCGCTAAATCGGTGACATTCCCCGCATCATCGACGCAAACAATCACCCGCGCCCCCCGCAAGCGCAGCCGCGCCAAACGGTCGATCTTGGCCAAATCCGTCACCTGATTGGACACCCGAATATCCATAACTCCGCCGCGCACAAAGGCTTCGGCTTCCGACACCTTCTGGCAGCACACCCCGCAGGCGCCCCCCAACCGCATCTGCAACACTGCCACATCCACCGATTTGTGCATCTTGCCATGCACCCGGTGCCGCACCCCCAAAGCCCGCGCGGCCTCGCCCATCTTGACGATATTGCGCTCCAACGCGTCCAGATCCAGCAGCAGACAAGGCGTCTGCACCTCGGTCTCCGCCATCCCCGGCAACGCCGGAATGTCATAGCCCACCTCCAAACCGCTGAAATCCATCTGCTATCTCCTCTCTTTCCCATGCAGAGTTACCGAAAACCCAAACCTGCGCCACCTGTCGCGGATGTGCCGAAAGTTTTTTTCAACCGCAGAATTCATGCTATGCTGCACCTGCATCATACTTTCACTCCGGCCCCGCTGCGGTGCCACGTAAAAGGGCCATCCCATGTCGAACCCATCCCGCCTGCGCGGTCGCCCGAAATCCTCGATCGACAAGACCGAGCAGAACACGGTCCAAGCCCTCGACCGTGCGCTAGGTCTCCTGAAACTGCTGGCAGACAGCAGTGGCATGACCCTGTCAGAACTCGCCGAACGCAGCGCGCTGCCCGTCGCCACGGTGTTCCGCGCCTTGGTGACCTTGCAAGGTCATGGCATGGTCGAGGCGGAAGACCCCGGCCAAGTCTGGCACATCGGCCCTGGTACTTTTCGCGCCGGATCGGCCTTTCTGAAGCGCACCAAAATCACCGAACGCGCCCGCGCCCCGATGGAGGCCTTGCGCGACGCCACCGGCGAAACCGTCAGCCTTGGTATCGAGGCCGCGGGGGAGGTTTTGTTCCTCACGCAAGTCGAAGCGACCGCCGATCTGCGTGCTTTCTTTCCCCCCGGCAGCACCGGGCTGATGCACCTTTGCGCCCCCGGCAAGGCGTTGCTGGCGTGGTACCCGACGGAAAAGGCAGATGAAATCCTAAGCCGCAAAGGCATGGCGCGGGCCACCACCCTCTCGCTTTCCAGCCCGGAAAGCCTGAGCCGCGACCTTGCCCGCACCCGCGAGCGTGGCTTTGCCATCGACGATCAAGAGCGCGCCGAGGGCATGCGCGGCGTGGCGGCGCCAATTTTCAACGCCTTCGCCGAACCCGTCGCGGTGCTCAGCATCGCAGGCCCGACCTTCCGCATGGGCCTGTCCGACGCCACCCGCTTCGGCAGCCTCGTGCGCGCCAGCGCTGACCAGATCACCGTGGCCACTGGCGGCCAACGCCGCTAAGCCTTGCTCTTTTCGAAATACTCCCGCGCGGAGCGCTCCCCATCTTCCCGCGCGAATTATTTGATCAAAACCCTGTCGCCCCCATTGATCGACGCCCAATCCCGTGATCTGACTTGGCCCAATCGTCAGAAAGGGCAAGCCCATGAACCTGTTCATCAATGGCTTTGGTCGCATTGGTCGCTCGGTGTTGCGTGCGGCGCTGAAAGGGGCGGTGCCGGGCGCGAAGATTGTCGGTATCAATGACATCGCCGCCGCCGAAATGTGCGCCTATCTGTTTGAATTCGACTCGGTTTTTGGGCCTTGGCCGGGGCGGGTCAGCCTTGACGGCACCGCCTTGGTGATTGACGGGTTGTCGATCCCGCTGCACCGCACGCCGGATATATCCAGCCTCGCGCTGAAGGGCGTCGATGTTGTGTTGGAATGCACGGGCCGCGCCGAAGCCCGCGAAATGGCCACACGCGGACTGCGCGGCGGCGCGCGCAAGGTGCTGATCTCTGGGCCGTCCAAGGCCGCTGATCTGACCGTGGTTCTGGGCGCGAATGAGGATCAGTTGACGACGCAGCAGATCGTCTCGAACGCCTCTTGCACCACCAATGCTTTGGCGCCTTTGGCTCGGTTGATCCATGAAAACTGGGGCGTGGTGACCGGCTCGATGACCACGATCCACTGCTATACGGGCAGTCAGCCCACGGTGGATGCTCCTGCCGCCGATTTTGCCCGCTCCCGCGCAGCCGCCTTGTCGATGGTGCCGACGACGACTTCGGCACAGCGCCTGCTGGATCAGGTCTTGCCGCAGATCGCAGGCCGCATCGAAGGCTCGGCGGTCCGCGTGCCGACGGCTTCGGTGTCCGCCGTTGATCTGGCGGTGATGACAGAGCGCTCGACCACGGTGGCGGAAGTGAACGCGGCGCTCACTGAGGTGGGTGGGGTGATCGGTTCCACGGTCAAGGCGCTCGTCTCCACCGATCTGCGCGCCCGCCCGGAAAGTATAGTGATGGCCTTGCCGGAAACCCGCGTGACCCGCGGCGGCATGCTGCGTGTGTTCGGTTGGTATGACAATGAGTGGGGCTTTTCCAACCGCATGTTGGATATTGCGGCCCGGATGGCGCAATGCTGAAAGACTTTTTCGTCGCAGGACCAACCGACGACGGTGATGCGGTGACCGGGCATTATTACGAGGTCGCAAGCGCCGATCCCACCCGTCCGCAGGTTTGGGTCTATGCCTCGGCGCTGTCCTACAGTCCCGGCGAAACGCTTGTGCTGCACGCAATGGCCAGCGCGCCAGAGGTGCAACTGACCATCGCCCGTGATGGGCTTTCCCCAGAAATCCTCTTGCAAACCACCCTTGCCACAAGCTTCGCCGCAACGCCATTTGACGCCTCACAAAACGGCTGCAACTGGCCCGAAGCCCTGCGCCTGACCATACCCGATGATTGGCAAAGCGGCGTCTACACCCTGACGGTGACCATTTCCGGCCATTCCTCGCAAGGCCTGTTCGTCCTCAAGCCTCTCGAGACAAAAGCAAAAATCCTGATGCTGCTGGCGACAGGCACATGGTGCGCCTACAACGATTGGGGTGGATCGAACCACTACCAGGGCCTCATCGGCCCCAGCCAAGGTGATTTCGCCCCCCATGTCAGCACCCAACGGCCTTGGGCGAAAGGCTTTGTGGCTTGGCCCGATGACGCCCCCCGCATCCCCCATGCCTCGCCGCTTTTGACCAAACCGCGCTACCCGCATATGGACTACGCCCGCGCCAAGGGCATCTCGAAGAAATACGCCTCCTCCGGCTGGGCCGCGTTCGAGCGCCCGTTCGCGCTGTGGTGCGAAACTCACAACATCGCCCTCGACTACACCACCCAACATGATCTGCACCGCGACGCTGCAGCGCTGAACGGCTATGACCGCGTGCTGATCGCAGGCCATGACGAATATTGGACATGGCAGATGCGCGACCATCTGGAAGCGTGGCTGGACCAGGGCGGCCAGCTTGCGCGCTTCGCGGGGAATTTCTTCTGGCAGACGAGGCTGTCGGACGACCTCACCACGCAGACTTGCTTCAAGACCCTCGCAGAATCCGTCGATCCTTTGGCCCACACCAACCGCCTCACCAGTTACTGGGACCATCCGCAGATCCAACGCCCCACAACCGCCACAATGGGCCTGACCGGATCGGCAGGGGTCTACGCCGGATGGAGCCGCTGTGCCGCACATGGCGCGGGCGGATTCGCAATCTACCGCCCCGAGCATTGGGCGATGCGCGGCACTGGCCTCGGCTATGGCGACGTGCTGGGGGCCGGCTCAAAAATCTTCGCCTATGAGGTCGACGGCATCGACTACACCATGACCCACGGCCTGCCATACGCTGCCGAGAACACCGGCCTGCAAGGCGATCTCGCCATCGTCGGCCTCTCCCCTGCTACCACATTGTCCCACTCCACGGGCCCGCAAGACCGCGACCGCTTCATTGGCGCAGGCGATGCCGAAGACCTCGGGTTGCGGCTTTACGGTGACCTCAGCCAAGAAAACATCGCTCGTGCCGCGCGCGGCAACGGCTGCATGGCAGAATACCGCCGGGGCAGGGGGGGAGTGTTCAACGCCGCCTCGTGTGAGTGGGTCGCAGGCCTGATCGCTCGGGAACGCCCGGTTGAACAGGTCACCCGCAACGTCCTGTTGGGCGATTGGGCATGATCTATCTCTGCCGACACGGTCAGACCGAATTCAACGCCATTGGCCGCCGCCAGGGGCAGGTCGACAGCAACCTCACCGCGATGGGGCAAGCACAGGCGAGCGCGATGGGCCGGCGGCTCGCCAGCCTCAACCTGCCGGATTTCCGTATCTACGCCAGCCCCTTGGGTCGCGCGCACCACTCCGCCCGCCTGATCGCAGCCGAGTTGGGCAACCCAGAAATCACCCTCGACCCCCGTTTGAAAGAAATCGGCATGGGGTCATGGGATGGCAAAACCGATCTAGAGATTGACACCGCCCACCCCGGCCTGCGCGCGTCTGTGCCACCCGAGGCATGGTGGTTCCACTCTCCCGATGGCGAAACCTACACGATCTTCGCCGCCCGCTTGGCCGCCGCACTGCATGACCTTCAATCCGACCCCATCCCAGTGAAAATCATCGTCGCCCACGCCGTCGTCAGCCGGGTGATCCGCGCCCAATGGGCGGGCCTGTCGGAGCTCGAAAGCCACTCCCTCCCCGTCCCACAAGACGCTTTCTTCGTTCTAAGCGGGGGCAAAACGATAACCGAAATCCCCGCCTAAACCCCGGCTTAGTTCATCCTCTGTACTCAGGTATCCCCGCCGGAGGCATCTAGAGTGGAACGCCTTCAATCTGATTCAGATTGAAGGCGTTCCAAGACAGGCAAGCCATTGGTTATGTTGCGTATCGCCTTTGATCAGGTGAGCCTGATCCAAAGGCGATACGCTCTAACGTCACCCCAAGTGCGCCGCTACCAAGCCCGCAAAACCGCCTCCAGATTATCCCCCAACTCCGGGCACAAATATCCGCCTTCCTGCACGATCACCACAGGCAAGCCCATCGCCGCCACCGCCCGCCCAATCGCCGCAAAGCCCGGTGTGGTCACGGCCAATCCGGCAAAGGGATCGCCCTCAAACGCATCCAGTCCCAGCGCCAGCACCACGCTATCGGCGCCCCAAGTCTGAATTTTTTCAATGCCTTGCGCCAAAGCCGCGAGGAAACCAGCATCCCCTGTGCCGCGCGCCAACGGCAGGTTAAGGTTTGCCCCTATGCCTTCCCCCTCGCCAAACTCCTCGGCATAACCCCAGAAGAACGGATAAAACCGTTCGGGATGCGCGTGCAGTGACACCGTCAGCACATCGCCGCGCGCATAGAACATGCCTTGGGTGCCGTTGCCGTGGTGCAAATCCACGTCCAAAATTGCCACCCGTCGCCCGGCATCTGTCAAGCGCTGCGCCGCAATGCCAGAGTTGTTCAGATAGCAAAATCCGCCCGCCAACTCGGCAAAAGCGTGATGCCCGGGCGGGCGGCACAGGGCATAGGCCGCCCTCTCACCACCCACAACCAAATCCGCCGCATGGATCGCGGATTGCGCCGAAGCATAAGCCGCCCCCCAGGTCTGCGCCGAAATCGGGCAAGAGGTATCGGTCATATGAAAGCCAGCCTGACCCACCGCTGACAAGGGATAGCCATCCAATCGGCTGGCTGGATGCACGTTCGGGATCACTTCTGCCGAGGCACCCTCAATTCGCTGCCAGCGCGCGTAAATCCCCTGCAAGAACGACAGATACCTTTGCGGATGCACCGCCAAAATCGGCGCTAATCCGGCATCCGGCGCTTGCACCACCGCCGAACCGATCCGCCGCACCGCCCCCAGCAAGGCATCCACCCGCGCAGGCTGCTCGGGGCAGGGCTTCTTCGCGCCAGACGACAGGAAAAACTGCGGATCATGCGCCCGCTGCGCGTCGTCGAACACTGTGATCATGGTTGCATCAGGGCTTTCAGGCCCTCTCCCTCAAGAATGTATGGGTCCGAGGCGTCGCGCAATGTAAAGCCCAGGGTTTCGTAAAATCCAATCGCCAAGATATTGCTGCGCTTGACCATCAGTGCCAGGAACGCGGGCTGCCAATCCTGTGCATGGGCCAGTGCCGCCACCAACAGCTCACGCCCCAAGCCTTTGCCCCGCGCGGCATGGCTTAGGTAAATATCCTGGACAAACAGTCCCATAGCACCGCGCCAACTGGAATATTCCGGCAGGAACAGACAAAAACCCAATGTGATGCCCTGATCTTCGGCCAGCACCACGCGAAACCGCGGCTCTACCCCGAAACCGTGCTGCACCAAGCTTTCCACTCCGCCGCCAATCACGCCGCCCTCGGCATCCGCCATTTCGGCCAGCATCGCGTGGATCAGTGCCGCATCCTCCGCCACAGCCAGACGATAGCTGATCAAAACGTCACCTCGCTCGCACCTTTCAAGCCCAACATCGCGCGGGCTTCATTTGGCGAGGCCACAACCCGCCCCAACCCTTCGACAATGCCCCGGATCTGCCGCACCTGCTCGGCATTGGACTGCGCCAGCACGCCTTTCGACAGGTAAAGATTATCCTCCAGCCCGACCCGCACATGGCCGCCCATCGCCGCCGCAATGGTCGCCATCGGGATCTGATGCCGCCCCGCAGCCAGCACCGAAAACTCATAGCTGTCGCCAAACAACTGATCCGCCGTGCGCTTCATCAGCATCAGCATATCAGGGTCAGCCGCCATGCCGCCAAGCACGCCAAACACAAACTGGATGAACAGCGGCGCCTTGACCGCTTCACGATCCACGAAATGCTTCAGCATATAAAGGTGGCTGACATCATAGCATTCAAACTCGAAACGTGCGCCGCGCTGCGCGCCCATCTCTTTCAAGACAAAAGCAATATCGCGCGGGGTGTTCTTGAACACCAGATCGTCCGAGCCTTCCAGAAACGGCTTTTCCCAGTCAAACTTCCACTGAGAAATCTTCGCAGCCATCGGAAACAGCGCGAAATTCATCGACCCCATGTTCAGGCTGCACATCTCGGGGCAAAACTGCATCGGGGCGGCAAGCCTTTGCGCAAGGCTCATGATCGCCGACCCACCGGTGGTCATGTTCACCACGCCGTCACAGCCGGCCTTGATAGCCCCCAGAAACCCCGCCCAATGCGCCGGATCGCTGGAGGGGTGCCCGGTATCCGGCACCCGTGCATGCAGATGCAAAATCGCCGCCCCTGCCTCTGCCGCCTCGATCGCAGAGGCAGCGATCTGCGCCCCGGTTACAGGCAAATACTCCGACATCGACGGCGTGTGGATCGACCCGGTGATCGCACAGGAAATGATGATTTTTGACATGTAACCCCCCCGTGAACACCACCCTGCCACGAAGCCAAAGCCTTTGCCAGAGCAGGGTCGCGGCAGGAAATCCCCGCCGCGACCGATCCCTTCAGCTAAACGTCCGCTTCACCGCTGGCACATTCTGCAAAACCAGAAAATCCACCAGCAGCACCGCCGCCAGTGTCAGCCCCAGCATTGGAAACGCCAGCCCCAATACCAGCGCAATCAAAGCCACACCTCGTAACGGCACGCCCGCAGGCTTGGGCGGGGCAGCCAACCGTAGCACACAGCTCGGGCGCCGCTTCCACCACATCACCACGCCGCTGGCGCAGACAAACACCACGATCAGACAAAATGCGATGTTCAGCAGCACATTCCACAGCCCCAGCTGCCCCTCATGCAGCGCAATGCCCACCGCCATCGACTTCGCCGCCAATCCGTAATCGGCAAAACCCACCTGCGCCAAAATCTTGCCGGTGTATTGGTCAATATGCACGGTGCGGTCAGCAGTGGGATCGGGGCTGTCATAGCTGTTGGAATCTTGGCTCAGCGTCCAAACTTCGGCCTCATCGGCTGGCAAAGCCACCTGAAGGCGGCCCCCAAACCCAATCGCCCGTCCCAAAGCCACGATGTTTTCTAAGCTGACAGGCATCCCCATCGGCAGACCGTCCATACCCGCATCCGAACCTGACGCGGGCATCGGCGTCTGCTCCAACCCCCAAGGCACGGTATCATCAGCGGTCATGTTCATATCCTTATGCCGCTTGTCCGACAGCGGCACATTGTCCCATTTCGCCGCCGGAAACGTCGACCAGGCCTGCACATAGCGCTCACCCCAGATCCCCGCCCAGGACAGGCCCGAGATCAGGAAGAACACCAGCCCCAGCGAAATCCAGAACCCCAGCACGCCGTGCAAAGATTTCCACCAAGCCCGCCCCTTGGCGCGCAAATCCGGCACCAGCAAGCTGCGCAGCCCCGCCCCAGTGCGCGGCCAAACCAGATACAGCCCGGTGATCACCAGCAAAAGCCCCAGCGAGGCCGCGATCTCCACCAGCCGATCGCCCAGATCACCGATCATCAGCGTGCCGTGGATGTCATTGGCCAAAGTGTACCACGTCGCACCATTCTCGGTGTCGCGCAGCACGGCCCCGGTGTAGGGGTCAATAGCGATCATTCGCTGGCTTGCGCACAAATCCACCCGGAACATCGCTGGGGTCGCCGTATCATGCGGCGCGATATACTGACCGATTTTGCCCTCGGGATGGGTCGCAAGCGCGGCATTGGCCTGATCGGTCACGCCCAGAGTTCGGGCCTGTGGCGCGATCTCCAGCCGCTCGCCATATTCCGGGGCGATGGCGGTGAACCAGACCATCACAATCCCGGTGATCGCCAGCATGATCAGGAAGGGAATCACATAAAGCCCGGCGTAAAAGTGCCAGCGCCAGACCGCAAAGTAGAGTTTATGGACGCCCGAGGGCGCGGAAGTATCAGACATAAGGGATCATCCCGGAAAAAAGCCAAGGAAACGGGCTGTCTGGCCCGCAGGTTGCGCTTAGATCGGGAAAGCCGGTGGCCCCCGCGCAGGCGGCACGCGCGGCAGATAGGTGCTGGCATCCGCCAAGGCCACATCTGGCCAAACCACGGTGACGGGCACCAGTTGCACCGGGGGCAGAGTGATGACGTGCGGCAGTTCCACCGCCGCGATGATCCGACAGGCCGGGCAGGGCGGTTGATCTTTCTGGTCGTGGCCCGCTGTGCCGCCATCATGACACAGCTCTGGCAAAGTGCCGTCTGGCATCGCATAGGCGCTCAAATCCACCGGATCTTGCAGCGCCATGCGGTGGCCAAAGCCCAACACGCCCAAGGCGCCTGCCAAAAGCAGCACCATCACATTTTGGGCAAATTGGCGGGCAAAGCGGCTCATGCGCTGTGGCTAACCGATCACAGGGCCGAAGATCAAGCCACCCAACAGGCCGATAGCGGGCTTTCTTTCCGCCTACCGCCGCCTAAGCTGCGCGCAAAACAGGAGGTCGGCCATGTTCTTCACCGAAACCCCGGATTGATCGGCGCTGGGCGCCAGCATCACCGCCGCATTGATCGATCTGCACGCCGCACAGGGGCTTGATTCTGAAAGCTTCAGTCTGGTTATGGTCGCCCCTGGAAGGGAGGGTCCTGAAGGCTTTGCCCATCGCGGCGATATTCCGGTTTACCCCTGCTCTTTGGTGAAAACCTTCCATTTGATCCATGCGCTGGCCCGCTTGGAAGACGCCCGCATCGCGCCGCATGGCGAGCTGGACCGGGCTTTGCGCGATATGATCCGGGTTTCGTCGAACACCGCGACCAACTATGCCATCGACCTGATCACAGGCACCACTGGCGACACCTTGCTGCATGGCGCGGAATATCTCGATTGGGTGAGCAAGCGCGAACGGCTGAACCGTTTCTTCTGGGCGCTGGGCTGGGAAGAATGGCAGGGCTGCAGCATCGCGCAAAAGCTGATGGACGACACCAGATACGGGCGCGAAGCGCAATTCGCCGGGGCCGACGGCGCGCATCTGAACCGCCTCACCCCCCTCGCCGCCGCACGTCTGCTATGGGAGTTGTTTGACGGCACCCTGCCGCTGTCACCGCCGTCAAAAGCCCGCGCGCAGGCGATCCTGCAGCGTGAAAATGCCAGCGCTGATGCCGCAAATCCGGCCTACCAACTGTCAGAATATCTAGGTGGCAATCTGCCAGAGGGCGTGCAGATCTGGTCGAAAGCTGGCCACAACCTGTGGACCGGTGATGCCAAAACCAGCTGGTTCAAACATGATATGCTGCGCGTGCAGGCAGAGGGTCGCAAGCCTCTAACCCTTGTGCTGACCACGCAAGGCCAAGGCATGGCGCAAACCCATCCACAGGCGTTCCCGGAAATCGGACGTCTGATCTGGCAGATTACCGAAGACATCACCCGCCTCTGACCTTGGAGAGGGGGCCAGCCCCCTCACCCCCGGGATATTTGAGCACAGAGGATGACCAAAGTGCAGTCTTGGCCTCAGCCGATCACCCGCGCCAGCAAGCCTTGCCAGTTGCTCCAGCACAGCTTTTCGGTGAGGTCCGCGCCATAATGCGCCTCAAGCGCTGCGGTCAGTTTGGGCAACCCGCTGGCATCGGTGATAAACTTCGGAATCATCGTGCCGTCGAAATCTGATCCCAGCGCCACACCATCCTCGCCCAAGCGGGACAGCAGATGATTCAGATGGCGCAGCATATCCTCGGACCCGGTGGCCGGGTTCTTGATCCCATCCGGGCGCAGGAAGGCGCAGCCGAAGTTCAACCCGACCAGCCCGCCGCTGTCCTTGATCGCCGCCAACTGCTTGTCGGTCAGATTGCGGGTCGAGGCCGTCACCGCATGGGCATTGGAATGGGTGGCCACCAAAGGTTTGCCCGACACCCGCGCCACATCCCAAAACCCCGCCTCGTTCAGATGCGACAGGTCCAGCAAAACCCCCAAAGCATCACATTCTCGCACCAGCCGCAGTCCGGCCTCAGTCAGCCCCGGCCCGGTATCCGGGCTGGCGGGGAAGTTGAACGGCACGCCATGGCCGAAAATGTTCGAACGGCTCCAAACCGGGCCAAGGCTGCGCAGGCCTGCTGCGTAGAAAACGTGCAAAGCGTCCAGATTTTCAGCGATCCCCTCAACGCCCTCTATGTGCAGAATGGCCGCAATCGCCCCGGCGGCACGCGCGGCTGCGATCTCGGCCACCGTGCGACACAGCCGGATCGCATCCGGTCGCGCGCGCTGCATCCGCAGCAGAATAGCGACCTGCTCCAGCGTCTGCCGCTCGGCCCGCACCGCATCTATCGTCGGAAATTCGCGGTAAGTTGCCATCGGATCGGGGCCAGTGCCCGGCTCTCCCCCCACCCAGACCGCGAAAAATCCGCCAGCAAAGCCGCCCGCACGGCATTTCGCCAGATCAAGATCGCCGTCGCGCCCGCTAAAAAACGCCCTGCCGTCAAAGGATTTTTCTGCCCAGAGGCACGAGAGCAGATCATTATGCCCGTCGAAGATTGAAAAGTCTGACATTTTGCCATTTCTGTTGTGAAACTGCCCGTTGTCCCCAGTTTCGCGCTGCAAGGCGCTGTTGACAAGCCCGCATAGAAGTTGCCCAATCGGTCAGGAAATACCTTGGGACTCACAAGGCCCCAAGTCACGACAACGATAAAACCAAAAGAAAACGATGATAAAACAGGGAGTTTGTCATGCTACTTGAACCGACGCTGCGCCGCGTGGGCGCTGTTGCGATTGCGGCTTTGATGCTGGGCACTGCCCCCGCTGCACTGATGGCCGAAACCCCAGCCGATACGCTGGTGCTGGCAGGGGCCATCGACGATATCGTGTCGCTGGACCCGCATGAGGCTTACGAATTCTCCGGCCTCGACGTGGTGAACAACACCTATGACGGTCTCGTCGAGATCAACCCGGCCACGCTGGAAACCGAACCGGGCCTCGCCGAAAGCTGGTCGGTGGCCGAAGATGGCCTGACTTACACCTTCAAGATGAAGGCTGGCGTGACCTTTGCCTCCGGCAACCCCGTGACGGCAGAAGCCGCCGCCTATTCGCTGCAACGCGCGGTCAAGCTGAACAAAACCCCGGCCTTCATCCTGAACCAGTTCGGCTGGACGGCGGAAACCGTCGATGCGATGATCACTGGCGCGGGCGACACGCTGACGATCAAGGTCGACAAACCCTATGCGCCGACGTTCCTCTACAACTGCCTGACCGCAGGCGTCGCCTCGATCGTCGATGCCGAAACCGTCAAGGCCAACGAAGTCGTGACCGATGGCGTGTCCGACCTTGGCAACGAATACCTGAAAACCCATTCGGCAGGCTCGGGCGCGTACACCCTGAAAAGCTTCAAACCGAACGAAGGTTATGTGCTGGAAATGCGCCCCGGCTACTGGCGCGGCGATGCCAAGATGGCCAAGGTCTTCATGACCCATGTGCCAGAAGCCGCGACCGAGCGTCTGCAACTTGAAAAAGGTGACATTGACGTCGCCCGCACCCTGACCCCGGTGGACGTTGCGGGTATGGCTGGCAACGCCGATGTGGTGATTCAGGAAGACGTGGGCGGCCAGATTTATTATCTCGCCTTCAACCAGAAGAACGAAAACTACAAGAACGCCAAATTCCTCGACGCGATGCGCTATGCTGTTGATTACCAAGGCATGGCCGACACCTTCATGAAGGGCGCCGCCGTGGTTCACCAGAACTTCCTGCCCTCGGGTTATCTGGGCGCGCTGGACGACAATCCCTATGCCTTGGATATCGAGAAAGCCAAGGCCTTGGTCGCGGAATCCGGCATCAAGGATCCGGCGATCAAACTGTCGGTGCGCAACGCTGCTGACCGGATGGATGTGGCCCAGTCGATCCAGAACACCTTCGGCCAAGCTGGCATCAAGGTCGAACTCAGCGTCGGTGAAGGCGCCGAGCAGCTGAAAGAATACCGCGCCCGCCAGCATGACGGCACGCTGCAAACCTGGGGCCCGGATTATCCCGATCCGAACACCAACTCGTCGACCTTCGCCGAGAACCCCGACAACTCGGACGCCGCCAACAACACCGGCTATCTGGCGTGGCGCAACGCTTATGATCCGGGTGAGATGACCGCCGAATCGAAAGCCGCCGTGCTAGAGCAAGACCCGGCGAAACGCGTTGAAATGTATGCCGCTTTGCAGACGAAATTCCGCGAAACCGCCCCGTTCATCGTGATGTTCCAGCAAGCTCGCCAGACTGGCGTGCGCGCCAACGTCAAGGGCTTCTACACTGGCGGCGCGGTTGACTCGACCGCCTATTGGCTTGTGACCAAGTAAGGCACGGGGCGGCCCTGCAAAGGGCCGCCCGTTTTTATATGACCAGCACCCCCGCTCCGCCTTCGCGCCTGATGCCGTTGCTTCGCCAAATCGGCGGCACGGTTGTCACGCTGTTTGTCACCTTTCTTGGCCTGTTGATGGTGACCTTCTTCATCTCCAACGTGATCCCGGTTGATCCGGTTCTCTCGATCCTTGGCGAACGCGCCACAGAGGCGCAGATGGAAGAAGCGCGAGAGCGTCTGGGCCTGAATGAACCGCTGTGGAAGCAATTCGGCATCTATGTGTCGAACACCCTGCAAGGCGATCTTGGCACCTCGATCCGTACGCGTGAGCCTGTGCTGGAAGAAGTCAGCCAACGCTTCCCCGCCACGCTGGAACTCGCCACCCTCGCCACCATTCTGGGTGTCCTGTTAGGCGTCCCCGCTGGCGTCATCGCCGCCACCAAACCCGGCAGTTTCTTCGACCAATCCACCCGCCTGATCGGCCTCATGGGCTATTCAATGCCGGTGTTCTGGCTGGGCCTGATGGGTCTTTTGCTGTTTTACGGCCAACTCGGCTGGGTCGGCGGCCCCGGACGCTTAGACGCGGGCTATCAAATGTCGCTCGACTTTGAGCTGACGCAATACACCGGCATGATCCTGCTCGACACCGCGCTGAACAACCGCTGGGACATGTTTGCCAATGCGTTTTCCCACATCATCTTGCCCGCCGGAATTCTGGCTTACATCTCAATGGCCTATATCAGCAGAATGACCCGCAGCTTTATGATGAACGAACTCGGCCAGGAATACATCACCACCGCCCGCGTCAAAGGCATGCCCGAACGCCGGGTGATCTGGGTTCACGCCCTCAAAAACGTCATGGTGCCGCTGATCACCGTGATCGCGCTCAGCTACGCCTACCTGCTCGAAGGCGCCGTCCTCACTGAAACCATCTTCGCATGGCCGGGCTTGGGCAGCTATATCACCGACGCCCTGATGGTCGCCGACATGCCTGCGGTTCTGGGCGGCACCGTCGTCGTCGGCATCGCCTATATCGGCCTCAACATGCTGTCAGACCTGCTCTACCGCTTGGTCGATCCGAGGGCACGAGTATGAGCACACTCACCACATGGCTGCGCGACCCCAACCCCGCCTCGCGGATGCAATCGCGGCTTGGCCAAAGCTACCTCAGCTGGCTGCGCTTGCGCCGCAACCCGCTCGCGATGATCGGCCTATTGATCACCGCCGCCCTGCTGTTCGTTGCGATCTTCGCGCCGATTCTTGCCCCGCATGACCCTATCACCCAGGAACTCGGTCGCCGCCTGCTGCCCCCCGGCACCCCCGGCAACATCCTCGGCACCGATGATTTCGGCCGCGATATCCTGTCGCGCATCCTCTACGGCAGCCGCATCACTCTATACATCGTGCTGCTGGTGATCCTGACCGCCCCGGTGGTCGGCCTGATCATCGGCACCGTCGCAGGTTATTTCGGCGGCTGGGTTGACACCATCCTGATGCGGATCACCGACATTTTCCTCGCCTTCCCGAAACTGATCCTTGCGCTCGCCTTGGTTGCCGTCCTCGGCCCCGGCATGGAAAACGCCGTCCTCGCCATCGCGCTAACCAGCTGGCCGC
The DNA here is from genome assembly GCA_046590425.1 of Cypionkella sp. Classification (GTDB taxonomy): domain Bacteria; phylum Pseudomonadota; class Alphaproteobacteria; order Rhodobacterales; family Rhodobacteraceae; genus Cypionkella. The sequence goes on along the minus strand of JBKJTI010000066.1, from coordinate 8,923 downwards.
CCTACGCCCGTGTCGCCCGCGCCGAAACCCTGACCGTCCGAAATTCCGACTACATTGCCGCCGTCAAACTGCAGGGTGCGGGGGCAACCCGCATCATCTGGGGCCATGTCATCCCGATGTGCCTGCCCTCGGTGATCATCCGTGTCACCCTCGACATGGCAGGCGTGATCCTCACTGCCGCGGGTCTCGGCTTCCTTGGCCTTGGTGTCCAGCCACCTTTGCCGGAATGGGGCCTGATGATCTCCGCAGGCCGCAAGTTCCTGTTTGAGCAGTGGTGGGTCGCCACTATGCCCGGCCTCGCCATCTTCATCGTCAGTCTCGGCTTCAACCTGCTGGGCGACGGCCTCCGCGATGTTCTCGATCCGAAAAGCGCCAGCAAATGAGCCTCCTTTCCGTCAAAAACCTCCGCGTCACCTTTGACACCGAAGCAGGCCGCGTGGAGGCCGTGCGCGGCGTCTCGTTTAATCTGAACCGCGAACGCCTCGGCATCGTTGGTGAGTCCGGCTCCGGCAAAACCATGACAGGCCGCTCCGTCCTCCGCCTGATCCGCCCCCCCGGCAAGATCGAAGCCGATGAGATGACCTTCGACGGCATCGACCTGATGCGCGCCTCGGAAACCCAGATGCGCGCGCTTCGTGGCCCTCGTATCGCGATGGTGATGCAGGATCCTAAATATTCCCTTAACCCGGTGATGAAAATCGGTGCGCAACTGACCGAAGGCTTGCGCCAACGCGACAAAGTTTCAAAAGCCGAGGCCATCACCAAAGCCATCGACGCGCTGAACGCCGTGCAAATCCGCGACCCCGAGCGCGTGATGGAAGCCTACCCACACGAACTCAGTGGCGGCATGGGCCAGCGCGTGATGATCGCGATGATGCTGATCCCCAACCCCGATCTGCTGATCGCCGATGAGCCGACCTCTGCCCTAGACGTGACGGTCCAAGCCGAAGTCCTCTCGATCCTAGACAATCTGGTGAAAACCCGCGGCATGGGCCTGATCTTTATCTCGCACGATCTGCGCCTCGTCGCCCGCTTCTGCGACCGCGTCTTGGTGATGTACAAAGGTAAAGTCGTCGAAGAACTCGCCGCGAAAGACCTGATGCATGCCAAACACCCCTACACCCAAGGCCTGCTGAACTGCCTCCCCCGCATCGGCGGCTCACGCGAACCGCTACCAAGCCTCGACCGCGACGCAAGTTGGGCCCTCTGATGCTGATTGAAATCGAAAACCTCTCCGTCACCTTCACCGCCCAAGGCCGCCACGTCCGCGCCGTCGAAGGCGTATCCCTCAACGTCAAAGCGCAAGAATCCTTCGGCCTCGTCGGCGAATCCGGTTCCGGCAAATCCACAATCCTGCGCGCGATCTGCGGCCTCGCCCCAATCTCCGGCGGCACCATCCGCATCAACGGCCAACCGATCACCCACGACCGCGCCTTCTCGCGCAAGGTCCAGATGGTGTTCCAAGACCCCTACGCAAGCCTGCACCCCCGCCACACCATCGATCGTACCCTGTCAGAGCCCCTCGCCATCCACGGCCTGCCGCTGACCGATGCCGCGATCACCAAGGCGCTGACCGATGTCGGCCTGCCCCCAAACTTCCGCTTCCGCTACCCGCACCAACTCTCCGGCGGCCAACGCCAACGCGTGGCCATCGCCCGCGCGCTGATGCTGCAACCCGAGATTCTGCTGCTGGACGAGCCGACTTCTGCCCTAGATGCCTCGGTCCAAGCCGAAACCCTCAACCTGCTCAGCCGCCTGCGCAAAGAACGCGGCCTGACCTTCCTGATGGTCTCCCACGACCTCGCCGTGATCGACCACATGTGCGACCGCATCCTCGTGATGCAACATGGGAGTGCCGTCGAGGAACTCAGCCGCGAAGCCCTCGCCACCGCGCAAATGACCACACCCTACGCCCGCAGCCTGTTCGCAGCCTCCGCTGACCGGATGCTCCAAGGCTAACCCATCCCCAAGCCAACTTTCACATTGTCTCAAATATCCTGGGGTCTGGGGCAACGCCCCAGCCGCTTGCCCGAAAAACAAAGGCTTCCAAAATGTTCCCTACCTTCGACGGCCACAACGACCTCCTCCTGCGCCTGCACCAACATCCCGAAAACCGCGAGGCGATCTGGCTCATCGGCGAGGGCAAAGGCCACCTCGACCTGCCCCGGATGCAGAAAGGCGGCTTCAAAGCCGGTTTCTTCGCCATCTATATTCCATCCCCTGCCGCGCATGATTCCCCCGATTACATGGCGCAGATGGAGAATCCTCCCTTCAGCCTCCCCCTCGGCGCCCTGATCCATGAGCCCGACGCGCTGCCCGTCGCCATGTCGATGGCCCGGCAATTCCTGTGGATGGAGCGCAGTTCCAACGGCCAATTCAAGCTCTGCACCACCACCGCCGAAATCCGCGATTGTCTCGCCTCAAACACCATCGCAGGCATCCTGCATATGGAAGGCGCCGAGGCGATCGATGCAAACCTCGACAATCTCTACGCTTTCCACGCCCTGGGCCTGCGCAGCCTCGGCCCGGTCTGGTCGCGCCCCACCATCTTCGGCCACGGCGTCCCGTTTGCCTTCCCCTCCGGTCCCGACACGGGCGAGGGCCTGACAGACGCCGGCAAACGCCTGATCCGCGCCTGCAACGATCTCAAAGTCATGATCGACCTGTCGCACATCAACGAAGCAGGCTTCAACGACGTCGCCCGCCTGACGGACGCCCCCCTCGTCGCCACCCATTCCAACGCCCATGCCATCACGCCTTCCAGTCGCAACCTGACCGACCGCCAACTCCACATGATCCGCGACAGCAAAGGCATGGTCGGCCTGAACTTCGCCACCTCCTTCCTGCGCCGCGATGGCAAACAATCCGGCGATATGGGCTGGGAAGATGTGCTCGCCCACCTCGATCACCTCCTGGAAAACCTCGGCGAAGACCATCTCGGCCTCGGCTCGGATTTTGACGGCGCAACCCTGCCGAACGGCATCGGCGATGTCACCGGCCTGCCCACCCTGCAACAAGCCATGCTCGACCACGGCTATGGCCCGGCGCTGATGCAAAAGCTGTGTTACGACAACTGGCTGGCGCTGTTGGATCGGACGTGGGGCGTCTGAGGCGCAACATTCTTGGAGAGCCCCAGCTAACGCGCGTGGGCTTTCCCGACAATCCGCACGAAACAAGCCAAATCGTGCCTAAGCGGTCTTGATCATCACTTCACTGACCCAAGTCGCCGGATCCGGGTTTTGTGCCGGATCTGTGTGGTAATATTCCACCCGTGCGGCAAAACGGTCGCCTGCCGGGCCAGTCTCGGCATCCCAGACCACGCCGCGCTCTTTCGCCCAGCCGACCAGTACCGCATTGACCTCGAACAATCTGTCATATGGCCCGATATAGCGCACGACGCCGTAATCGCCCGTTGGCATCTCACCGGGCTGCACCCGCCCATCACCCGCCACAGGGCTTGCGACAACCACGCCGAACGCGATCTCCAGATCGCAAGCCGGGCTGATGAAATTATGCCGCAGCAGCGCGGGCCCCACGACGGCGATGTCCCGCGCCGCCAGCCAGTGATGAACCTCGGCCAGAAGACTTGCGGCTTTCTCGTCAAACGCGGTCATCGCGATGGTCTCGGTGATCGCCATATAGGCCACAGCGGGTTGCGCCAGAACTTTCGGTACGCTGAGCATGGCAGGCTGATCCTTTGCAGGAATGGGCGGCAAGCACAGTAAAGCATTGCCCCAAGAACCACGCAAGTGGCGGGAAAACCGCCGCAACCTGGCCTTTCCTTACGCCGCAAGTTTCGCCATCCTGCCGCAAAACCGATAGGAGCCCGCCGATGCCCAAACTCGCCCTCGTCACCGCAGGCCCCTCCGCCATCGGCCATGCCCTCGTGACTGCCCTTGCAGGCGCGGGCTATGACGTGGGCTTCACCCACCTCAACCAAACCGAGGCTGCCCAAACCCTGATCGCCACCGTCGAATCTCTCGGCCAACGCGCCCGCGCATGGGAATGTGATGCAGGCGACGCCGCCCAAACCGCCCAATTCCACACCGCGGCCGCCGCATGGGCCAACACCGCCCCCGCTGTCATGGTCAACAACGCAGGCATCCAGACGTGGTCAAGCCTCCTCGACCTCAAACCCGAAGATTGGGACCGCACCATCGCCACCAACCTGCGCGGCACTTTCCTGAACACCCAAGCCGCCGCGAAAGCCATGATCGCAGCAGGCCAACCCGGAGCTATCATCACCCTCGGCTCTGGCTGCAACAAACTCGCCTTCCCGAAACTGGTCGACTACACCACCTCGAAAGGCGGCATCGAGCAATTCACCAAAATCGCCGCCGTCGAACTCGGCCCCCACAACATCCGAGTCAACTGCATCGCCCCCGGTGCCATCGCCACCGCCCGCACCGCAGCCGAGGTCCCCGATTACGACGCAACTTGGGCGCGCGTCACCCCGCTCCGCCGCGTTGGCACCCCGCAAGACCTCGCAGGCCCGCTCTTGTTCCTGATCTCCGATGCCGCCGCGTTCGTCACAGGTCAAACCCTGTGGGTCGACGGTGGAGCCTTCTCCCAAGCCAACTGGCCCTACGAGACCTAAACCGCTAAAATTTATCTAAAATTTGCTTTCAGACTGGCCCAAATATCCCCGCCGGAGGCGCACGCTTCAACCCAAGCTCCGCTCAATCGTCCCGCGCTGGCTTTGCGAAACCCAAATCAAAAGCGGTAGGGCGGGGTTCACCCTGCCATCTTTACCGCCCCTCAATCGCCCCCCGCACCGCATCCCTTACGTGCGCCGCCATGAAATCAGTGAACAGCTTCACCTTCGGGTCCTTCAACCGTCTGTGCTGTGACAGGCTCGACAACTGCGTCGGCAGCGGCGGCGTCGCCGTAGCCACCGGCACCAACGCGCCAGCGCGCAGATGATCCGCCACCTCAAACACCGGCTTCATCACAATGCCACGCCCATCCAGCGCCCAGCCGGTCAGCACATCGCCATCATCCGACTCGAACGGCCCGGTAATCTCATAGCGCCGCACCCCGTCCGGGGTCTGCAACGCCCATTGAAACTCCTTCGCGCCGGGAAACCGCAGGTTCAGACACTCGTGCTTATCCCCCACCAAAGCCGCTCCATCCAAAGGCATCCCCCGCCGCGCAAGATAGGCCGGGGCGGCACAAAGCACCCGCGGGCAATCGGCAATCAGCCGCACCTTCAACGTGGAATCCTCCAAAATCCCCAGATGAAACGCCACATCCAGCCCCTCGGCCGTCACATCAATGATCCGGTCTGACAGCCGCAGCCGCACGTCGATCTGCGGATAGATATCCTTGAACACCGGCACATGCGGCGCAATAAACCGTCGCCCCACCCCCAGCGGAGCCGAGACAAAGATTGTCCCCCTCGGGTTCTGCGTCACATCCATCACCGCCGCTTCCGCCTCGTCGATGGCCTCCAGCACCTTCTTCGCGCCCTCAAAGAAAATCCGCCCATTCTCGGTCGGCTGCAAACTCCGCGTCGTGCGCGAAAACAGCCTTACCCCCAGATGCTTTTCCAATTCCGAAATCCGCGCCGAAGCCACCGCAGGCGAGGTCCGCTGATCCCGCGCCGCCGCCGACATCGACCCCAACTCATACACCCGCACAAACATCTTGATCGTGTTGACATAGGACATTTTCGCGCCAATCTTGAAAGTATTCCCCGGTTTTTCAGGATTAACAGATCAATACCGGTCAGTATAGCTTACTCATCAGCAGTGCAGCCAAAACAGGAGACGACAGATGTATGACTGGGTTGTGCTGTGGGAATGGGTCGAACTTGCCGCGCGCTGGCTGCATGTCACCACCGCAATGGCGTGGATCGGCTCCTCCTTCTACTTCATCGCCCTCGACCTTGGCCTGCGCAAAACCCCCAGCTTACCGCCCCTCGCGCATGGCGAAGAATGGCAAGTCCACGGCGGCGGCTTCTACCACATCCAGAAATACCTCGTTGCCCCCGAGATGCTGCCCGAACACCTCACCTGGTTCAAATGGGAAAGCTACACCACATGGCTCTCCGGTTTCGCCATGCTGTTTCTGGTCTACTACCTCGGCGCCAACCTCTACCTGATTGACCCCGCTATAGCCGACCTCAGCCAAACCCAAGCCATCGCCATATCCCTCGCCTCCCTCGCCTTCGGCTGGATCGCCTATGATCTGATCTGCAAAAGCCGCTTCGGCGACGACAACACCCGGCTGATGATCGGCCTGTATATCATCCTCGTCGGCATGGCTTGGGGCTACACCCAAGTCTTTTCCGGCCGCGCCGCGCTCCTCCATCTCGGAGCCTTCACCGCCACCATCATGTCCGCCAACGTCTTCATGATCATCATGCCAAACCAGCGCATCGTGGTGGCTGACCTGAAAGCAGGCCGCACCCCCGACCCGAAATACGGCAAGATCGCCAAACAACGCAGCACCCACAACAACTACCTGACACTCCCAGTATTGTTCCTGATGCTGTCCAACCACTACCCCTTGGTGTTCGCCACTGAATACAATTGGCTGATCGCCTCCCTCGTCTTCCTGATGGGCGTCACCATCCGCCACTGGTTCAACACCAAACACGCCCGCAAGGGCAACCCGCATTGGACATGGTTCGTCACCGCAATCATCTTCCTGATCATCGCATGGCTCTCCACCGCCCCGATGCGCCACCGCCCCGAGGAAGCCGCACTGAACGGCCCATCGCTTACCTACGCCAGTGGCCAAGGCTTCGACGAAGTCGTCTCCATCGTGCAAGGCCGCTGCTCAATGTGCCACGCCGCCGAGCCCGCCTACGAGGGCATCTACTGGCCCCCGAAAGGCGTCGTGCTGGAAACCCCCGCCCAAATCGCAGCGGAAGCCAAACGCATCTATATGCAAGCCGGCCTGACCCACGCGATGCCCCCCGCCAACCTCAGCTACATGGAAGACCCCGAGCGCGACACCATCCGCCGCTGGTTCCAATCCGCAGGGCAGGGCGGTCAAAGCAGCTAAATGAGCCATAAAAAAGGCCGCCCAAACCGATGGGCGGCCTTGTTAACCTTCAGACCACAGCCTCAGCCGCCCGACTGCCGCCGCAGCAACCGCAGCTGATCCGCCGTCAGATAGCCGCTCGCCCGTTGGTTCTCGTCCCGCTGCCACGCCGCCAAAGCCCGGCGCGAGTTCGCCCCCAGATCGCCATCGACGCCATAGGTATTATAGCCCAATGAGGTCAGCCGCCGCTGCACCTCGCGCCGCTCGTCATAGCTCAGACCCAGCAAGCGCTCCTCAAGCTGATCATCGCCTGCCGAAGGCCCAGTTGGCGGCGTGGGCTGCACCTTGTCCCCCGCCTGCTGCGCAATCAAATTCACCTGCCGCGCCGTCACATATCCGGTCACCGCCAGCTTATTGGCTTTCTGCCACTGACCAATCGCGCCGCGAGTCTTAGACCCCCACAGCCCATCCGCCACCCCGGTTGGATAGCCCACGGCCGTCAACTGTCGCTGAATCAAAACCCGCTGCGTCCGGCTCAGACCAATCGAGGCCTCCACCTGCGCAGCAGAGGCCCCCGCAGGCGGATTGCCCGGATCAGGCGTGCCCGGATAAGGGTCCACCGAGGCCCCCAATTTCACCAGAGCCTGCTGCGCATTTACCCGGTAAATCCCCTTCGGATACTGGGTCAAATAGCCGCGATACCCCCGCACCGTGTTCACCCGCTGCGCCTCGAGATAGGCCTTCTTGTCCATCTCCTGCGCAATCAAAGACTGCGCAATGCCCGAGACAACATCACCCAAATCAGTCTGCGCATGGAGCGGAGCCACCCCCGCCAAACTCGCCACCAGCACCATCGGCAAAGCAAAATTCCGCATCATCATCACCCTTTCGCTCGGAAGACCGCACGGGTCCCCGCTCATCAAAGAGATAACGCGCGAGATGCGGAACGGTTGCGCAGAGAATTGCGGGGCGGCGGTCCTACGATCTAGCAAGCGAGTAAGTGGCTCCCCGAGTTCACCAGCCCCAACCCGGTTCATCCTCTGCGCTCAAATATCCCCGCCGGAGGCTCTTATGGGCAACGACCAGTGCGACTCCATCCGCCTCGGTCCGTTGCCCATAAGGCTGAAAGCGGTTGGGCAAGGGGCGTAGTGCCAGAGAACCTGCCTCCAGTAAATCGAGCCTTTCCTGCCCTGTCATAATGAAGGTATGCTGTACTGATTGAGGCACTGGGGAGGCGATATTACCGTGGAATTCGACGAAATTACGTTAAAATTCAAACAGATATTTCAGCCAAAAATTGTTGACGAAGTCATGGCTGTTGCCGCTCAACAAAAGAGATTCGTTTACTATACCTCGGCGGATACGGCGATTAAGATAATAAGAAATCAAGAGCTGTGGTTCAGAAATGCCTCAGTCATGAATGACTACTCGGAAATTTTATATGGGCTGAATTTGATCGTTGCGGTTTTTAATGGACCAGAAGGAGCAAGGTTTCGTGAAGCCGTCGATGATATATTTCCAGACACAATAAAGCAAGCAGATGAACTTCTTTCGGGATGGAGGCATGATTGGCAATTTGAAACTTACATTGCATGTGTTTCGGTTCACGATCCAAAAGAAGACAAACGAGGACGGCTTTCGATGTGGCGTGCCTATGGAGACACCGCCTTGGTGGTGAATAATACGCCGATGATCGCAATCACCGATCTCCTTGCCGTGTTCTCAATCCCGGTGCTGTATCTTTCTGAGGAAGGCTTAACTGAGCACCTTTCCCAGATCACGAACGCTATTCTTATCAACAGAAGATACTTGCTAGGTGTCCCATCCCGGACGTTTGCATTGACGAACGCCGTCTGCCACTGTTCATTGCGCGGGCAACGCTGCGCGACTTGGTAGCGGGGCTGGAAGCGCGCGCAACGGGTGGTGTGGCGCG
>JBKJTI010000350.1:0-29372 GCA_046590425.1 Cypionkella sp. | reverse complement strand
CATGCCGCCATCCGTCCAAAGAATACCCCGCCGTGCGCAAGATCCGTCGGATTTCCTCGGCAAGCTTCATCGCAAGGCTCCGGTCTGGCAAATGTGGAAAATGGTGCCCCCATCAGGATTCGAACCCGAGACCCCCTGATTACAAATCAGGTGCTCTACCAGCTGAGCTATAAGGGCAGTCCCCTTCAAATATCGGCTGGCAGCGTCGGGTGCAAGGGGGTTGCTTGCGATACCCTATCTTGTGGCGCGGACCAGCAAGGCCACCGCCGCAAGGCCCATGGCCGTGACGATCAGGGCGGCGGGGGCGGCTTCGCCGATGCGCTCCAGGCTGGCAAGTTCGTAGACCCGCGTGGCTAAGGTGTTGAAATTGAAAGGGCGCAGCAGCAGAGTGGCGGGCAGTTCCTTGACACATTCGACAAAGACCAACAGCAGCGCGGTCAGAACAGAGCCCCGCATTAGCGGCAGATAGACATCGCGCAGGGTGCCCCCCACGCCGCGCCCCAAACTGCGCGCGGCCATCGGCAACGAGGGCGAAATCCGCCCAAAGGCCGAATCCACCGCGCCCTGCGCAATGCCGAAAAACCGCACCAGATAGGCCAGCACAATCGCCGCCGCCGTGCCGGTCAGCATCAGGCCGGGGTCATGCCCGGTCACCGCCAGCACCAGATCGGCCACTCGGTGGTCGAGGGTTGCTAGTGGCACCAGCAGGCCCACCGCCAGCACGGCTCCTGGCATCGCATAGCCCAAAGTGGTCACCGGCAGCACGGTGCGCGCCAGACTGCGCCCCGCCATCCGCACGCCGTAGACCAGAAACAGCGCCGCCGAGACGGTCAGTATTGCCGCAATGCCGCCGACGATCACCGTGTTCAGCGCCGCCTGCAGCAGCCCCGGTGCCAGCCACATCTGCGGCTTGGCCAAGGCATGGCCCAGCATCACCGCCGTCGGCAGAGCAAAGCCGAGCAGAAACGGCACCAGACACAACGCCGTCGCAGCCCAAGCCCACGGGCCGCGCAACCGGATCGGCATCACTGGTCGGGTCGCGCGTGACTGGCGGTGAAAACGGGCATTGCGGCGGCTGACATATTCGATGCTCAAAAGTACCAGCACCAGCGACAGGATGACGCCTGCGATCTGGGCCGCCCCGCCGGCATTGCCGCCATTCAACCAGGTTGAGAACACTCCGGTGGTCAGCGTTTGTACGCCAAAGGTCGACACCGTACCGAAATCGGCCACCGTCTCCATCATCGTCAAAGCCACACCCGCCGCAATCGCCGGGCGCACCAAAGGCAGACCCAGCCGCCAGAACATCCCCCAGGGCCCCATACCCAAGGATCGCGCCACCTCGTAACTCGCCCCCGACTGCTCGCGCAGTGCCGCACGGGTCATCAGATAGACATAGGGATACAGCGCCGCCGACAGCACCAGTATCGCGGCAGGCTCGGAATTAATCTCGGGAAACCAGTAATCACGCGCATTCTGCCAGCCAAAAGCCCCACGCAGCGCGATCTGCAACGGCCCGGCGTAATCCAGAAAATCCACCAGTGCATAGGCTCCGACATAGGCGGGAATCGCCATCGGGAACAGCAGCGCATAATCCAGGCAGCGGCTGCCGGGAAAGCGGTACATCACCACCAGCCACGCCGCCCCCGCCCCCATCGCTGCCGACAGCACACCGACGCCCAGCATCATCCGCAAAGTGGCGGTGAAATAGCGTGGCAACACGGTCGATAGCAAATGCGGCCAGATGTTTTCCGTCGGATGAAACGCGATCCAGACCACCGCCAGCATCGGCACCAGGACGATGCCCCCGACCAGCAGCGCGCCCAGTGACCAGATATCAAACCGCAGCGCATTGATCCGCAGGCGAAGATGGGATTTCTGACTGTTTTGCAAAGGCATCATCCGCGCCAGATAACGGAAAGCGGTTTCCCTGTAAAGAAAACCGACTATAGTTGCGCCAACAAGAACAAGCAGTCAGGCCACCCCCCGATGCGGATCGTCTATCACCTTGGCGCGCACTTCACCGATGAGGAGCGTCTTCTGAAATGTCTTCTGAAAAACCGTGAGGTGTTGGCCGAACATGGCATTGTCGTGCCGGGCCCGAAGCGCTACCGCAACCTGCTGCGCGACACTGCCATTCAACTGAAGGGCAGCGCCGCAAGCCGCGACACCCAAGCGCTGATCCTTGACAAGATAATGGAAGAAGACGTCGCCGACCGCATGGTGCTGTGTTGGGACAGTTTTCTGTCACTCGCGCCCTGGGCGCTGGATGGCACGCTTTACCCGGCGGCGGGTGAGCGGGTGCGCGCCTTCAGCCAGATTTTCCCGGAGATTGAGGCGGAATTCCACCTTTCCATCCGCAACCCGGCGACCTTCCTTCCGGCTTTGCTGGAAAAACTGCCGAACAAAACCTATGCCGATTTCATTGGTAAGGCTGATATCTTCAAACTGCATTGGTCGCAGGTGGTGCAGCGGATATTAACACTGAGCCCCGGCACACCGCTGACGATCTGGTGTGATGAAGACACTCCGCTGATCTGGCCCGAGGTATTGCACACCGTCGCAGGCCTGCCCGATAACGTAGTGCTGGAGGGCGAAAACGACCTGCTGGCCACGCTGATGTCAGGCGAGGGGCTGACGCGGCTGCAAAGTTATCTCGAAAGCCATCCGCCCGCCTCGGTGATGCAGTGGCGCAAGATCGTCTCGGCGTTTTTGGATAAATTCGCGCTGCCGGATCGCATCAATGCCGAAGTGATCATGCCCGGCTGGACCGAAGCAACCGTGGCCGAGTTGACCCGGCTTTATGAGGAGGATGTCTATCGCATCAGCCACTTGCCGGGGGTGGATTTCATCGCGCCTTGAAGTGGGGTGCTCTGCATTGCGGTCACTTGGGTGTTTCACACCCCCAAACCCCCGTGGGATATTTGCGCACAGAGGATGATGAGTTTAGTGGATCTTTTTGGGGTGTGTTGCCAAACAAAAACCGGGCTGCTGCGCTTGCAGGCCCGGTCTGAGTTTAGCCGCTGATTAAAGCCGCTTGGGCTTACTGCATCCCCAACGCGGATTTATACATCTCGATGATCGCTTCTTCTTCGGCGATCTCATCGGGCTTGCGTTTGCGCAAAGCAATCACCTTGCGCATGACCTTGGTGTCGTAGCCACGGCCCTTCGCCTCGGCAAACAGTTCTTTTTCCTGCTCGGCCACGTCCTTCTTCTCGGACGCGAGTTGCTCGGCACGCTCGATGAACTGGCGCAGCTCGTCGGCGGTCACGGTATAGGCGGCGGTTACATCATTCATCGCGGGTGCTCTTTTGCTTTGGGTTTGGCTGTTCCTACAGGGCGGGGCTGGCAGGATCAAGCGCGGCCCGTGCGGGGTTGCAAGGCTTTGCCAAGGGCGTTACCGCAGGCGCAGGTTTTCAGGGAGGCAGAAATGCATATCGTGATCTGGATCGGGACGGCGTTGACTCTGCTGGGCATTGTCGGGCTGGCGTGGTGCATCAAACTGGTGCTGGGCATCAAGCGGCAGGCTTTGGCCGATGATCAGGCGCGCGTGGCGATGCAGCGGGTGGTGGCGTGGAACATGGGCGCGCTGGCGGTGTCGTTTCTGGGGCTGATCATGGTCGTCGTCGGGGTTATTTTGGTCTAATCGGCGCTGTTGAGCGACCCAAAATCCCGGCCATCGGCGATCAACCGATCAAATAGCGCATCCGGGGCATAAATCTGCGGTGCTGTCTCGGCGCGGCGCTTAAGGTCGGCGCGCAGCACCAACAAGCCGCGCTTGTCAGCCTGAAACAGCGGCCCGCCCTGCCAGCGCGGGAACATCCCATGCAGTACGGCGGCTGCATCGACATCCAGCGGCCTGCGCGCGACACCTTCGCTGAGCAACCGCGCCGCCTGATTGGCCAATGCCGCCAGACAGGCATCCAGCACCCTCTTGGCCTCAACTGGAGGCGCAGGCAGAGGCCCGCGTGCGGAAACCCCGATCCCGAACGAACCGAGCGCCGCCGCTATCACTTTCCGCGCCACCCCCTCGGTTTCGAGTTGTGCGACGGCCGCAGACAATGCCGCGCGCAGGCGGCGGTCTATCGGCCCGCCCGGCCCGGTGAACACCAGTTTCCAGCCAAGCCGCCGCCCCAAAGCCAACCCCATCGCCTGCACCGCCGCCGGAGCATCTGCCCCCGCCGCGAGTTCCGCCACCAGCCCCGCAGCCAGTGCCACGCTGATCCCTACCCGCGTCCCGGCCCCCCGCGCGGGCAGTGCCCCCAGCGCGACGACCGGAATGGTATCCTGCAGCAGTGGCTGCCCACCCGCGTTGTTCAGCACCAGATCAACCCCGCTGATCGCCGCTGATCCTGTGCTCAGCCGCGCCCAATCGGCATCGCGTGCCTCTGGCGTCAGCCGCCCCTCGCGCACCGCCGCCTCTTGCCGCGAGGCGATTATCTGTAACGCCGCCACCAGTGCGTCGCGCGAGGGGTCGATCAGACTGACACGCAGCCCAGCCGCCAAAGCCTGACTCACCAGTTCCGCCGCAGGCTCTGCCGCACCCCAAACCGCGACGCTGGCCAGCTTCCCCGCCTCGACACTGGCCAGCGCTGCAGGTGGGAAAGCGGCCCGGCGCTCAGCATAAAACGCATGGCGCAAGCCCTGCGCTTCTGGCGTGGACACCAAGGCTTCATAGGCCGCAGCCTCAAAGGCAAGCCCTTGTTGCAATGGCAAAAGCTGTGCAGCCTCGACACAGTCGATCAACCGCTTCGGTGCCGGCAAAGGCGAGCCCGCAAAACGCGTCCGTGCCGCAACAATCGCCGCTTGATAGGCGCGGCCATCGCGCAATCCGTCCCTTCGATCCGAGGTTTTCAACGGCCTGGTGCCACTCAACCCAGCGGCCATAGTTTCGGCAAAAGCGCAGGCCTGCGCCCGCAGATCGCCCTCTACCACCTGATCCACCAGACCGATGGTCAGCGCTTGCGCGGCTGTCAACGGTGCAGGCTCCAGCATCAGTTTCAAGGCCGCCGCGGCCCCGACCAAGCGCGGCAAGCGCTGCGTTGCTCCGGCTTCAGGCACCAGTCCCAGCCCGATTTCAGGCAGACCCAAATGTGCCGGCGGGCTCGCCACCCGGCCGTGGGCGGCCAAAGCCAATTCCAACCCCGGCCCCAACGTGCTGCCGTTCAGGGCCACAATCACTGGCTTGGGGAAATCCTCAATCTGCTGACACAGCGCCGACAGTCCCGGCGCGGAATGGGCTTTTCCCAATTCAGACAAATCCGCCCCGGCCGAAAACGCCGCCAGATCCGAACAAATCACCACCGCCCGCAGATCACTGTCGGCGACCCCAACCAACGCCGCCGAAAGCGAGGCGCGCAGATGCTGTGACAACACATTTACCGGGCGATGCGCAAGGATCAACAGCAGAACGGCCCCTCTGCGCTCTACCCGCACCGCATCCGTCAAGGCCTTGCCGTCCATATCACCCGCTCCACCAAACCTTTGCAGCATTAAGCGACCACGCGCGGAGCTTGGCAATCCCAGACCGCATCAAGCGGCGGGCATGCGCGATTTCAGACTGTTAGTGGCAGACTGGACGAATTCAAACGGGCAGCGTTCAAACTGGCATATTGTCGAAATCGGCTTCTTCAGCTGCATCGACATGCGCGGGAAGTGCAGGCACCTGCCCTAAAGCCCCCGGCAGCACCTCACTCAAGGCCCGCATTTCAGCCAGCAGCAACTCCATCCCCGCCGCCTGCGCGGACAGCGTAGCCGCCAGTAATTCGCCCGTCATATCGGTTATTGGATTATTCTTTGGCATAACACTTCCCTATTGTGCACAGTTGCGGCAGAACGGCGTGTCAGGCAACACATCCAACCGCTCTGCCCCGATGTCTTGGCCGCAGGTCGCGCAGACGCCGTAGTCTCCGGCCTCGATCCGTGCCAAGGCAGCCTCAATCCGCCGGATTTCCAGCAATCCGGCATTTCCCATGCCTTCCAGCACCTCATCGCCCTCGCGCTCGGTGGCAAGTTCCTCCCAATCCGGCGAATGTTCGGCAATAAGTTCGGTCGAGATTCCGCTCAATCGGCTTTTCAAAGCGGCCATACGCTGCTGCATCTGCGCCTTGTGGTCAGTGGTAGAGATCATGCGCTGTCCTTTCCTGACTGCGTCCATTCTATGCCAAAGGCACAGATCGTCTTTGATGCAGGTCAACACAGCCACATCAAAATTATTAGGACATTGCGATGTAAGCCGACATTACTTATCCTGTCGTCGAAAGCCCAAGGAGGCCGCGATGCATCCCGCCGTTCATGCTTTTTTCGACGAAGCCACCAACACCATCACTTATCTGTTGCGCGAACCCAACGGCAGCGCCTGCGCAGTGATCGATTCCGTGCTGGATTTCGACTATGCTTCGGGGCGTACCGACACCCGCTCCGCCGATGCAGTAATCGCGTATATCCGCGCCGAAGCACTTGATCTGCAATGGGTTTTGGAAACCCATGTCCATGCCGACCACCTTTCTGCCGCCCCCTATATCCAAGAGGCATTGGGCGGGCAGATCGGCATTGGCGATCAGATCAGCGTGGTGCAGGAAACCTTCGGCAAAGTGTTCAACGAAGGCACCCGCTTTGCCCGCGATGGCAGCCAGTTTGATCGGCTGTTTCGCGAGGGCGACAGCCTGATGATCGGCCAGATGCGAGTCGATGTGATGCACACCCCCGGCCACACCCCCGCCTGCCTAACCTATGTGGCGGGCGATGCGGCCTTTGTTGGCGATACCCTGTTCATGCCCGATTTCGGCACCGCGCGCTGCGATTTTCCCGGTGGCTCGGCAGCGGTGATGTTCGATTCCGTGCAGCGTATTCTGACCCTGCCCGATGCCACCCGGATTTTCGTCGGCCACGACTACAAAGCGCCGGGGCGGGATGAGTTTGCATGGGAATCCACTGTCGGCGCTCAAAGGGAACTGAACGTGCATGTCGGCGCAGGCCGCAATCTGGATGACTTCGTCGCTTTGCGCGAAAAGCGCGACGCGACCCTCGCCATGCCCCGGCTGATCATCCCCTCGCTGCAAATCAACATGCGCGCGGGTCAGATGCCCGAGCCCGAGGACAATGGCCTGTCTTACCTGAAAGTGCCGCTGAATGGCCTGTGAACGCGTGAAGGGGTGCTGATGGATTGGCTTTGGGGCTTTGTCGGCGGGCTGATGATCGGCGCGGCGGCGGCGGTGTATTTGCTGTTCAATGGCCGGGTGATGGGGGCATCGGGCATCATCGGCGGGCTTGTGGATCGCTCTGGATGGAGGAACTGGGCTGAGCGGCTGGTGTTTCTGGCCGGGCTGATAGGCGTACCTTACCTTTTGTCGCTTGTGATCGGCGGCGAGACTCATCTGACCGGCAACTGGCTGGTGATTATCCTCGCGGGATTGTTTGTCGGCATCGGCACAAGACTTGCCAATGGCTGCACCTCGGGTCACGGGGTGTGCGGCATCTCGCGGCTGTCGCTGCGTGGGATTGTCGCGACATTGCTCTATCTGCTGGCGGGCGGGCTGACCATCGCTTTGCTGCGCCAACTGATCGGGGTGATCTGATGCGGCATTTGGGATTTGCTTTGCTGTCGGGTGGGCTGTTCGGCGCGGGCCTGCGGATTTCCGGTATGACCGACACGCTCAAAGTGCAGGGATGGCTGGATGTTTTCGGCGCCTGGGACCCGACGCTTGCCTTCGTGCTGGGCGGGGCGATCCTGCCGATGGCCGTCGCGTGGCGGGTGGCGGCGCGGATGGAGCGTTCCTATATCGGCCTTGCTCTGCCTCCTGCCCCCAGCCGCGAACTTGACCGGAACCTGATCATGGGCTCTATCCTGTTCGGCATGGGTTGGGCGCTCGCGGGGCTGTGTCCCGGTCCGGCGCTGGCCTCGATCAGTTTTGGCGGCGCGGGCGGTCTGGTCTTTCTATTGGCGATGCTCGGCGGTATGGTCGCGGCACCCGCCCTGCGCGCGCGTCTTGACGCCGCAGCCCCAGCCGCAAGCCCGAGGAGCAAAATGGACATTCGCGCTTTGACCCCGACCTATGCCGTCTCGCCGCAGATCGAGCTTTCCGACCTGCCCGCGATCAAGGCGGCGGGGTATACCACCGTGATCGACAACCGCCCCGACGGGGAAATTCCTCCCCACCTCCACACCCCGCATGTGAAAGCGGCGGCGGAGGCTTTGGGGCTGACATTCGTCGCCAATCCGGTGATTGGGGGGGCGTTGACAATGGAAAACGTAGCGCTGCAACGACAAGTGATGGCTGAGGCGGAGGGGCCGGTGTTTGCTTATTGTGCCTCGGGGAACCGCTGTTCGGTGGTTTGGGCGCTGATGAATGCGGGGCAAAGATCGACCGATGATCTGATCAGCACCCCGGCGAAATACGGCTATAATCTGGAGCCGTTGCGGGCCCAGATTGAGGCTGTGGCGGCGCAAGCGGGTGTGGGCAAAGACTGAGGTTTGGCGCGTGTCCACGCGTGGACACGGAGCGACATATCGAAAAATCAATGGCTTGCAGATTGTCTTTCATAAAGGCTTAACTTTTGCCGCCAGCCGGAATTTTCTGAAAAATTCCGTGTCGATTTCCGTATTGGAAATCGGTTTCTCAGCTGTCAGCCGGTCTGGCGCAGCGGTTCTGGGATCACGGCGATCTCAGCCCCCGCAGCCTTGCGCGCCTGAGCTTCGCCGCTGGTCAACCGGATTGCCCGCATGCCGCGATTCTGCCCCAAGCGACCCTCTGCCAGCCTGCGGCCATCCATGCCTTCAAACTGTATCCGGTCAATCGAGGCGCGCGACAGCGGGATCACCTCTCCCACCTTCAACGCCATCACCCGGTTCAGCGGCAGCGAGACCCGGCTGACCACGGCGTCTAGTACGCAGGCCGTCTCCTCGACCTGTTCCGCCAACGCCTGCGCAAAGACCTGTCCGGATTGCGCTGCCGCGTCCGGGCCTTTCACCGCCGCCGCGGGCATCGCACCTTTGCCGGCGGCCGGCAGCGCCAAGATCACACAACCCTTCCGCGCGCCCAGACCCAAGGACAGTTCGGCGGTCAGCACCCGGTAGTCGATATCCTCCAGCAACAGCCCCAGTGGTCGCGGATCATCCAGAAAACTGGCATAGCGAAAGCCGCCCGCCCAGTGCAAATCTGCCTCTTGCGCCAAGGCTTGCTCCAGCCCCTCAAGCGCGGCATCCAGCGTCGGGGCAACCATTGCGGCATCGGTGCGGGTCGGTTTGCGGCTGGCAAGCGGGCCGGTCGAGACTTTGCCCAAGGTCTGCGCCTCGATCATCGCCGCGAGCACTGGCGGCGTCAGGATCAGCAGGCCCATACCTTCCGCCGGGCCTTGCAGCACCGCGATCAGGGCTTGGTGTGGCGGCACTTCCAGCAGTTCGGCCAGCGATTGACGCTGGATCGTCAGCGCCGTCACCTCAACCGACAGACCTAGCCGATCGCGTGCAGCACGCGCCAGACCCAAGCGCCAGCCGCGATCTGCCCCCGGCCCACCTTCGGCCAGCAGCGCCTTGGCTGCCGCGATTTTGCGCCGAATGACGCCGTCTTGCTGTGCTTCTGCCACTTGGTTCCCCTGATTTCCCCTGATCGGGCCGCCCTGGGGTCAGACTAGCGGCAGGCAGGCTAACAAAGCGTTACCATCAGCCGGATTTTTCCATCCTCAACGGCACACTGACGCGGAAGGCGGCCCCGCGTTGCCCCGGCAAGTAACTGACGGTGCCGCCCAGATTGGCCATAATCTCGCGGCAGATTGCCAGACCAAGCCCTGCCCCGCCCGCGCGCGCATCATCGGTCAGGCGGGCGAATTTCTCAAAGATCAAGCCCTGCGCGTCTTTGGCGATCCCCGCGCCATTGTCGATGAAATCCACAACCACCCGCCCGCCTTTTTGCCGCACCGCAATGCGCAAAACCGGGTTGGCCGCATCGCAATATTTTCGCGCGTTTGAGATCAGATTGATGAACACCTGCACCAACCGATCGGCATCGGTGCGCAAATATATCTCCTCGGTCGGATAGTCGCGCCGGATGTCAAAGTTGCGTTCGGGCCGGGTTTGGCTGGCACTGGCCAAGGCGCGGTCGATCATCTGGCCCAAGTGCGACAGCCCCAAGTTCAACTGCACGGCCCCATTTTCCAACACGGAAAGGTCCAGAAGATCGTCCAGCAGCCGGGTCAACCGTTTGGCCTCGGCATGGATGATCTGGCCGTATTCAGCGACGCGCGGGCTTGGCAGATCGCCCTCGGCCAGAATTTCGGAAAACGCCCGGATCGAGGTCATCGGGGTGCGGAGTTCATGGCTGATCTGGCTGAGAAAGGCATCCTTTTGCACCGACAGCTGGGTCAGCTTTTCATTGACCTCACGCAACTGCCGGGCGGTGCGGGAAAGTTCGCCCTGTTGTTCTTCCAGCCGTGCCGAATATTCCATGATCTGGGCGGTTTCATTCGCCACCGCCATCAGATCTTCCACCGTCACCGTGGCGCGGCCAAAGAGCTGGCTGATCATCGCATGGGCAGTGGCCGCGCCGACCGAGCCTGCCAGATTGCGCTCCAGCCCCGCCAGAAAGCGCGGGGTGAGGTCGGGCAAGAAGCCGGCTTTGCCTTGGGCGCGGGCCTCGGCCTCAAAGAACGATATCGCGGCTTCGTCGCCCAAGATACGCTGCGCCATGTTCATCAGGGCTTCGGGTTCAGCTTGGCCATGGGTCCAGCCCAGACGTTCGGCCTGCAATTCATCATCAAAGGCGTTGACGAAGGCCGCACCTTGGATGCGCTCGACCGGATCGGGGAAGGACAGCAGAGAGCCTGCGGTATAGCCTGCGATGTTGAGCGCCAGCGACCAGAAGATCGCATGGTTCAGAGGGTCCATGCCTTCGGTGCCAAACAGGGCTTGCGGGCGCAGCCATGGCAGGTTGAACAACCCGTGCTGCAAGACATCAGCCGATATCGCCGCACCCGCGCCGAAGGAGGGCAGGAACAGCGTGAACCCCCAAGTTGCAAAGCCGATGCTGAGGCCCAAACCTGCCCCCAGCTTGGTACCGCCACGCCAGAAAATCCCGCCCAAGAGCGCGGGCAGCACCTGCGCCATGCCGACAAAGGCAATCTGGCCAATCGCGGCCAGCGCTGCCGAACCGCCGGACAGGCGGAAATACTCCAGCCCCAGCGCCAGCACGCCGATGATCGAGAACCGCCGCGCCAGCAGGATCGCGCCGCGCAGATCGCCGGAATGGGCGGCTTGCGGGCGCAGCCACAGCCAAGCGGGCATCAAGATGTGGTTCGAGACCATCGTTGCGAGGGCAATGGTTTCGACGATGACCATCGAGGTTGCCGAGGAAAATCCGCCAAGGAAGGCCAGCAGTGCGAGGCCCCCCTGGCCTTCGTGCAGCGGCAAGGTCAGCACCATCATATCGGGGTTTGATCCTGCGGGCATCCGCTCCAGCCCGATCAGGGCGATGGGCAGGATGAACAGGCTGATCAGAAACAGATAGGTCGGAAACGCCCAAGACGCGCGGGCAAGGTGACCCTCCTCGACGTTCTCCACCACCAGCACCTGAAACATCCGTGGCAGGGTGATGACGGCGGCGGCAGAGAGAAAGATCAGACCGCCCCAGCGCCCGGGCTGGATCGCCCAATCCGGATCGGTGTAGGTCTCAATCCGGCTGATCATCGCAAGAGGACCGCCGCCCAAGCCCCAGACCACGAAGATGCCGACCGCCAGCAGGGCCACCAGTTTAACCACCGCCTCCACCGCGATGGCCATGACGATGCCGTGGTGTTGCTCTTTGGCATCCAGATTGCGGGTGCCAAACAGGATGGTGAACAGCGCAAGGCCAGCGGCCACCCAGATCGCGGTGGCATCGCGGTCGGGCATCGCCCAAGCCTCGGGCGAACTTTGTGCGAAGACGCTGAACGACAGCGTCACTGATTGCAGTTGCAGCGCGATATAGGGTGTAGCGGCGACCACGGCAATCACCGTGACCAGCACGCCCAGCAGGTTCGATTTGCCGTAGCGGCTGGAAATCAGATCGGCAATCGATGTGACCCTCTGCCTGCGCCCGATCCGCAACAATTTGCGCAGTACCCACCACCAGCCGACGAATACCAAGGTCGGCCCCAAGTAGATCGTCAGAAACTCCAGACCCGTGCGCGCCGCAGAGCCCACCGCGCCGTAGAACGTCCAAGCCGTGCAATAGATCGACAAGGACAAAGTATAGACCAAGGGCGAGCGCAGGAACCGCATCTCGCCACGCGAGGCGCGACGTTCGACGACGAAGGCGACGAGGAACAGAAACGCCACATAGGCCAGACAGGTCAGCACCAGCACATTGAACGGCATCAGGCGTCCTCGGCGGGTGCGTCAGCTTCGGGCTGCGCCAATCCGGGGGCGACATAGGCGGCAAGGCCGATCAAAAGGCCCCATACCCCGAACACATAGACCGCCGTGCGGCCTGCCCCGGCCGTATCGCTCCACATCAACGGCAGCATCAGCAGGAAGAACCCGACCAGTGGCAGCAACCGCGCTGCATCGCGCAAGCGGCGCTGGCGGTAGACCGCGCGGGCGAGAAACAAGGGCGCGCGCGGGCCGCGCATCAGGCCCCGAGCAATTCCCGCACCATAGCGCGGATTTCCGAGTTATCAAACGGCTTGCTCATGAACGCCGTCACGCCTGCCCGCTCGGCAGCCTCGCGGTCGCGCACCTGCCCCTTGGCGGTCAGCATCAGGATCGGCAGCGCCGCATTGGCCGGATCGGCGCGCAAAGCGAGCAGAATCTCCAGCCCGCTCATCCCCGGCAGCATCGAGTCCAAAATCACCAGATCGGGTCGCAAGCGCAGTACTTCCGCCAAGGCCCGCGCGCCATCGGCCACGACCGACACCAACCAACCATCGCGCGACAGGATAAAGCGCAACGCCTCGGCGATGTTGGCCTCATCCTCTATCAGCAAAACCTGACGCATAAATTTCCCCCGGAACCTAACTATCCGCGCAAAGCCGCGCGCTGTCAAAAGGAAGCCACTCCCCTGGCAATTTCACATTGG
This sequence comes from Cypionkella sp., assembly GCA_046590425.1. Lineage (GTDB taxonomy): Bacteria > Pseudomonadota > Alphaproteobacteria > Rhodobacterales > Rhodobacteraceae > Cypionkella. Next base: position 16,323 of record JBKJTI010000350.1, on the reverse strand, counting down.
CTTAAATATCCCCGCCGGAGGCTTCTGCCGTTTGGGCCAAAATCTACGCCGACAAAATCGAAGGCTCGCGTCGCGCAGGGCAGGCCGTGCGCTGGCAAATCCGGCAGGTCGAGCCAATCGACAAGGCATCCCCGACGCGGCCGATCTCGGGCAAGATCAGCATCGCCGCCTCACGCAGTTCCGGTCCGCGAAACCCCTGCGGAAAGCGCGGCTGACAAAACGCCCGAACCCGAAAGCGCAAAGGCTGTGGCCCGGCGGTTTCGATCAGCATTTCAATCGGGGTCATCGGGCGCGACAGCGCCGCAAACAATGGCCACAGCGGGCAAGCCGCCCCGAAGCGCGGCAAAGCAAAGCCCGAGATGGGCTTGCGGAAGGTTAAAGTTCCCGAGGCATCGCAGACCACCAATCCCGCCTGCATCCCGGGCTGCAAGGCAATCCGCCGGAACGCCGCCAGCACATCGCCGCCAAACCGCGCCGCCAGCGCCGCCGGATCCGGCCCGAGCTCGGCCAAAGCATGGGCAAATCCCGCTGCGGGATAGGCCACAAGATCGCGCGCCGCCTGCGCCATCCATGCGCCCGCCATCTGCCGCGCAGCCGCCGAGGCCAAGCCGCGCGCATCCGCCGCTTGCCAATCATTCGCCGCCAGCCACGCCTCTAACTCCTCTTGCGGTGAGGCCAGCCCCTGCTCCTCTGCCTGCCCCGCCGTATCGAGATAGCGCACCAAAGCTGCGGCCCCCAAAGCCAAACGCTTGCTGTCGTCTTGCAAGTTGCCCAAGAACCGCGCCTGCCACTCCGGCTCGATATCCTCGGTATCCGCCAAAATCGCCGCTGTAGATCGCACCGAGGCCACGGCTGACAGCACCTCATGCAGGCTTGCTGACAGATGCGGGTCGTGGCTCATCCGGTCGTTCATCGCCTCTAGCGCGCGTTCCAACCCGGCCACGCGCTGGTGCAGCCCGATCACTGTGGCGGCCCAGCCGGGAAACCGCCCGGCGAAATCCTCGCTGCGGTCAATCTCGGCACCCGGCAACCGCGCTGCCGCCGCGCGCAGATCATCCAGCACGGTGCCGCCCACACCTTCGCGAAAGCTTTGCAGCGGCTGACCCAAAGCTTCCGCCAGCCGCGCCAGCAAAGGCTCGGCAATGCGGCGGCGGTTGTGTTCGATCAGGTTCAGATAGGATGCCGAGATGCCAACGCTTTCGGCGAGATCAGCCTGCCGCAGCGCCAAAGCCACCCGGCGCTCACGCAGGCGGGTTCCGGTCAGGGCAGAGATTGGCATGGCATAACTCCCGATTGCGCCATGAAATTTACAAGAAATTGAAAACTTTACAATGTGCAGGGTGGCCACGATTTATGCGCTTCATAAATCGTCTTGCCGCAAACAAACGGGCGCGAGGTTGCCCCCGCGCCCGCGTCATCACCAAGCCATGCGCTTATTGCAGCGCTTTGTCGGTCACAACATGCGTCCAAGCGCCGGTAGGTTCTTTGGTAATCACCGGATCCGACCCACCTGACATCAGCGCCGCCACGGTGCGTTTGTAATCCGCCTCGTCCAGCGCGCCGTTGCTGCCTGCGGTCAGCTTGCCGATCTCAGCCACCATGCGCTTTTGATGCTCGATGGTCTGCGCACCCGTCGCGTCGTTGTCGATCACGATCTGGGCTGCTTCGTCGCCATTGGCTTCAGCATATTTCCAGCCCTTCATCGAGGCGCGCACGAAGCGCACCATCTTGTCTTCAAACGCGGGGTCCGCCAGTTTGTCCTCCATGACATAAAGGCCGTCTTCCAGAGTGGCGACACCTTCGTCTTCATATTTGAAGGTCACCAGATCTTCGGGCTTCACGCCCGCATCAATCACCTGCCAGTATTCGTTATAGGTCATGGTCGAGATGCAGGCCGCCTGCTTTTGCAGCAAGGGATCGACGTTGAAGCCCTGCTTCAGCACGGTCACACCGCCCGCCGTGCCATCGGTTTTCAGCGCCAGTTTGTTCATCCAGTTCAAGAAAGGATATTCGTTGCCGCCAAACCAGACGCCGAGGGTCTTATCTGCAAAATCCGCCGGGGTGGCGACGCCGGATTCTTTGAGACAGGTCAGCATCATGCCCGAAGATTTGAACGGCTGCGCGATGTTGACCAGTGCCAAGCCTTTTTCGCGTGCAGCCAGTGCCGAAGGCATCCAGTCAATCACCACATCGGCGCCACCGCCCGCGATCACTTGCGTCGGGGCCACATCGGGGCCGCCGGGCAGGATGGTGACGTTCAGGCCTTCTTCTTCGTAATAGCCTTTCGCCGCCGCGACATAATAGCCCGCGAACTGGCCTTGGGTGACCCATTTCAGTTGCAGCGTTACATCATCGGCTGCCTGTGCGCTGCCAGCAAATGCCAGAAACAGCGCCGATGTCAGTAGCTTTTTCATTCTCAACCTCCAAGTTGAAGCCCGGTTTTGGGCGTTTTCGTTTCCTAGTTTCTTTGTGACGGATGCCAGAACGTTACCCGCTTCTCGATCAGCGCGACCAGCCCATAAAACGCCGATCCCGCCAATGCCGCCACCGCAATCTCGGCCCAAACCATATCTGGCGATGAGCGCCCGACCTCGGCCACGATGCGGAAACCCATGCCCACGATAGGGCTGCCGAAAAATTCAGCAACAATCGCGCCGATCAGCGCCAGCGTTGTCGCAATTTTCAACCCGTTAAAGATGAACGGCATCGCCGCTGGCAGCCGCAGCTTGAACAGCGTCTGCCAATAGCTGGCCGAATAGGTCGCCATCAGATCGCGCTGCATCACCTCAGACGCAGCCAACCCTGCGATGGTATTGACCAGCACCGGGAAGAACACCATCACCACCACGACGGCGGCTTTTGAGTGCCAGTCAAAGCCGAACCACATCACCAGAATCGGCGCTATCCCAACAATTGGCAAGGCCGCGACGAAATTGCCCACCGGCAAAAGCCCGGCTTGCAGGAAGGGCGAGCGGTCAATCGCGATCGCGGTCAGGATCGCCGCCGCACAGCCGATCGCATAGCCGCTGAGTGCGCCCTTGAAGAAGGTCTGCACGAGGTCGGCCCAGAGGATCGGCACACTGTTGCTCATCCGCTCCAGCACATCACTGGGCGGCGGCAGGATGATCCTGTTGACGCCAAACGCCGTCACTCCGGCCTGCCACAGCACCAGCACAGTGACACCAAACAGCAACGGCACCGCATAGCGCACCCAAGTCGCGCGGCCTTTTGAAAGTTCGGAGTTCAGCAGCCAAGCCCCGGCCCAGAACGCCAGCAAGCACCATAGCCTCGGGTCCAGCACCATCATCGCCGCATCCCCATCCGCAAAAGCACCCTGCCCTCAATCCGCCCAGCCAGCATCACCAGCACCGCCGCGAGGATGGCCGACAAGAACAACGCCGCCCAGATTTGCGTGGTCTGGCCATAGTATGACCCCTGCAACAACCGCGCGCCCAAGCCCGCCTGCTGGTTCAACTCGGCCACGATCGCGCCCACAAGGCTGGCCGCAATCCCCACCTTCACGCTTGCGAAGAAATACGGCATCGAGGACGGCAACCGCAGTTTCCAGAACACCGAGCCACCGGGCGCAGCGTAGGTTTGCAACAAATCCAACTGCATCGCATCCGGGCTGCGCAGGCCCTTCACCATCCCTACCACCACCGGGAAGAACGACAGATAAGCCGAGATCACCGCCTTGGTCATAAGCGGCGTCGCCCCCACCGCATGCATCACCACCGCCAGCATCGGGGCGAGGGCGATGATCGGCACCATCTGGCTTGCAATCGCCCAAGGCAGAACACTCATCTCCATGCTGCGCGAATACACGATGCCAACAGCCAGGAAGACCCCCAAAGTCGTGCCCATCGCAAAGCCGAGCAAAGTGCCCGAGATCGTCACCCAAGCATGGTAAACCAGCGACTTTTTCGAACTCGGCGGCAGACCAAGGGTCGATTTGACCAGTTCACTGACAACCTGATGCGGGCTCGGCAAAACCGGGCGTTCCTGATCCAACGTCAACCCCGGCAGTTGCATCAGCGTCGGAGCCGCCTGATCCGCCCGCGCCGCCTGATCATAGGCCCAAGGCGCGTTCATCCAGATGGCCGCCGCATACCAGACCGCGACGATGATCAAGAGAACGGTCAGGATCGGAAAAGCCTTGCTCATCACGCCCCCGCTTCATCTTGGCAAAAATACTCATCTTGCGCCGCAAGCAGGCGCGCGCAAGGCCAGCCATCATGCCGGATCACCAGCCGCTTCATGCCTGCCCCTCCGGCCAAGCGATCATCATCACCGCGACCACGCCCAATGCCATCCCGGCCAGTTGCAGCGGGCTGGGCTTTTCGCCAAACACCACCAGTGCCATCGCGGTGATCGCGACTAGTTGAAACACCACCGACAAGGCAATCACCACGCCGAGGCCGTTGCCGCGCATCACCTGCACCATCAGCGTGTTGCCCACGCAGAACAGCGCCAGCGCGCCCGCCAGCACCCAGATGCCGCCTTGTTGGGCATAGGTTTTCAGCACGCCATTGGCTGCGACAAACACGGCGGTTGAGGCGACCAGCCACGCGAGGGTGACAAGGTTCATCGCCTGCCCCCCGCGTATGGGGAGATAAAGCACGGGATGAGCACGGGTTGCCTACAGCGCCTATTCATCGGAATGCCCCGCCCGAAGCCCCTCACGCACCCGGTGCGAAATCTCGATAAACTCTTTGGAGTCGCGAATATCCAACGGGCGTTCCTTCGGCAAAGGGCTTTCGATCACATCGGTGATCCGCCCCGGGCGGGGCGACATCACCACGATCTTGGTTGATAGATACACCGCCTCTGGGATGGAATGGGTGACGAACCCAATGGTTTTCCCGGTGCGCGCCCAAAGCTTCAAGACCTCCTCGTTCAAGCGATCCCGCACAATCTCATCCAGCGCGCCGAAGGGTTCGTCCATCAGCAGAATATCGGCGTCAAACGCAAGCGCGCGGGCGATTGAGGCGCGTTGCTGCATCCCGCCGGAAAGCTGCCACGGGAACTTCTTGCCAAAGCCTGAAAGCTCCACCAGTTCCAAAACCTGTTCAACCCGCTGGTTCTGCTCGGCTTTCGAGAACCCCATGATTTCAAGCGGAAGCCGGATATTCCCCGCAATCGTGCGCCAAGGATACAGCCCCGCCGCCTGAAACACATAACCATATGCTCGCTTGCGGCGTGCCTCATCGGGGCTGAGGCCGTTGACGGTGAGAGTGCCACCTGTTGGCGTCTCCAAAGCCGCAATCGCGCGCAGGAAAGTGGTTTTTCCACAGCCACTTGGTCCGATGAACGAGACGAAATCGCCCTTGTTGATGGTCAGGTTCACGTCTTTGAGTGCCTGCACCGGGCCGTCATTGGTCTGGAACACCAGTTGCAGGTTGCGGGCTTCGATGACAGGATTTGTAAGTGTATCTTTCATGCGACGCCCGCCTTCATCGCGCTACGACGCGCGAAGTATCTCTCTGTCAAACACGCAGCAGCCCCCGCCAGCCCCCCTATAAGCGGAGCAACCGGGCTAGGTGGATATTTGATGAACAAATCGAGTGAAAACGCCCCAGTTTGTCCGAAAAATCCCGCAACCAGCAGCCCATTTAACGCACCGACTATCGCAAAACTCAGCCAGTCCGTCCGTTTAAATATCCATAGAATCAATCGCAGAACGACAAACCCCGGCAAAGCTACAGCGCAACTCAGCATAAATACCATTCCAATGGCACCAATCGTGCTTAGTAGTAGTTCGCCCCATTCTTGTCTGGCAGATTGAGCGGACGCGATCATGAAGATCACACTGTGTATAGTGAAAGCTGTCGCCGCAACAGCACAGGCCACGAGAAATCCGAGAAAGATGTGTGCTGCCTTGGTGCTAAGTTGGGTAGCTGGAATACTGCTCACGATTGCGTTCACACCCCCGTCACAGGCACACCCGACCGGGTCACCGGGCGCGGCGAGGTCAGGTCTTTCCACGCACTCAGCGCGCGGTTCACGGCGGGGCGGGGGTCGCGGGCGACGAATTGGCCATGGCCTTCGCGGGTTTTGATCTCGCCATCGTCCACCGAAACCACGCCGCGCGACAGGGTGTAGCGGGGGAGGCCTTTGACAACTTTGCCCTCGAACACGTTGTAATCAATCGCGGATTGCTGGGTGGAGGCGGCGATGGTTTTCGATTTTTCAGGGTCCCACACCACCAGATCGGCGTCGGCGCCGACCAGAACAGCACCTTTTTGCGGGTAGCAGTTCAGGATTTTCGCGATGTTGGTCGAGGTGACGGCGACGAATTCATTCGGCGTCAGGCGGCCGGTGGCAACGCCGTAAGTCCACAGCATCGGCATCCGGTCCTCTAGCCCGCCAGTGCCATTGGGGATTTTCGAGAAATTGCCGACACCGTAGCGCTTCTGATCGGTGGTAAAGGCGCAGTGGTCAGTTGCCACCACCGACAAAGACCCCGATTGCAGGCCGGCCCACAGGCTGTCTTGGTGCGATTTGTTGCGGAAGGGCGGCGACATCACCCGGCGGGCGGCATGGTCCCAATCGGGGTTTTGGTATTCGGATTCGTCCAGCGTCAGGTGCTGGATCAAGGGTTCGCCCCAGACGCGCTTGCCCTGCATCCGGGCGCGGCGGATGGCTTCGTGGCTGTCCTCGCAACTTGTATGCACGACATAAAGCGGCACCCCGGCCATATCGGCGATCATGATGGCGCGGTTGGTGGCCTCTCCCTCGACCTGCGGCGGGCGGGAATAGGCGTGGGCTTCGGGGCCAGTATTGCCCTCGGCCAGCAGTTTGGCGGTCAGTTCGGCCACCACATCGCCGTTTTCGGCATGGACCATGGCCAAGCCGCCGAGATCGCCAACCCGTTTGAAAGATTGATACATTTCATCATCGTTGACCATCAACGCGCCCTTGTAGGCCATGAAATGCTTGAAGCTGGTCATGCCCGCCTTGACGGAAAGCTCCATATCCTCCCACACCTTCTGGCCCCACCAGGTGATCGCCATATGGTAGGAATAGTCACAATTCGCGCGGGTGGATTTGTTGTGCCACATCTGGGCTGCATCCATCAGCCCCTGCCCCTGCCCCGGTAGGACGAAATCCACCACCATCGTGGTGCCGCCTGCGAGGGCCGCCCGGGTGCCGGATTCGAAATCATCCGCCGAATAGGTGCCCATGAACGGCATTTCCAGATGCGTATGCGGATCAATCCCGCCGGGCATCACATAGCAGCCCGAGGCATCCAGCGTGCGGTCGCCGTGCAGGTTCGGGCCGATCTGGGTGATCTTGCCTTGGTCGATCAGGACATCGGCCTTGTAGGTCAGATCAGCGGTAACGATGGTGCCGTTTTTGATGACTGTGGTCATGGGGCGTTCCTTAATTTGCTTCATGCCGCCGAAATTTGAACATCACACTGAGAAGTTCTTTGAAAACCGTGACGAAGAACTGCACGACTGCGAACAACAGGATACAGCTGACCCCAAGTTGCATTGCCCCGAGCAAACTCCCGCCACGCATGACCACAAAGGCCCAAGAAGCAACGGCCGGAACCAATCCAAACCACAGAAACTGTAGCCTGATCGTTTGCTTCAAACAAAAGATCATGTGCGCAATCAGGAGCACACCTAAGCAGACGATAGCCGGAAGCCACGCGAAATAGGCCGCGAAGCCTACGACGAAATTTCCTGAAACAAAAAATCCGAGCCCAAGCACGCCGAGGATATAGGCTCCTGAAAGCAGCGCGGCACTTCTCACCCCACCACCCCCGCCACTTCCAGCACGGCGTGCAGCAGCACATCCGTGCCTGCCGCTGCCCAGTCCGGGGAAATCTTCTCGGCCTCGTTGTGGGAAAGCCCGCCCTCGCAGGGGCACATGATCATCACGGTCGGGGCGACGCGGTTGATCCAGCAGGCGTCGTGGCCGGCACCCGAGATGATGTCCATATGGGAATATCCCAGCTTTTCAGCGCTTTGGCGGACGATGTTCACGAGGTTTGCATCGAAGGTGACGGGGTCGAAATGGCCGACATCCTCAATCGAGCAGTCAAGGCCCAACTCGGCGGCGACAGCGTGGGCCGCGCGTTCGACCTCGCCGCGCATCAAATCCAGTTTGGTTTGATCGGGGGAGCGGATGTCGACAGTGAAGATCACCTTGCCGGGAATGACGTTGCGGGAGTTCGGGAACACCTTGACCTGCCCCACAGCACCCACCGCGCCCGGCTGGTGGCCCATGGCGATCTGATGCACGCGCTCGGTGATCCTGGCCATGCCCAGGCCTGCGTTCACCCGCATCGCCATTGGGGTGGAGCCTGTGTGGGCATCGCGCCCGGTCAGGGTGATTTCCAGCCACCACAGGCCCTGGCCGTGGGTGACGATGCCGATTTCTTTACCCTCGGCCTCCAGAATAGGCCCCTGCTCGATGTGCAGTTCCAGCATGACGTGCATTTTGCGCGCACCGACCACTTCATCGCCAACCCAGCCGATGCGGGCCAACTCGTCGCCAAAGCGTAGGCCGTCCATGTCAGTGCGGTTGTAGGCGTAGTCTTGGGTGTGCAGACCCGCGAACACGCCGCTTGCCAGCATCGCCGGGGCGAAACGCGCGCCTTCTTCGTTGGTCCAGTTGGTCACCACGATGGGATGGCGGGTTTGCAGGTTCATGTCGTTGATCGTGCGGATGACTTCCAATGCGCCCAGCACGCCGAGCACGCCGTCATAGCGGCCTCCGGTGGGTTGGGTATCGAGATGCGAGCCCATGTAGACGGGCAAAGCGTCAGGATCGGTGCCTGCGCGGGTGGCGAACATGTTGCCCATGGTGTCGACGCCCATCGTCATGCCAGCGCCTTTACACCAATCGGCGAACAAATGGCGGCCTGCGCTGTCGGCATCGGTGAGGGTCTGGCGATTGTTGCCGCCTGCCACGCCGGGGCCGATTTGCGCCATCTGATAGAGGCTGTCCCAAAGACGTGCGGAATTGATCCGCAGATTTGCACCGAGCGTCGTCATCACCAAAACTCCCTGCGGGGTCATTGCCCCAGATCTCGCTTGCCGCGAATCTTTTCCTGACCGTATGGTCAGCTAGAAGGCTGATACAACCTGACCAAGCGGTCAACTAAAATCTGAAGGCCAAAGTGCAATGTCCGACGCCCTCCGCCCGTTGCGGCGCAATGAGATCCGCCAACAGAATGAGGCGCTGATTTTACAGGCAGCCGAGAAAGTCTTTGCCGAGGCGGGCTTTGGTGGGGCGACTATGCAATTGATCGCCGATGTGGCGGGGTTGCCCAAGGCGAACCTGCATTATTACTTTGCCACCAAAGAGGAACTTTACCGCAAGGTTGTCTCGAACATCTTCGACATCTGGCTGCATGCGGCAGAAAGCATGGACAATGCCCCTGGCCCGGTCGAAGGCATCGGCGCTTATATCGACGCCAAGATGGAGATTTCGCGCCGGCATCCCGATGGATCAAAGGTCTGGGCGTCGGAGGTGATGCATGGCGCGCCCGTCATTCAGGATTATCTCGAGACGACATTGCGCGACTGGACGGCGGGGCGGGCAGCGCTGATCCAAGGATGGATTGATGCAGGGCAGATGGCGGCGGTGAACCCGGATCACCTTTTGTATATGCTCTGGGCGGCCACCCAGCATTACGCCGATTTTGGGCATCAGATTGAGACGTTGAATGGCGGGCCGCTGACGGAGAGCCAATGGCGCGAGGCGAAAGACAGCGTCAAGGTGATGATCCTGCGCGGGATCGGAGCGGTTTGATGGGTTTTTCTTGCCGTCTTAACGAATCTCGCAGATATCGGGGGGATTGTATCCCTATTGGAAACGGTGCGCGTGATGGACGGTGAAGACAGCGAAACCCCAGCGGACACCCTGACTTGGCTGCTGGCAGCACTCGCCCCGGCCCGCAAAACCACTATTGTCGATGTTGGGGCGAACCCTATCTATGCACCGGATTATGCAGACTTGCTGCGGATCGGCGGCTGCAAAGTGGTGGGGTTTGAGCCGCAACCCGCGGCCTTTGCCGAGTTGCAGAAAAACAAGGGACCGGATGAGACCTATTATCCCTTTGCCGTCGGCACCGGCGAGACGCTGAACCTGCGGATTTACAAATCCTCTGGCATGACCTCGATCTTCGATCCCTATGTGCCAACGATGGCGATGGTGAATGAGATGGGCATGGCGCGGGTGCGTGAAACCCTTGCGATGGACACGGTGGCGCTGGATCAGACCACCGACTTGCCCGAATTCGATCTGATGAAGATCGACATTCAGGGTGCGGAAACTCTGGTGTTTCAGGGGGCCGAGCGGGTGCTGAAAGGCTGCATCGCGGTGATGGTCGAACTGCGCTATATGCGGCTTTATCATGGCGAGCCGATGCTGGGCGGGGTGGATACCGAGCTGCGGCGTCAGGGATTTTACCTGCACAAGTTCATGTTCAATAAAGGTTATATGCTAAGCAACTCGCAGGCACGGCGGTTGAAGCAGAAGAAGCTGACCGATCAGTTGATTGATGGCGATGGAGTTTATTTGCGCAATGTCGCCGAGTTGGCCGGCTATAGTGATGAGCAGTTGAAGCATCAGGCGATCCTGGCGGCGGGGGTGTTTCACTCGCATTCGCTGGTGTTGTATTGTCTGGATGCATTGGTGGCGCGCAACGCCATCGCTGCGGAATTGCCGGGCCAATATGTCGACCGGATGCCAGAGGCGTTGCGGACCGATGGCAGGCGTTAAGGCGATGGAACCTGCCGCCAGTGATATCGCTTTTGCCACTATGGTGGGTGACGAGCCGGTATTTTTGCCGATCTGGATCAATTATTACGCGCGGTTTGTGCCAAAATCGCAGCTGTTCGTTTTGGTGGACGGCTTGCACCGCATGGTCCCGCCTGAGGCCGAGGGCTGCCAGATCGTCCGCCTGCCGAGTGTGACGCCGGGGCCGGGGTGGGATGTGGCGCGCTGGCGGATGATCTCGCTGTTCACCAACACTCTTTTGCAGCGTTTTGGCGTCGTGGTGTTCAATGATGTTGATGAGATTTTGCTAACCGATCCGGCGCAGGGCGCCGATTTGCTGGACCATATCGGGCGGGCGCGCGAGGTGGGGGTGATCTCGCCCTTCGCCATTGAGCTGCTGCACCGGATTGATCTGGAGCCTGATGCGCTGGACCCTACGCGTCCTGTGCTGGCGCAGCGGCGGTTTGGTCGGATCAATGCCAGTTATTGCAAGCCATGCGTCACCTCCAGACCGCTGCACTGGAGCATTGGCGGGCATTATTCGGATTATCCGACCCTGCATCTCGACCCGACCCTGTGGCTGTTCCATCTGCGCTTTGTCGATCACGCCATGCTGTGCGACCGCCAAGCCAGCCGTCAAGCGATGATGCAGCCGGGGGCCGCCAAGGGGGCCGAGGTCGCGGGCGCGGGTTGGTTGAAGGGCGCGCAGGATATGACGGATTTTCTGCAAAGTTTCGTCGATGCCGGACCGCCTCTGGACGGTGATTTCAGCTTTGGCTGGCAGCGCAAGCGTATCATTGACAGTTGGGAGCACGATGCAGAGGCTGGCATCTGGCGGCACGCGCGCTTGCATAACCGCAAGACCTATCGTTTGCCCGACCGCATCCAAGATCAATTTTGACCGGAGCCTAATATGACCACCGCCACCGCCGCAAGCCTTGAAGCTGAATACGCCGATCTGCACTTTCCCCGCTTTGCCGAGGCAGAAGCATGGGCTTTGGGGCAAAAGCTGGTTGAACTGGCGGGGGCGGCCCCGGTGGTGATCAATATCCGCAGCGCGGAGCGGGTATTCTTTCACGCGGCCCTGCCGGGTTCTGCCCCGCTGAACGATGTCTGGGCGCGGCGCAAAAGCAATACGGCGCTGCTGTTTCAACTGCCGTCGTTTCTGGTGGGGCTACGGCACAGGGCGAATGGCGGCTCGCTTGCGGGCAATGGGTTGTCGGAGGCTGACTATGCCGATCATGGTGCTGCTGTGCCGATCCGGGTGACGGGCGTGGGCGTGGTTGCCAGTGCCACGGTTTCGGGCCTGCCGCAGGCCGAGGACCACGCGCTGGTGATGGCGGCGATGCAGGCGATTCTGGCGGGATAACCGAAGGCTATTTCAGTTCAACCTCGACAAAGCTCATCACCAGATCGCCATCATTGATCACGTTATGCTCTACCCCTTCGGTGCGACGGTAAGCGGTGCCTGCAGGAACCAGCACTTGCCGCGTGCTGCCATCTAGGTCTTCCAGCAGCATGTAGCAGTCGGTCACAGCGGTGATCACATAATCCATGCTGTGACGGTGCCATCCGGTCTCGGCCCCCGGTGCGAAGTCAAAGCGGGTCACGCGGACGCGGTCGTCATCGACCAGTTGGGTGGCGGTGCAGGTTTCGCGCATGGCGGTCTCCATCAGACGGGCTGGTCTATCGCTCAGGCTAGGGTTTAGGAGGCTTGCGTCAAGCCTTTGCCGAATGGGGTTTACAATCTGCCAAAGAATACGCCACCCTAGCCCCCCAAGGTGCAGATGGTGGCCCATGCAATGACCAAACCCCGAACCCGGATACAGGCGCGCAACTCCACCACGATTCTGGATGCGGCGCTGGATGTGTTCTCGCAACAGGGCTTTCGTGGAGCGACGCTGGATCAGATTGCCGACGTGGCGGGGCTGTCGAAACCCAACCTGCTGTATTATTTTCCGTCAAAGGAAGCCGTCCACACCGCGCTTTTGAACCAACTGCTGCGCACTTGGCTGGATCCATTGCGCGCGATGGACCCCGAAGGTGATCCAGTGGCCGAGATCATGGCCTATGTGCATCGCAAACTGGAATTGTCTCGCGATTTCCCCCGTGAAAGCCGGTTGTTTGCCAATGAGATGCTGCAAGGCGCGCCCAGGATGCGCGATGTGATCGATGGCGATCTGAAAACCCTCGTCGATGAAAAGACCGCAGTTTTGCAGGTATGGATGGATCAGGGCCGCATTGCAAAACTGCCGCCGGTGCATCTGATCTTCTCGATCTGGGCGATGACCCAACACTATGCCGATTTCGACGTGCAGGTGCGTGCGGTACTGGGGCCGGGGCATGATCCGTTCACCGAAGCCGGGGATTTTCTGCACACCCTGTTCACAAAGCTGCTCGCCCCCTCGGGCGACGCAGCGGCAACCTAACGTCACGCGCGTAGTGCTGGACCTTTGGACCCAGTCAGTATAACCAGCACCCCTGCAAGAGTTTCCGGTCGAAGGTAATGAACCAAACCAACGAAACCCCCGATCGGGCTGCCAACCCGACGCCCGTCCCCCCGCACCCCGAGCATCATGCCCCGCAAAACATGGGGAAATTGGTGCTTGGCTGCATCGGCGTCGTCTATGGCGATATCGGCACCTCGCCGCTTTATGCTATGCGGGAATCGCTGCACGCCGCCAGCTATGACGGGCTGTCTCGCGATGATGTGATCGGGGTGATATCGCTGCTGATCTGGACGCTGATCCTGATTGTGACGGTGAAATACGTCGCCTTGATCATGCGGGCCGACAACAAGGGCGAAGGCGGCACGCTGTCGCTGGTGGCCTTGGTGCAACGCGCGCTGAGCAAGCGCCCCGGCTGGTTGCTGGCGATTGGCGTGGTGGGGATTTCGCTGTTTTTCGGCGATGCGATGATCACGCCCGCGATGTCGGTGCTGTCTGCGGTCGAAGGTTTGGATCTTGTCGCCCCCTCGTTGGGGCCATTCGTGTTGCCGCTGACGCTGGGGATCATTCTGGGGCTGTTCTTGTTCCAGAGTCAGGGCACCGAGCGTGTGGCAATCCTGTTTGGTCCGATCATGGTGGTGTGGTTTGTGGTCATGGCCGTGATGGGCATCTACCACCTCAGCGACGATCTGAGCATCTTGCATGCCTTCAATCCGACGTATGCGGGCGGATTTCTGATCGCCAACGGCAAGGCTTCGTTCTTCGTGCTGGGCTCGGTGTTTCTGGCGGTGACCGGCGGCGAGGCGCTTTACGCAGATATGGGCCACTTTGGCCGCAAACCGATCCGGCTGGCCTGGGGGCTCTTGGTGTTCCCGGCGCTGACCCTGTCTTACCTGGGCCAAGGTGCCTTGGTGTTGTCGCATCCTGAAACTGCGCACAACCCGTTCTTCCTGATGGCCCCGCCGTTTTTGCTACTGCCTTTGGTGTTGCTGTCGGTCTGCGCCACGATAATCGCCAGCCAGGCCGTGATTTCTGGCGCGTTTTCAATGATGCACCAAGCCGTGCAAATGGGCCTGTTGCCCCGGTTTGAGATCCGCCACACCTCGGAAACCCAGTTGGGCCAGATCTATCTGCCCAAGGTCAACCTGATCCTGATGGTCGGCGTGCTGTGCCTTGTGGTGGCGTTTGGCTCATCGTCGCGGCTGGCGTCGGCCTATGGTATCGCCGTGACAGGCGATATGGTGATCACCACGATCTTGGCGTCGATTGTGTTCTACAAGGCGTGGAAATGGCCGTTGTGGCTGGTGGTGGTGGTGTTGCTGCCAATTTTCGTCATCGAACTGATGTTCCTGACCGCCAACCTGATCAAGCTTCCCGATGGCGGCTACGTCCCGGTGCTGATGGCGATTGCATCCTGCTTCCTGATCTGGACATGGGTGCGCGGCACCCAGCATGTGCAGCGCAAGGCGCATGATTCAGCGGTGGAACTGACCAAGCTGATCAAGATGCTGGAGAAATCGCATCCGATTGAGGTGCCGGGTACGGCTGTGTTCCTGACGCAAGACCCCGATACCGCGCCTTCGGCGCTGCTGCACAACCTCAAACACAACCGGGTTTTGCACAGCCAGAACTTTATCGTCACAGTCGGGGTAGCGACCACGCCGATGGTCAATGACGAAAACCGCATCACGCTGGAGCGGCTGTCGGATAACTTCCTGCGGGTGCGGCTGATGTTTGGCTATATGGAAACCCCGAACGTACCGCGCGCCTTGGCTTTGGCACGTCGGCGGGGTGAGAAGTTCGACATCATGACCACCTCGTTCTTCCTGAACCGCCGCACCTTTAGGTCCGCGCGCAACCACGGGCTGCCATTCTGGCAGGAACGTGTGTTCATCTCGATGACCAAATCGGCTTCGGATGCGACGGCGTTCTACTGCCTGCCGTCGAACCGGGTGGTAGAGCTGGGCCAGCAGCTGGCGATCTGAGGCTTATCGTTTCCTGTGGGCGCTCTGCGCGGGCTCAAAGCCCGCGCATCACCTCAGCCGCAATCTCGAACGAGCGCAGCCGGGCTTGGTGGTCGTGGATCATCCCTGTCAGCATGATTTCATCCGGGGCATAGGTTTCGATCAACTTGATCAGTTGATTTCGCAGGGTCGCCGGCGATCCGACCGCCGCGCAGGACAGCGCGCGTTCCACCTCAACCCGCATCTGTGAAGAAACTTCAGACAGATCACGCACCGGACGCGGCAGTTTGCCGGGCTGACCAGAGCGCAGACGCGAGAACGCCAGCACTTGCGACGAGCGCAGATATTCCGCCTCGGCATCAGTTTCCGCCGCAGCCATCCCGGCCAGCAGCATGAAGTACGGCTTCTCGTGCCATTGCGAGGGCCGGAAGGTGGCGCGATAGGTCTCAATCGCCTGTTCCAGCATGGCGGGCGCAAAATGGCTGGCGAAGGCGTAGGGCAGGCCCAGATAGGCCGCCAGCTGCGCGCCATATAGACTTGAGCCGAGTATCCAGACTGGCACTTCGGTACCCTCGCCCGGCACAGCGCGGATGCGGGCGTCGGGGTGCGGGGCGTCGAGGTAGTTGATCAGTTCCAGCACATCCTCGGGGAACTGATCCGAGGCTTGCATGTTGCGTCGCAGGGCCCGCGCGGTGCCCTGATCGGTGCCGGGGGCGCGACCAAGGCCAAGGTCGATGCGGTCGGGGAACAAAGTGGCCAGCGTGCCGAACTGCTCGGCAATCACCAAAGGCGCATGGTTGGGCAGCATGATGCCCCCTGCCCCCACCCGGATGGTCTTGGTGCCCCCGGCAACATGACCGATGACGATAGAGGTCGCCGCAGAGGCGATGCCGGGCATGTTGTGATGCTCCGCCAGCCAAAAGCGGTGATAGCCCCAAGACTCGGCATGGCGGGCAAGGTCCAGCGTGTTGGCCAAAGCCTCGGCTGTGGTATGGCCTTCGGGGACCGGAGACAGATCAAGAAGCGAATACTGCATGGGATTCTTTTTGCTGTGATTTCGGGTAGTGTCTCAGTTT
Source organism: Cypionkella sp. (assembly GCA_046590425.1). Lineage (GTDB taxonomy): Bacteria > Pseudomonadota > Alphaproteobacteria > Rhodobacterales > Rhodobacteraceae > Cypionkella. The sequence continues at coordinate 99 of JBKJTI010000350.1, read as the reverse complement.
GAAATTTGGCGGGGTTGACAGGCTATCGCCAGCCCAGCGCAGTTCCTATATACTTAGTGCAAAGCATAGGAGACTCTCATGCCTAAAGGCCCAAACGGC
>JBKJTI010000333.1:0-16241 GCA_046590425.1 Cypionkella sp. | reverse complement strand
TGGACAAGAACGGCGAAGCCTCATTGCCGCCCGCGTCGATGTCCAAGCTGATGACGGTGAACATGCTGTTTGAGGCGCTGAAGGATGGCCGTGTCGCGATGGACACCACCTTTGCTGTGTCGGCCCATGCTGTCAGCTTTACCGAGGCAGGTGGCTCGACGATGTATCTGCAACAGGGCGATCGTCCAACTGTGGAAGATCTGATCAAAGGTATGATCATCAACTCGGGCAATGATGCCTGCGTCGTGGTGGCCGAGGGGCTTGCGGGTACCGAAGCGGCGTTTGCACAGCAGATGACCGAACGCGCCAAGGCATTGGGGCTGACAGAGTCGAAATTCGCCAATGCCAGCGGCTGGCCTGACCCCGGACAGCGGATGAGCATGAAGGATCTGGGGCTGATTTCTGTGCGGTTGATCGAGGAGTTCCCTGATCTATATACCGTGTTCGGCCAGACTGATTTCAACTACAAGGACCGCGCGCCCGCCAATGCCCACAACCGTAACCCCTTGCTTGCGTTGAATATTGGCGCGGATGGGCTGAAGACCGGGCATACGCAAGAGGCTGGATTTGGCATGGTCGGTTCGGTCAAGCAAGGCGAGCGGCGCATCGTATTTGCGATCTCGGGCATGGCTTCCGACACTGAACGTGCCGAGGAAGCCGAGCGGATTGCGACTTGGGCGTTCCGACAGTTTGCGCTGAAAACCGTGGTTAAAGCCGGGGTGCAGGTGGCGCAGGCAGCGGTGTTCATGGGCGAGGCTGACACGGTTGGGCTGGTGCCCGCTGCGGACGTCAAGCTGCTGATCCCGGCCTTGGCGCAGGATGCGTTGCAGGCGCAGGTGGTGTACACCGGGCCACTGGAAGCCCCGATTGCCAAGGGGGCCGAGGTGGCGCAACTGGTGATCACGGTGCCGGGCCTGCCGGAGCATCGGGTCGGGTTGTTGGCAGAAGCTGATGTGGCGAAGGGTGGCTTTATGAAGCGGCTGACCACCGCCGCCTTGAAGCTGCGGGCTGAGTATATCGGCACACCCGCTAGCTGAATGTCGGGAATTTTCATTTCGTTTGAAGGCATTGACGGCTCGGGTAAGTCGACACAAGCGCGCCTATTGGCCGAGGCATTGCGCGCGCGCGGGCTGGTAGTGTGTCTGACGCGCGAGCCGGGTGGCAGTGCGGGGGCCGAGGAAATCCGGCGTCTGGTGCTGGAGGGCGAGGCGGATCGTTGGTCAACCGAGACCGAGTTGCTGCTGTTCACCGCCGCACGGAGGGATCATCTGGAAAAGACCATCCGTCCGGCTTTGGCGCGGGCTGAGGTGGTGATCTCGGATCGGTTTTCGGATTCATCGCGGATTTATCAGGGGCTGACTCGCGGCGATCTGCGTGAGACGGTAGACCGGTTGCACGCGCTGATGATCGGGCTGGAGCCGGATTTGACCGTGCTGATCGACATTGATCCCGCCGAAGGATTGGCGCGAGCGGTGGCGCGGGCGGGCAAGGAAATGCGCTTTGAAGGCATGGGCTTGGGCGTGCAGCAAAAGGCGCGCGACGGCTTTCTGGCTTTGTCTGCCGCACATCCGGCGCGGTTCCGGGTGATTGCAGGCGCACGTCCGGCTGAGGTGGTGGCCGCAGATGTTCTGGCTGCCGTTCTGGCGCGGCTATGATCGACGATCTGCCCGAACCTGATCGGATTGAAGGCGCGCCGCATCCACGCCACACCGCGCGGTTGATCGGGCAGGCGCAGGCCGCGGCGACGTTTCTGCAGGCCTTCAACGGCACAAGGCTGCACCATGGCTGGCTGGTCACCGGGCCGCGCGGGGTGGGCAAGGCAACTCTGGCGTGGCGGATCGCAAAATTTCTGCTGGCCACGCCAGAAGATGACGGCGGCATGTTTGCTCCGCCGCCGCCCGACAGTTTGGATATTTCCGAAAACCATCCGGTGTCGCATCGCATAGCGGCGCTGACAGAGTCGCGGATGTTTCTGCTCCGCCGCGCGCCGAATGAAAAGCACGACAAGCTGCAAACGGTGATTTCGGTCGAAGAAGTGCGCAAGATGAAATCTTTCTTCGCGCTGTCGGCAGCGGATGGTGGGCGACGGGTGGCGATCATTGATTCCATTGACGAAATGAATGTCTCTGCAGCCAATGCCTTGCTAAAACTGCTGGAAGAACCGCCCGCGAAGGTGACGATCCTGATGATCTCGCACCAGCCTGCCAAGCTTTTGCCGACCATCCGCTCGCGTTGCCGCGAGTTGCGGCTGGGGCCTTTGTCGGCGGAAAATCTGTCGGATGCGCTGACACAGGCAGGTGGCGAGGTTGCCCCCGAGGATCGCGTGGCGCTTGCGGAACTGGCGGGCGGGTCGGTGGGTGAGGCGTTTCGGATGACCAATCTCGATGGTTTGAAACTGTATGAAAATCTGATCCGGCTGTTCGGCACCCTGCCCCGGCTGGACCGCCCGCGCGCCCAGGCCCTGTCCGAGGCGGGGGCTGGCAAGGGGGCAGAAGCGCAGTTTGAGCTGATCGTCACGCTGCTGGATTTATTCCTGGCGCGTCTTGCGAGGGCGGGCACCTTGCAGCAACTGCCGCCAGAGGCGGCGCGCGGTGAAGGCGATCTGATCGCGCGGCTGTCACCCTCTCCCGAGCACGCCCGGACCTGGGCCGATGTGGCGCAACATTTGGGCCTGCGCGCGCGGCGCGGCAAGGCGGTGAACCTTGACCCTGCAGCACTTCTGATGGATATGGTTCTGCATATCAATGAGACGGCGGCAGAGCTCGCCTAGAGGTGCGGCATGGCTTTTGAGATTGTTGACAGCCATTGCCATCTCGATTTCCCCGACTTTCAGGTCGAGTTGCCGCAGATCATTGCCCGCGCGCATGAGGCAGGGGTCAGCCGGATGGTGACGATCTGCACCAAGTTGCACAATCTGCCGAATGTACGGGCGATTGTCGCGGCTTATCCTTCGGTGTTTTATGCAGCGGGTATCCACCCGATGTCTGCGGCAGAGCATCCTCCGGTGAGCGTGGAGGATCTGGTGGCGTTGGCTGACGATCCGAAGTTTGTCGGGATCGGGGAGACCGGCTTAGATTATCACTACACCGCCGAGACGGCCGAAATTCAGCAAAAGTCGCTGCGCATCCATATTGAGGCGGCGCAGGAAACCGGGTTGCCGTTGATCATCCACTCGCGTGCGGCGGACGAGGATATGGCGCGGATTTTGTCTGAGGGTATGGCCGCGCGCCCCTATTCCTGCGTCATGCATTGCTTTTCCTCGGGTGAGGCTTTGGGGCAAGCGGCGCTGGAGATGGGGTTTTATCTGTCGATGTCAGGCGTCGCCACCTTCCCCAAGTCGCAGGAATTGCGGGATATTTTTGCCCGCGCGCCGCTGGATCGGATTTTGCTGGAGACCGACAGCCCCTATCTGGCCCCGCCGCCCTATCGTGGGCGGCGCAATGAGCCGGCTTATACCGCTTTCACCGCTAAGGTGGGCGCAGGGGTGTTTGGGGTTTCGGAAGCAGAGTTTGCCGCCGCCACCACCGCCAACTTTGACCGCCTGTTCCCCCGCGCAGCCTGTAAAGCGCAGGCGGCATAATGGCGACGATGCGGTTTACCATCCTCGGTTGCGGCTCGTCCGGCGGCGTGCCTCGGCTGGGCGGTGATTGGGGCGATTGTGATCCGCTGAACCGCAAGAACCGTCGTCGCCGTTGCTCGGTGTTGGTGGAGCGGTTGTCTGGTGATGCGATCACCCGGGTGCTGATCGACACCTCGCCGGATATGCGCGAGCAACTGCTGGATGCGGGAATTGGCACGCTGGATGGCGTGGTGTTCACCCATTCGCATGCCGACCACACCCACGGCATTGATGACCTGCGCCAGATTGTATTCAACATGCGGCAACGGCTGGCGGTCTGGGCCGATCATCCGACGCAAGAGGCGCTACTGGCGCGGTTCGCCTACGCGTTTGTGCAGCCCGAAGACTCGCCCTATCCGCCCATCCTTGATCTGCACACCATTGCACATGGGGCGTTTGAGGTGCCGGGGCCAGCGGGGGCGATCCAGTTTGAACCGATGGTGGTCGATCATGGTTCGATGGAGGCGTTGGGATTTCGGATTGGCGGCTTGGCTTATATCCCCGATGTCGTGACGATTCCCGAGACGGTTTGGCCGCAACTTCAGGGGCTTGAGTGCTGGATCATTGACGCTTTGCGCCGCAAGCCGCATCCGACCCATGCGCATCTGGCGCTGACGCTGGAGTGGATCAATCGGGCGCGTCCGGCGCGGTCGGTGATCACCAATATGCATCTGGATATGGATTATGACGCCCTGACGGCGGAGCTGCCGCAGGGCGTGTCCCCCGCCTATGACGGCATGGTACTGACGTTTGAGAATGTCGCATGAGCGCTTTGCTCGACGTTATTCTGCCGGTGTTCTTGCTGATTGGCTTTGGCTATGCGGCGGCGCGGGCGAAGTGGTTCAGCGACAGCGCTGTCGATGGGGTGATGCGCTATGCACAAAGTTTTGCGCTACCGGTGCTGTTGTTCAAGAATGTGGCGACGCTGGATCTCGCGACCGCTTTCGCTCCGGGCCTGCTGATCTCGTTCTACACCGGGGCGGCGGTTTGCTATGTGTTCGGGTTCTGCGTGGCGCGATTTGGTTTTGGCAGACCGCTGACGGATGCGGTGGCGATCGGGTTCGCCTGCACGTTTTCCAACTCGCTGCTGCTGGGCGTGCCGATCACTGAACGTGCCTACGGGACCGATGCGCTGGCTGGGAATTTCGCGATCATCTCGATCCACGCGCCATTGATTTACACCTTTGGCATCGTGTTCATGGAATGGGCGCGCTCACGCGAGGCCGACACTCGCAGTCACGCAGATCTGGCGCGGCAGGTGGGGCGCGGGGTGTTCACCCAGCCGCTGGTGGTGGGGCTGATGATCGGCTTTGCAGTGAACCTGAGTGGGTTGGAGCAGCCGGGGTTCTTTATGGCGGCGGTGGACATGATGGCGAAATCGGGCCTGCCAGCGGCGCTGTTTGGCCTCGGCGGCGTGCTGGTGCGCTATCATCCCGAGGGCGATAAGGGGCTGATCGCGGCGGTATGTTTCGCCTCGCTGCTGATGCATCCAGCGATCGCCTATAGCCTGGGGCGTTGGGGGTTTGGCTTGGATGTCAATGGCTTGCGGTCGGTAACTGTGACTTCGGCGATGGCGCCGGGGGTGAATGCCTATATGTTTGCCAATATGTATGGCGTGGGCAAAAGGATCAGCGCGACAGCGGTGCTGGTGGCGACAGGGCTGTCGATTTTCACCTCTTGGGGTTGGCTGCATATTTTGCCGTAACGCCGAATTCCGTCATGGAATTCGGTTTATTTCACACCGCGCGCATGAAAGATGAAGCCGAGGAAGTTCAGCAGAATCTGTGCGGCCAGGATGCTGGTGGATTGTGTTGGGTCGTAATCGGGGGCGACCTCGACCAGATCCATGCCGACCACTTCGTGGTTTTTGGCAATCGCCTGCAGCATTTCCAGCACTTCGTAATAGAGGAAACCGCCGTGGCTGGGCGTGCCTGTTCCCGGCGCAATCGAGGGGCAAAAGCCGTCGATATCCAGCGTCACATACACCCGCGCGCCTTTCGGGATGCGGGCGACCACAGCTTCGGCCCCCAAAGCGCGGGCTTGGCGGACCGAAAGAATATCGGTGCCCATCGCGCGCGCGGCCTCGTAGCCTTCTCGCGAGGTGGAAGATACATTGCGGATGCCGACTTGCGTGAGGCCCGTGACATAGGGCTTTTCCGCCGCGCGCCGCATTGGCGAGCCGTGGCCGACCTTGACGCCATGACGTTCATCGACGAAATCCAGATGCGCGTCGATCTGGAAGATGTGGATATCGCCCTGGCCTTCAAACGCCTGAATACAGGGGATATTCACCGAATGGTCACCACCGATCACCACTGGCAGTGCGCCTGCGGCTAGCATCGCCTGCACGCCATGCCTAATATTTTCATGGCTGCGGGAGGTGTCGGTGTGGATGATATCGGCGTCGCCGATATCGACGATCCGGACAGCTGCGGGCAGATAGGTGCAGTCGTCCTCATGGTCATAGGCCCCGGCATGGCCAAAGCTGAACAGGGTGGAGGCCTCGCGCACCGAGCGTGGACCAAAGCGAGCGCCTGCCCGAAACTGGGTGCCGAAATCGAACGGCGCTCCCATCACGGCCACGTCGGCGTCGATCTTCGACCAATCCTCGACATAGGGCCGCTTGCCGAAGGTGGAAATCCCGACGAACGGCAGGTTCAGCCGCCCGGAGTCATAGGTATTGGCCATGATGCGTCCTAGTGGGGGGTGACGCCGCGCAGGCGTTCCGAGCGACGGCGCAGGAGTTCGACGGTGGCGAGCATACAGACCGACAAGATCACCAGGATCGTCGCCACTGCCAAAATCGCCGGACTGATAGCCTCACGGATACCGTTGAACATCTGGCGCGGGATGGTCTGCTGTTCGGGCCCTGCAATGAACAGCACCGCGACCACCTCGTCAAACGAGGTTACGAAGGCGAACAGCGCCCCCGAAATCACGCCTGGCAGGATCAGCGGCATCACCACCTTGAAGAAGGTGACGCGCGGATTGGCCCCCAAGGAATGTGCCGCGCGGATCAGCGATTGATCAAAGCCCGACAGCGTCGCCGTCACGGTGATGATAACAAACGGGATGCCCAGGGTCGCATGGGCGATGATCACCCCCAGATGCGAGTTGGCCAGACAGCCTTTGTTCGACAGGAACACGCCAAAAATCTGGCTCATCGCGCTGTCAGGTGCGACGCAGGCCTTGGCGTAGAAAAAGCTCATCCCCACCGCGATGATGATGATCGGCACGATCATTGGGCTGATCAGCGTCGCCATGATCAAGCGACGGTAGGGCATTTCGGGGCGCGACAGGCCCAATGCGGCCAAAGTTCCCAGAGTGGTGGCGAAAATCGTTGCCCACAGCCCGACCCAAAGCGAGTTCTTGGCCGCCTGAATCCAGGTCGAATGCTGCCACGCCAACCGCCACCATTCGCTATCCCGTGGGCCTTCCGGGGCCGGGTGGCCCAAGGTCAGCAGCGTGTCGTACCAGCGCGTCGAATAGCCCGCCGGATCGAATGACAGCATCTTCTGGCTGAAGGTGAAATAAGCCTCGGCGTTGAACGACAGCGGCATCACGATCAGGATCGGCGCGATCAGGAACAGGAAGATAAGCCCGCAGATCACTTTGAAGGTCAGGTGCCAGGCTTTTTCCAGCGGTGATGCGTAGATTGGTAGTGCCATGATGTCACCCAAGTTTCAGGCGGTCGATGCCGACCAGCCGGTCATAGACCCAATACAGAAGCAGGATTGCGGCCAGCAGCAGGGCTGCAATCGCGGCGGCCAGCGACCAGTTCGATTTGCTCATATGGAAGCTGATCAGGTTTGAGATCAACTGACCATCCGCCCCACCGACCAATGCCGGGGTGATGTAATACCCGACCGCCAGAATGAACACCAGCAGCGAGCCTGCAGCGATACCCGGCAGGGTTTGCGGAAGGTAAACCCGGCGGAACGTGGTCCAGCTGGTGGCCCCCAGGCTGCGCGCGGCGCGGGCATAGGATGGTGGGATGGTTTTCATCACAGAATACAGTGGCAAGATCATGAACGGCAGCAGCACATGCGTCATCGCCACAATGGTGCCAGTCATATTATACATCATTGTCAGACGGTTATCATCGCCCAGCAGGCCGATGCCGACCATCATGTCATTGACCACACCCTGTTCTTGCAAGAGCGCGATCCATGCCGTGGTGCGTACCAGAAGCGAGGTCCAGAATGGCAGCAGCACAAGGATCATCAGCAAGGCCGATTTCGCCATTGGCAAGGTTGCCAGCAAATGCGCAACCGGAAACGCCAGTAACAGGCAAAGGATGGTGATGATCCCCGAGACAACGAAGGTTTTGAAGAACAAATACACATAGATCCGTTCTTTATCGCCGCCTTGCGCCCAGCCGTCATTGGTCAGTTTGCGGTCTGCGGCGACCAGATAAAACTCGGCCGTGTAGGGACTGGAGGCTGACCGCATTGCCGCCCACAGCCGAGGCTCGGCCCATTCGGGGTCTTGCGCCAGCAGGGATTCTTTGAACGGAGCGGTCAAAGAGGCGGCTTCACGGGCACCGGCTTTGAACAGGCTGATGGTGCCCGGCACGGTGTAGTTGATCCGAGTACCGGCCATGCCGCTGGATCTGTCGGTCTGCATCTGGGCCAGATCTTTGACCAGTGCTGCAAAGGCCGCTTCAGGAACATCATGAGTGCCAACATCCGGGTTGGCCGCAAACCAAGCGGAGATGTTGGGGGCAGCGCTGGAAAAGCCATCATGCTCGACCGACCGCTTCAACATATAGCCGATCGGGATCAGGAAGCTGAGCAGCACAAAGATCAGCAGCGGCAGTACCAGAAAGAAGGCGCGGCGCTTGGCGCGGGATTGGGCGGTTGCCAAGGCGGCCTTCAACGGGCGGCCATCGGCGGTGGTCAACAAAGTCGTGGTGGCGTCGGCCATCCCGTCATCCCTTTTGGCAGAGGCCGGGCGCGAATGGTGATCCGCGCCCGGTTTTGATCAAGCCCGGCCCAACATCGGGCCGTCGCTTTTGCTTACTGCGCCAGCCAGGCCTGGAAACGCTCGTTCAGTTCTGCGTCATGGTCGACCCAGAACGTCGCCGAGGTTTCCAGCGCGTTGGTCATGTTTTCCGGGGCGGTCGGCAAATGCGGTGCCATCACGGTCTTGCCGTCTTTGAAGATGATCTCGGTGGCCATCGAGGATTTACGCGCCGGGCCGTAGGAGATTTGCTGCGCCGATGCGCGCAGACCTTCGGTCGAGGTGGCGAACTTGATGAATTCCATCGCGTCAGCCATGTTCGGTGCGCCCTTCGGCACGACGAACATTTCGTTCTCATAGATCTGACCATCCCAGACGATCTGGAAGGGCTTGCCCTCGTTCATCGCGGCGGCGAAGATCCGGCCGTTATAGGCGGTGGTCATTGCGACTTCGCCATCAGCCAAAAGCTGCGGGGCCTGCGAGCCTGCTTCCCACCAGACAACGTCTTTCTTGATGGTGTCGAGCTTGGCAAACGCGCGGTCAACGCCTTCGGGGGTGCCCAGAACAGCGTAAACGTCAGCTGCCGGAACGCCGTCGCCCAGCAAAGCCAGCTCTAGAACAGCTTTGGCGCCCTTGCGCAGGCCGCGTTTGCCGGGGAACTTGGTGAGGTCGAAGAAGTCTGCGACGACCTTCGGGCCTTCGGGGAACTTGGTGGTGTCATAGGCGAAGACGTTCGACCAGATGTCGGTCGACACGGCGCATTCGGTCACGGCACCGGCGATAAAGTCGTCAGCAGCCGGGGTGCCATCAGCACCAGCAGGCAACGAGGCCGCGTCGATCGGTTCCAGCACGCCTTCGTCGCACAGACGGATACCGTCTGCATATTCAACGGATGCCACGTCAACGGTGACGTTGCCTGCTTCGACCATGGCCTTCAGCGCCGGTGCGGGGTTGTCGCTGTCGGTCATGATGGTGGGTTTGCCGGTGGCCGCGATGAACGGCTTCACAAAGGCTTCGGTCTGGGCTTCGCCATAAGCGCCGCCCCACGACATCACCGTCAGGTCAGCGTGAGCCGCAAAGGCCAGGCTGGACAGAGCGGTGGACAGAACGAGAAGTTTCTTCATTGAGGTCTCCCAGGTTGGATAAGGACGTTTGTTAAGAGGCCGCGTCCCTGCGGCCGCCCCCTTTGCGGAGGATCACATTGGATCAAGCGCGCGGGCGTCTTGCGGTGCCCAGCCGATCTTGATCTTCTCACCCGCGGTCAGCATGCGCTGACCCAAGGTATTGCGAGATTTGATCACGAATTCATCCGATCCGGCAACACGCAAACGCGTGCGGAACATGTCGCCCATGTAGATAAATTCCATAACTTCGGCGTCGATGGTATGCGCGCCTTCGGGCATCGCCTCGGGCTTATACTCAACACGCTCTGGGCGGATCGAGACAAGGGTTTTCGCACCCTTGGTCGAGACGTTCACTGGCGTGGCGTCAATCACTTCACCGGTTTCCAGCCGCACGGTGCATTTGCCGTCGCCGATCGATTCGATCACGCCCGGCAGTTTGTTGTTCTCACCTATGAATTGCGCCACAAAGCTGTTGTCGGGGCGTTCATAGAGGTCTGACGGGCTGGCAAGCTGCTGGATGCGGCCATCGTTGAACACTGCGACACGGTCTGACATCGTCAAAGCTTCACCCTGATCATGGGTGACATAGACCACGGTGATGCCAAGGCTTTCGTGCAGGTGTTTGATTTCAAACTGCATGTGCTCGCGCAACTGTTTATCCAGTGCGCCCAAGGGTTCATCCATCAGCACGAGGCTGGGATCAAACACCAAAGCCCGCGCCAAGGCGATGCGTTGTTGCTGACCACCGGAAAGTTGCGCCGGGCGGCGATTGATGAAGCTGTACATCTGCACCATGTCGAGCGCGCGTTTGACCTTGGCCTCGCGGTCCGATTTGCCCATGCCGCGCACTTCCAGCGGAAAGGACAGGTTCTCGCCCACCGTCATATGCGGAAATAAGGCGTAGTTCTGGAACACCATGCCGATGCCGCGTTTATGCGGTGGTACCTCGTTGATATTGGTGCCGTCCAACATGATGCGGCCATGCGTCGCGGTTTCAAACCCGGCCAGCATCATCAGACAGGTGGTCTTGCCCGAGCCGGATGGCCCCAACATCGTCAGAAACTCACCTTTGCCAATCGACAGGTTCAGGTCTTTAACGACCAATGAAACGCCATCATAGCTTTTCTGAACGTGCTCAAAAGCGACGAAAGCGTCGTTCGGGCTGGTTGCAACCACGCCAATCTCCCCATGTATCCGGCAGTTTTCCTGCGCTTGTGCTATACGCTTACGGCAATGGCCTACTGGATGGCAATTCCCGATTGCGTAGCGGGAAGGTTGCACGGCCAAACTGGTTCAATCGGGCATTTTGCGCCCCATTTGCCGCTTAGAACGGCAGTTGATGAACCATGTGGCAGTCGGATCGGCTGCGAGATGGGGAAGCCGACCCGGCTCAGGCAAGGCTTCAGCCGAAAGGCTTAGCGCTAACTGATTCCCAAAACCGATCTGCGGGCGTGGCTGCAACGCCAGATGCACAGGTTTCGGGCGCGCAAAGTACCGCACGGCGGCCCCCGAGAGCAGCGGCAAGCAGCGTGGGCCGTAAAGGCTTGCAAGCGGGGTTGGAGCGGATGGATCAGCGGATGCGTCGGCAACCTCAGGTGGGCAGAGCGCCAAAATCGCGGCGCGCACCGCAGCACGGTCGGCGATGGACAGAGTCGCTAGCGCCATCGCGCCGGGATAGAAGCTTTCCACCGTGGCACCCTCCGCCAGAAGCAAGGCGTGTTGTAGCAGCAAGAGGTGATGATAGCTGATGCTTTGGATGCCCTTTGCCACCCGCGCGTGGGGGCTGATCCTAACAAGATGGCGCGCCCAGATCAGACCTGCAGCTTGTGGCAGATAAACCCCGTGCTGTGGCGACAACAGCAGATCGCGGCGATTGCCGAAGCCGCCTGCGGCCAGCCGGATCGGTTGATCCTGCGGTCGGGTCGCCAGATCGTCAATCCGGCGCTGACCATGCCAAAGCACCGTCAGTGCGTGACCCGGGGCGGACGTCACCAGATCGCCGATCGCTATATCTTCGACACATCGCTCGCCCTGCGGCGTCATGATCCGGGTGCCGGCAGCAAAACAGGGCACCCCCATGGAATGTAGCATGCCATGTTGCGCCACTTGCGCCGGGCTGACACCGCCCAGCACCACGCTTTCGCCGCCCGGAAAGCTCAGCAGCGCCTGGCCGTGCCCATCGTCGCTGACCGTGATATCCCAAGGTCGCACCGGGCTGCCATCGGCGTTGCGCAGATCCGACACCTCGAGTTGATCTGCGGTGTGGCCGTCGCCCAGCGCCATATCGAAATCGCTGACAAGATCGTGGCCGCCGCTGCTGTCAAAGGCAAAATAATCATTGCCTGTACCACCAGTTAAGCTGTCATCGCCCGTACCACCGTTCAGAGAATCATTGCCACGGCCGCCATAGAGCCGATCCGCAGCGATGCCGCCGTAAAGCCGATCATTGTCGGCACCACCGTCCAGCGTGTCATTGCCCGCGCCGCGATAAAGTTGATCGTCCTGCGCTTCCCCTAGCAGGAAATCTTCACCCGCATCGCCTGAAAGCGTGTCGTTGCCCAAGCCGGACCAAACGATGCCACTGCCGCTGCCGCCATAGATCAGATCATTGCCAAGCTGGCTGGAGCCCGCAACATCGTCGATGACATCATTGCCCGCGCCACCGAACACCGTATCATTGCCGCTTCCGAAAGAGATCGTTTCATTGCCAGACCCGCTGGTGATCGAATCATCGCCAGCGCCGGAATTCAGCTGCAGATCACCCGTCGCCGCAGCGGCGTTCAGCGTGTCGTTCTAGGCGGTGGTGCCAATGCTTTCAACTTCTGCAAAGCTGCCGCTCGCCCCACCGCTTTGAAAGCTGTAGCTACCCGTTTCGGTGCCTGTGAAGGTTACCGAAACCCCCAAGCTTGACGCATAATTGTTAAAATTCAGCTGATCGAAATCGCCCGCATTATCGCCGCCGTAAATCGTATCGCCTTGGTGATCATCGGTGATGCCGATGATATCGTTGCCCAAGTCACCGTACAGAGTGTCATTGCCCGTCGCCCCGCTGAGGTAATCATCGCCATCGCCGCCATAGACGTGATCATTGCCCGCCCCCGCGATGAGGCTGTCATTGACCAAACCGCAGTCGATGCTGTCATCACCCGGTTCGTCGCTGGCCCCGTTGCCGAAGCGGTCATTGTCATCGCCCAAGCTGACCGTGTCATTGCCCGCGCCACCGTAGGCGACGTCATTGCCCGTCTCAGCCTGCAACGAATCGTTGCCTGCGCCGCCAAAGAGGCTGTCGTTGCCCGTACCACCCTCAACCGTGTCATTGCCATCGTCATCATAGAGCGTGTCATCGCCATACTGGCCCAGCATGGAATCATCATTCGCGCCGCCATAAAGCATGTCGCCGAGGTTTGGACCGTAGGTGACAGTTTGGCTAAGCCTCGCGGTGATCGGCTCCAGGAAATAGCCGTGTTCGTCTTTCAGGATGAAGTTGCTGCCGCTGAGAGTTGATAAGGCATAGGTCTGCCCCGCCGCGATGGTGGCCACCTGATGCGCATTGCCCAGCGTGTCGATCCAATCCAAAGTGATCGGACCGTCGGCAGAATTGGTCACCGTAAGTGTGGTGGGTAGCCCCAAAATGCCGCTGGCATAGCTGGCTTGGCTCAGCCACTGGCCATCGCCCAGCATAATATCACTGCCGCTGCCGCCATAGAGCCTGTCTGCGCCCTGCCCGCCGACCAGATTATTCAACCCCGCGCCGCCAACGACCAGATCATTGTCAGTGCCGCCGGAAACCGCATCATTGCCATTGTCGCGGTACAGAGAATCCACGCCCACGCCGCCATACAGCTGATCATTGCCATCGTTGCCGCGGATGGTGTCGTTGCCCGCAAGGCCCGAGAGGGTGTCAATCCACGCGGTGCCGCTCAGCGAGTCATTGCCGGATGTTGCGATGGGCATCTTAGTTCAGCCCCACGGGAGCGGCCATCGCACGGCCAAAGCAGGGAATGTGGAACGGCGATAAATCTGCCATGATCGGCCTTGGCTTGCGCAGCGACTGTGCTGCAAAGCTTAAGCCTTAGGTTAAGGTCATAACCCTATGTTAAGGCGCTGATTTTTGGCAAAAATCTAGGGGATATCTGGTGAGCCTCTTGCTCAAACCACCTTGCCGGATTGGTGCGGATGAAATGCACCAAATGGCCCTTTCAGGGGGGTTCACGTCCCGTCACGAATCTGCTTAGATGTCCAATGAATCAATAGCCTACACCGTCACGCCGCGTCACGCCCAATCAGGCCAACGCAGCAAAAAACGGGGGTAGATGTGGGGTGGAATTATGGTTGATCTTGCAAAGCTATCCCCGGCAGGTCTGAAAGCCGCCATGATCGGCGGAACGGCAAGTTGGGGGCGGCATGGTAGTAGCACAGAACACGTCCGCTACGTTGATCCAATGGCTTCCCGTCGCGAGTGCCTTTGCGGTTGCGGCAAGCGCGTTACCCATGCCGGAATGTGCAACGGGGTAGCGCTGAAAAATGGTTGCGAACTTAGTTGCCGTCGATGGGCAAAAGGATCATGACCCGCGCCAAGAACACCCTGTCAGCAATCGAAGTGCAGGCCGCACCAAACGGCCCCTTGTCAGACGGCGGGGGGCTTTCGCTTGTCGATGGTCGATGGTCCTACCGCTACAGCTACGGCGGCAAGCGGCGTGAAATGGGGCTGGGGACATATCCCGCCGTCACCCTCGCAGCGGCCCGAAAGGCGCGCGACAGATGGGCAGGCGTGTTGCTAGCGGGCAAAGACCCCATAACCGAGCGTGATCGCCTGATAGCCGCTGAGAGGGCCGCTATTGATCGGCATGACCCGACCTTCGCCGAAATCGCGCAGACGGTATTCGACGGCATGAAAGCCAGCTTGCGCGGTGCTGGCGACCGGGGGCGATGGTTCAGCCCGCTTGCCGTCCACATCATCCCAAAGATCGGCACCATGCGGCTTTCGCAGATCCACCAAACGGATTTGCACCGGGCGCTAAAGCCGATCTGGAAAACCAAGAACCCGACGGCTGAAAAAGCGATACAGCGCATCGGCATTATTTTCCGCAAGGCCAAGCTGATGGGGATGCAGTGCGACCCGTTCACGGTGGAAGCGGCACGGCACATGCTGGGCGAAGTGCGGCACAAGCCCGCGCATATCGAGTCAACGCCGTGGCGGGACGTTCCGGCGCTGTATGCACGCCTTGGCGATGGCATGGCGCACCAATGCCTGCGGATGATGATCTTGACCGCCGTTAGATCGACAGGCGTGCGGGGTATGCGCTACAGCGAGATCGAAGGCGGCGTGTGGACAATCTCTGCCGACCGGATGAAAGCGATTGAGGGGCGCGAAGAATCGTTTCGCGTGCCCCTTCCCGCCGAAGCCGTGCGGATGATCGAAGCCGCCCGCGAGTTTGCGCAAAGTGATTGGGTTTTCCCCGGCCAAGGCCGCAAGTTGCCGCATGTCACGGATGCCGCGCTGTCAAACGCGCTGACCGACATGGGCGAGGCAGGCAGGCCGCATGGGTTTCGCAGCAGCTTCAGGACATGGGCCGAGGAAACGGAACAGCCGTGGGATGCTGCGGAGACAGCCCTTGCGCACAAGATCAAGGCTAAGACCGAGCGCAGCTATGCCAGATCGGATTTGCTGGACCGCCGCCGCGTTGTGATGGATAAATGGTCCGCGCATGTCACGGGGCAATCGGCGCAAGTTGTGCAGTTGAAGCGCGGGTGACGCCCCGCCTGTTACAGCGAGGGCGAGTTGTTTGCGGATTGCGCAAAGAAGTCGGGCGGGACAATCACCCCCGCCCCTTTTAACCGCGACTATAAGCCTCAGAACCAAGCCGCAGCGCGGGGCAGCATTGGCGGACGGGTAGAGCGCGGCCCTCAGCGATGACTTGCGCCAACTTTACCTGAGCCTTCGGGGGTCCGGACCGCCTAGCCGCGCTCTGGATGATGCACTCCGCATGTCGCGAACGGACAGTATGCGCGCCCTGTCCTAATGCATCAACCAGAAAGCGGGTTGATCGGTCGGCCCGTTCAACAGTCGCACAAGGGCGCTGCTGCTTCGCCGTTTAGCGCCCGATCACGCTGCCACAGTATCCCTGTGGCCGGTAGAGGTTGCACGGATATTGCCCGCCGTGCCGGGTAGATTGGTCTAAGTGGCAGGGATCGAACCTGCGACCTCTTGATCCCAAGTCAAGCGCGCTACCGCATGCGCTACACTCAGAAAACTGGTTGCGTGGGCGGGACTTGAACCCGCGACCTTGTGGTTATGAGCCACACGAGCTACCAACTGCTCCACCGCCGCCCGTCACCCATACCACACCACCGCGCGCCTGTGAATATCAAATTCGCGCGGGTTCCTGACATAGCCGCCCGCCTCATGTTAACAAAACCGGGTAGTGTCTCAGTTTGAAATTTGGCGGGGTTGACAGGCTATCGCCAGCCCAGCGCAGTTCCTATATACTTAGTGCAAAGCATAGGAGACTCTCATGCCTAAAGGCCCAAACGGC
>JBKJTI010000234.1:0-5002 GCA_046590425.1 Cypionkella sp. | reverse complement strand
GAATTACATCGTGGTCTATGCAGAAACGACGGTGGTGACGGTCCTGCGGGTGCTTCACGCCGCGCAGATGTGGCCCTGATCGGCCACCAGTTGGTGATCCAAGAGGGCGCAGCGCCTCTGGCCCATGGCAATTAGCGGAGCGGCCCGAAGGGAATTGCATAGTGGGTTGTCATTTCAAATGAAAATTCTGCCCTTCCCGGCTATCTTGACCCTGCACCCTGCCGCGTAAATCCTTTGTCTTTTATCCGGTCTCATATGTCACAAGTCATAAGTCTTATCTCTGATGTTCAAGGCCGCCATTCGCATCAACAAGATCACCAGCATCGCCCAGTTGCGCGGTGCTACCCTCCATGCAGAACGCGCCGATGAGACCAGCCAAGCCCGGCTTCGCGAAGGGGCCGAACTCGGTGCTGCTCTGGCATGGTCCAAAGCTGCCGAAAGCGACCGGGACTATCTCGCCGCCTTCAAAGCTCACAAGGCAGAGCTGGGGGCAGGTGAACGCAAAGGCGCGCCTCTCTGCATGCAGGCCCTTTGCGTTGTGTCGCCAGAGTGGGTCAAGGCGGCGGGCGATCTGCATGACCCCGACAATCCCCGCAACCGTGCCCTGTTCGATCAAGCAAAGTCCTGGGCAGAAAGCTGGGCCGGGAAAGGGGCAGTGTTCGGCGCGCGCCTCGATCTGGACGAGGCCGGCGGCGCTGTGGTGGATCTGATGATCTCGCCAGTGCGCACCAGCCGCGGCAAACCTGTGATCTCCACCCAGAAGGCCTTGGTCGAGCTGAAGGCCGCAACGGGGGAGCGGAACGAGTATTCGGCGCTGCAAACGTCCTGGGCCGATTGGTCGCGCGAACATCTGGATTCACAGATCGAACGGGGCACCCGCCGCACCATCACCGATCGCCAGCACCTGACCCCCGAAACCTATGGCTTGGTGAAGGACAAGGCGCGCGCTGAGGCCCTCCAGGAACACGACCAAGCTTCCGGGGTAGTCCGTGCCCTGCACAGCGCCTCAAGCATGGCTCCTGAGGCCATAGACGAGCTGCGCGACCTCTTGCTGCTCCAGAGGGAGATACAGGCCCACAAGCGCGCTCCCAAGCAGTATGAGCCGCCTATGAGCGAATACCTCATGAAAGGCCCAACCAACGTGGCGCTGGCCCTATCCCGCGACAGTGACCCTTGGCCCTACATCGACAGGACACGCCGGGACGCCGCGCGTGTGGTTGAGGCAGGCCGTCGCTTTGGTCTGGGTCAAGATGACGATAAGAAGGGTTACAAGGCGGGTCAGGACTTCTTCCCGGCCCTGATCGACCGCATGCACCTGACCGCCGTTTTCGCCAAATGCGGCGAGTTCTGCGCCCGTGCCGAAGCCTTCGTGAAAAATACCATCTCACAGCTTCGCGGCCTCGATCAAAGCGCCCTGCTGGATCAGGATAAGCTCTGGCCGGAAAACGCCACGCATGCGGTGATGCGCAGCAGGATCAACTTGGAAATCCGCACCCCGGTTGCTCAGGTCGAAAGGAAGCCCGAAGTCGAACAAGAACGGTCACAACCAACGCCCAAGCCCGAACAAAAGCGGGAGCGCGATACCGACTGGGAACTCTGATCTTCTCAGCAAACTCCGACAGTTCAGCTTGGCCGGACAGTTGGGTTTTGGCGCCACTTCATCTCTTTGCTAGGACCCACATTTGGCAGCCGGGAAGAAGTATGATGCGTGTTACGACCTCTGCATGATGCTCCTTTTCTTCTTCGTGTCACGTCAGTGAGAGTGTCAGTGTCAGTGTCTGTTCCAGACTCTGACACTCTCACTGACACTGTCGGCCAAAAGTGGACACGCCGGAGGGTAAAAGTGGACACGCCGGAGGGTATGAGTGGACACGCCGGAGGGCACTATGGACAAGTTGACTATGGACAAATGAAAATAGTAATGTCCACTAATGGAACAAATCGCCGTATCATCCGCAGCCCTCACCCTTCGCGCCACAACACCGCTCACCCCGGCCATGCTCTCGGCTTTGTGGGAGATTTCAGCGGTGCTGGATGAAGAGCGGACCCCTGCCAACGTACCAAACGCAGTCTGGCTGAACATCCCAACCGCACGTTTGCGCGGGCCAAATTCCCGGCAAGACAATGTGTGGCTTCGTGAGTGCCTGGACCGCATGACAGGCCTAAAGCTGTCAGGCCAGCACAGGGGCGACGAATGGGGCGCGGTGCTGGTGGCGGAATGGCACATTACCGAAGGCGGATCGAAGGCCCGAATCCTGATCCCTCCTGCTGGCATCCATGCCCTGCGCAGTCCTGGCAACTTCGTGAAGATCGAGACAACAGCGGCGCACCGCCTGCCCCCCCACGCTCGCCGCCTCTATGCTCTGCTGGCGGACCGAAAGCGACAGCGGGAACCCTATGGACAGTGGAGCGTCGAGAACCTGCGCGGCCTACTCGGGGTGGCCGACAAGCGGTCTTATGACGTATGGGCGCAGCTCGATAAACGTGTCCTCTCCCCTGCCGTAGAAGCAATCAATGACTTCGGAACCGTCCGAGTGAAGATGACCACAGTCAAATCTGGCCGAACAGTCGCAGCCGTCCGCTTCGACTGGAAGTGGAAAGACCCGCACGAGGCCACAGAAACGATTGTCGAAAATGAGCGGCACAGCACGGCCAGGCGCAAGGATCAAACCAAGCCAGATGCCCCTCCCATGATCGAGCACACGCCCAAGCAGGACGATAACGCGCGCAGTTGGTGGGAAAGCCTTGCCGATACAGAACGTGCGGTATGGGCAGACAAAGCCGGGCGCACATTTGAGGCCGGTGGGCGAACCATTCCGCGCAATGATCGCGACCTAGCGCGTGCAGCCTATGAACTTCTCGCATTAAACCGCGAAACACCGTAGAACGGTGCGCAACAGGCACAATGACGCGGTACGCAACCCCATGCGATACACCCTTGGAACAGCAGCAAAGACGACGGGCAAAGCAAAGTCCACGATCCTTAGAGCCATCAAATCAGGCAAAATAAGCGCCCAAAAGTCGCATGACGGCAGCTATGAGATAGAGCCTTCCGAGTTACACAGGGTGTTCGATCCGAACAGTGCACAACAGCCATCATCGAACGATACGCACCCCCATGAAGAACAGAGCGCAACCCTTGGGTTTCGCTTAGAAATTCTCGAAGCGGAACGGCAACGGGAGCGAGATCAGATGCAAGCCACCATTGATGACCTCAGAGCCAGATTAGATCGGTCGGAGGATCGGATTACAGCTCTTTTGTCTTCGCCACCTAAACGCACACGCTGGTGGCAACGGTAGGACAACTACGAACTCAGAGCGGTAGGCACATCTAGGACTCTTCATCACGGAGTTTGCGCCGCCGTTCTGGTGGGTAACTCTCAGCAACCACTTGCAGAACCTCCACTAGGGGCGACAAGTCATATGCGTTGGAAGCGATAATGCCCTTCTTCTTGCGGCTTATGCGCTTGACTAGGGGTATCTCTTCCAAGCGCTTTATGGCCCTCAGAACCTGCCGCTCCGAAGTTCCGCATCGCACAGCTAACGTCTTCATCGAAGGAAAGGGCAAATCATCCTTCTTCCACCAAGTTCCCGCCAGCTCGACAAGCAACAAAAGTTCTGTTGCTGACAGTCGATCCTCTTCAGAGGTAAACTGATTGAAGCGCAGCAAATAATTAGGCACCTGGGCAAACCCAGCGGCAGCCACGTCGCGCCCCCACTTCAGCACGATGTCGTCTGCCTTTGTAGATTCTCCATCAGACATTTTGACACCCCTCTAAGTCACTTCTATACGACAATACCATACGACACAGTGTCTGCATATATATACTTATCATATATACGCAAATCATATACAAAAAAGATATACACATGGTATAATACACGGGATTGCGCCTTCCGCCAAAATATGCATAATGCGCAGGCAAATCCATCGGCAAACACATCTTGACATCTCCGTGAAGAGATGCTATATTGGGCGTGTGATGGGTGTAATTGCTAAGCATCATAGCCTGCGGTTGTCTGCTGACTCGTGTTCACGTGCAATCCCGTGAGTGATATCGGTCACCCATCCACGTAACGGCCGATCCCTTTCTTGGGGTCGGCCGTTATCGTTTGCTGCAGCGCCGCTCGATTGTAAATCGCCTTGTGGAAATCTCAATTGAGATACATAATTGAGGCTCAATGGAGGACGAACCATGCCCGCTCAAACATCAATGCTACACATCCGTGTGGATGATCACCTGAAAGCACAAGCCGCCGATGCGCTAGCCGGTGTTGGCCTTACGCTGTCCGACGCCGTGCGCATCCTTCTGACCCGCGTTGCTGCTGAAGGTGGTCTGCCAGCCGGACTGACGGCAGACCCCGATGCGTATGACGTTTGGTTCCGTGCCAAGGTGCAGGAAGCGTTGGCCGATCAACAGCCCGCAAAGCCGCATGACCAGGTGATGCGCGAGGCTCGCGCCCTGATCGACGGGAAACGCCGTGCCTGATCTCGAATGGAAAGCCTCGGCGGTCGCGGACCTGATGGCGATTGTCGATTACATCTCGGACGACAACCCGGATGCAGCTCTTGCACTGATGGATGAAATTCAAGGCAAGGTTGAACAGCTCCCGGCACATCCCAAACGCTGCCGCCCTGGCCGAGTGAATGGGACGCGGGAACTGGTCGTGCGCCCGAACTACATCGTGATCTATGCGGAAACTCCGGCGGTGGTGACGGTCCTGCGGGTGCTTCACGCCGCGCAGATGTGGCCCTGATCGGCCACCAGCTGGTGATCCAAGAGGGCGCAGCGCATCTGGCCCATGGCAATTAGCGGAGCGACCCGAAGGGAATTGCCTAGTGGGTTGTCATTTAAAATGACAATTCTTACCTTACCGGATACCCTGACCCCCTCACACGCCGCGTAAATCCTTTATCTTTTATCCGGCCTCACAAGTCTGAAGTCTTATCTCTGATGTTCAAGGCCGCCATCCGCATCAACAAGGTCACCAGCATCGCCCA
>JBKJTI010000215.1:0-17356 GCA_046590425.1 Cypionkella sp. | reverse complement strand
GTCCAAAGCCGTTTCGTGCGCCGAACCACCTAAAACCCCATAGTGTCCGCTATCCAAAGCGTACACTATCCGACCCACTCTCTGTGCGGCAGGGCAGCGAGACCGGACGGTTACGTTTATTCAGCGTAGCGCGCGCGCCTTATCGCCGTGCCGCGAGGGCATCGGCCAGCAGGCCGTGCACCAGATCAGGCGGCACATCTTCGGCTACGAAGGCATCACCAATACCGCGCGCAAGGATGAAGCGCAGCTTGCCGTCGATCACCTTTTTGTCCTGCCCCATCAGCGCCAGCAGCGCCTCGGCCCCCGGCAGATCACCATTGATGTCGGATAGATCCGTCTTCATCCCCATGGCTTTCAGATGCGCGCGCACACGGCTGGGGGCTTCTTGTGAACAGAGATCAAGCCGTTGGCTGAGTTCGAAAGCGAGGGCACAGCCGATGGCAACACCCTCACCATGCAGTAGGCGATCTGAAAATCCGGTCGCCTTTTCAAGTGCATGGCAGAAGGTGTGGCCGAGATTAAGTAAGGCGCGTTCACCTTCTTCGGTCTCATCACGGCTGACGATGCCTGCTTTCATCTCAACCGAGCGGGTCACCGCATATTGCCGGAAGCCGATATCGCCCTGCGCCATCGCAGGCGCGTTCGTTTCCAGCCAATCGTAAAACCGCGCATCGCCGAGCAGGCCATATTTCACCACCTCGCCATAGCCCGCAAGAAAATCGCGGGGCGCGAGGGTGCCTAAAACGTCTATATCGGCCAGCACCAAACTCGGCTGGTGGAACGCGCCGACAAGGTTCTTGCCCTGCGGCGTGTTGATCCCGGTTTTGCCACCTACGGAACTGTCGACCTGCGCAAGCAAGGTCGTGGGGATCTGCACAAACCGCACCCCGCGCCGCAGCACGGCCGCGGCAAAGCCGACCAGATCGCCCACTACGCCACCACCAAAGGCTACAACGACATCGCGGCGCTCGATCTTCTGCTCCAGCAGCCATTCGACACACCGCGCGAATTGCTCCCAGCCCTTGGAACCCTCACCCGGTGGAATGGTCAGAGCGGTCATCGCGATGCCCTCGGTCTCAAAGGCCTTCGCCAGATCCATCAGATGGCAAGCCGCAACGGTGTCATCGGTGATCACCGCGACTTTGCGACGATGCAGCAAAGGCGCAATCTGGCGGCCTGCCTGCGCGATCAGGCCTTGGCCGATACGCACCTCGTAGCTGCGCGGTCCAAGATCGACATTGACCACATTCAGGCTCATCTTAGATCCTTTCCAGCACGTCCGCGCGGGTCGTCAACGCTTCGACCACCCGCTGGGCCATATCCTCAACCGACAACTCCGCAGAGGAATCGACCAGCAGATCAGCCATCTGGTAGAAGGGAAGCCGGGCCTCGTAAAGCCCGCGCAGGGTTTCGCGCGGATTTGAGGTGCGCAGCAAGGGCCGCGTGGTTTTGTGGCGCACACGCTGCCAGAGCAGTTCAAGATCGGCGCGCAACCAGACCGAGACCCCGGCCTCATGGATCAGCGCGCGGTTGGCTTGCGACAGATACGCCCCACCTCCGGTCGACAGGATGCAGGGTGCGCCGCGCAACAGGCGCGCGATCACTTCTGTCTCGCGCGCCCGAAAGAACGCCTCGCCGTCGCGGGCGAATATCTCGGCGATTGAGCGATCCGCCGCGCGCACAATTTCCTCGTCCGAATCAACGAATGGCACGCCAAGCAGCCGCGCCAATGCGGTGCCGACGGCGGTTTTACCCGCCCCCATCATCCCGACCATCACCACGGTTTTCTTCAGCAACACGATGTTTTTCCCTGTCTGCCTTGACTTCCGACGCACAGATGGCGCATCGCCGCCCAAGGCAAATCTTTCTTGCCTGAATGGCGTGAACTTGGCGCAAATGCCATATATAATCTGCACGAGGCTGCGAGGCGTGTTGAGCCGACAGTGGCACAGAAACAACAATCGCGCAGGGTAAACCTGCGGCAGCAGTAAAGGCGAAGCGGGCATGGGGCGTCTGATCAAGGTTTTGGTGGTTTTGGCGGTGCTTGGCTTCATTGGGCTTACGGGTTACGCTTATCTCGCGGATCTTTCTCCGACCGCGTCCGAGGTAAAGCTGCCGGTGACCCTGAATGTCGATTAACCACCTCGGCCTCTGCGTGGCTTTGGCACTTGCCCTGCCAACAGCCGCCGTTGCCGAGAAAAAGCCGCTCTCAGCTATCGACTGGCTGTCGCAATCGGTGAAAACGCCGATGCCGAAAGGCAGCGTCGCGCCGCGTGCCCCGGCAGAGACGGTCAGTGCCGCGGTGAAAAATGGCACGCAGGCCAATCTGCCACCGGTCGCGGATGAGCCGAAAATCACATCCGATGCCCTGCCCGATCAGGTGGCGACCACCGTTCTGGGCGGCACCTCGCTGGATGCAGTCGGGTTACTGCCGCCGCAGGTGACGGGGTTTCCGCATGATCTGTGGGGCATCGGCCACACCGCCGAAATTGCCGCGGGTATCGCCGAGGCCGGACAGGGCGATGTGCCTGCGCTACAGTCGTTGCTGATGACGCTTTTGCTGGCTGAGGCCAATGCGCCTGCGGACTCGGCAGGCTCGGGTGATTTGCTGATCGCGCGCGTGGACAAGCTGTTGACAATTGGGGCTTTGGATCAGGCGCAGGCGCTGATCACGGCGGCGGGGGCGGCCAGTTCGCCCGAATTGTTCCGCCGCAGTTTTGACGTGGCCTTGCTGACGGGGGAAGAAGACAATGCCTGCGAGGTGTTGAAATCCGCCCCTGGCCTTGCGCCCACGCTGACGACGCGGGTGTTCTGCCTCGCCCGCGCCGGGGATTGGAGCGCAGCGGCTTTGACCCTGCGCACCGCACAGGCTTTGGGCAATATCAGCGCCGAGGATGACGCGCTGCTGTCACGCTTTCTCGACCCCGAGCAGTTTGACGGCGAGCCGATGCCCCAGGCACCGAAGCCGATCACGCCTCTCGTCTGGCGCATCTATGACGCGCTTGGGGAGCCTTTGCCCACCGCCACGCTGCCCCCGGCCTTTGCCCAAGCGGATCTCTCTGACCATGCCGGATGGAAATCGCAAATCGAGGCCGCCGAGCGGTTGTCGTCTGCAGGGGCGATCACGCCAAACGTGCTGTTGGGCCTTTACACCGACCGCGCGCCAGCGGCTTCGGGCGGCGTATGGGACCGCGCCGATGCGTTCCAACGTTTTGACGCGGCGTTGACCAAGCGCGATGTGGCTGCGGTGGAACAACGCCTGCCGCTGGCCTATGCCCGAATGCGCGATGTCGAAGTCGAAGTGCCCTTCGCCACCCTGTTCGCGGGGCCGCTCGCGACGCTGCATCTGACAGGCGATGCGGCGCGGATCAGCTATGAGTTGGGTCTGCTTTCGCCGGAATATGAGCGCCTCGCCAAGTCCCCCGACGCCGGAACCGATGCGCGCAGCGTGTTTCTGGCGGGCCTCGCCGCCGGTTCGGTCAAGGGCCTTATCGCCCCAGACAGCATGGCCCGCGCCATTGCCCCCGCTTTTACCGATCCGCAACTGCCCGCAGATATTGCCGAGTTGATCGTGCAAAAACGCGTGGGAGAGGCGATGTTGCAAGCCATGATCCGCATCGAATCCGGCCTGCGCGGTGAGTTGGTGAAGGTGACCGAGGGCCTCTCGGTGCTGCGCAAGCTTGGGCTGGAAGATATTGCCCGGCGCACCGCCTTGCAGTTGATGCTGTTGGAACGGCGCGGATAGATGGCAGCGCCTGCGCAATCTGACAGTTGGATCTCAAGTTTTCTGGCGGCACAGGCCGCCGATCTTGGCGCTGCGAAAAACACCCAACTGGCGTATGGGCGCGATCTGAAGGATTTTGCAGACTGGCTTTCCAGCCAGGGCAGCAGCTTTGCCACAGCGATCCGCGATCATGTCGAGGCCTATCTGGTGTTTTGTGACGCGCAGGGCCTGTCGAAAGCCACCCGCGCGCGCAGGCTGTCGGCGATTCGCCAGCTATACCGCTTTGCGCATGAGGAAGGCTGGCGAGAGGATAACCCCGCTCTGCGCATCAAGGGCCCCGGTGCCAGCCAGCGCTTGCCCGGAACGCTGTCTTTGCCCGAGGTAGAGCGTCTGCTGGATGCCGCCCGCCGCAAAGGTCGGTCTGAACCGGAACGCTTGCGCAACTGCGCTTTGGTCGAACTGCTCTATGCAACGGGCATGCGGGTGTCGGAACTGGTTGGCCTGCCAGTCGCGGCGGTGCGTGGCAATCCGAAAATGATTCTGGTCAAAGGCAAGGGCGACAAGGAACGCATGGTGCCGCTGTCGCCCCCTGCCCGCATGGCGGTGCAGGAATGGCTGGCGGAGCGGGATGCGCAGGAAGATGCTGGGCGCAAGCTGGGCAAGCCTGCCTCCAAGCAGCTGTTTCCCGGCCCCGGCGTGGACGGCCACCTGACCCGCCAGCATTTCTATTTGCTGATCAAGGATATCGCGGTGCAGGGTGGCGTTGATCCCAGTACAGTCACCCCCCACACCCTGCGCCATGCCTTTGCGACCCATCTTCTGGCGGGCGGTGCCGATCTGATGGTGATCCAAGCGCTTTTGGGGCACGCGGATGTCGCCACCACCGAGATTTACACCCATGTTCTCGACGAAGACCTGCGCCGTTTGGTACTGACGCATCACCCTTTGGCGACTCCGGACAACACCAAGATATGATGCAACACCTCTGGATATATGTGCTGATCCTCGCCACGCTTTCGATCGCGTCCCTGCTGGCCGCTATAATTGCCGCCGTGCAGAACCTGCCGCATGGTCGCGCCTCGATCCATACAGCAGCCTCGGCCAAGCTGATCGCGCGCGGCGAAATGGGGCTGATGGCGTTGCGTCTTGCCCACAGCCTAACCGCGCTAGCCGCCCTTTCGGGCCTGTTATGGCAAGCCCGTGACTGGACGGGGTTCGATTTCGCTTGGCTGACCTTCGCTGCAGGCATCGCATTGGCATTGTTGGGCCGCATCATCCCCGCTGCCATCGGCACCGCGATACCCGAGGCCATGCTCGCCCATCTTGGCCTGTTCAGCCTGATCGCAGCCGGAATTTTCGCCCCCCTCGCCGCGCTGATGCAATTCCTGAAACAAGCCGCCCTGCGTGGATTTGGGCTGACCTTCGATCTGGCCGAACAACATGACGCTTTGCGAGATGACATCGCAGGCGCCATTGCTTTGGGTCATTCTGGCGGGGCTATGCAAAAGGAAGACCGCGACCGTCTGTTGGGGGCGTTGGATCTTTCCAACCGCACGGTCGAAGAAATCATGCGCCACCGCCGCCAGATCGAAATGATCAACGCCGATGATCCACCCGGTGATATTGTCAGCCAAATGCTGGCCTCGCCGCATTCCCGCCTGCCGGTTTACCGCGATGAGACCGAGAATATTCTTGGCGTGGTGCATACCAAGGATCTCTTGCGCGAGTTGGACCGTTTGCTGCGCGGCGATACGGCAATGACTGCGGGGCTTGATACGCTGGATATCCTCACGCTCGCCAAGAAGCCCTACTTCATCCCCAACACCACCAGCCTCGACGATCAGATGCGCGAATTTCTCAAACGTCGCACGCATTTCGCTTTGGTTGTGGATGAGTATGGCGGGTTGCAGGGGTTGATCACGCTTGAAGATATTCTGGAAGAAATCGTCGGTGATATCACTGATGAATTCGATGTTGTTGTCCGAGATTCCGGCCTGAAACGTGATGGCAATGGTGACTATCTGATCGACGGCGCCATGACGATCCGCGATCTGAACCGCG
Organism: Cypionkella sp.; assembly: GCA_046590425.1. Taxonomy (GTDB): domain Bacteria; phylum Pseudomonadota; class Alphaproteobacteria; order Rhodobacterales; family Rhodobacteraceae; genus Cypionkella. The sequence continues at coordinate 11,571 of JBKJTI010000215.1, read as the reverse complement.
CGACCGATTGGCAACTCCCCGATGCCGAGGCCAACACCATCGCCGGGCTTGTGATCCACGAAGCGCAAATGATCCCGGCTGAGGGGCAGGTGTTCCACTTCCACGGCTTCCGGATTGAGGTAGTGCAACGCCGCGAAAACCGCATCACCAAAGTTAAACTGCGGCAGGTGTTATTAGCTGGCTCAGTTGGCTAACAATGGTATCATGAAACCAGAATTCCTGCGGCAAGGTTGACAGTCGAGGTCACGCCGATCAAAGTGATCGCCTCGTTCGGACTGAATTCAAAAACGACATTGCCTGCAACGACGTGAGCGTATTGGTTAATCACTTGTTGCCCCGTCAAGGCGTAATCGCCCCAGACAAGATTATCCACCATCAGGCGATCACCTGCAGCAAGTGAGAAGTCGGTCACGCTGTCGCGGCCAAAGTTGTTGGCAAACACGAATGCATCCGCACCCGCATTACCCGACATCAGATCACTGTCATTGCCGCCCTCAATCTGATCGGCACCATTCCCGCCCGAGATTGTATCGTTGCCACGGCTGCCAAACAGTGTGTCATTGCCATCCATGCCGGTCACCACATCATGTCCCGCAGCACCGTTCATCCGGTTCGAACCAGCGTTCCCTGTCATCAGGTTCGCCTGCTCATTGCCAGTGGCGTTCAAACTGGTGTTGCCCAGCAACGTCACGTTGTTGAGGCCAATCTTCAGCGCAACACTCCCCGAGGTTTGCAGAAGGTTCTGGTTGACGATATCGACCTTCACATTGGTGTTGGTCATACTCATGTTGAAACTGTACTCTGTAACCCCGACTTGCCCGGTAACAGTGATCGCCATGCCAAGTTTCAGCGAAATAGCATAGCCCCCGGCCGCTGCGCTTACTGCGGATGTGCCTTGGGTTACGATGGCGGCGCCACCAATGCCTTCTCCGATAGAATAGAAGCTATTTTTGTCGGTATCATTGTAAATCACACCCGTCAGAAATGCCTTGTAAACCGAAGGCTTGGCAAATTTCTCGGTCAGCATCGAGGCATTGTAATTCCGACCACCAGAGTTGAATAAACCAGCTTCTTGCGCCAGCCCAACCTCTTGGTAGGCGTTATTCATGCTGTTGACCCGATGGCCGGCACTGAGAAACAGGCTCTGATGATGCGCTGCGATTGCGGTGTTCAGATCCAGCGTTCCGGTAGAACCGCGCCACGAGATGTTCTCGGCGACACCGGACCAGCTATAGCCCGCCTGCGCCGCGCGATCCCAAGGTTGCGAGCCACCTCTGCCAGTGTGCGAGAACACATCCGCTGCCAGCATCCATTGCGAATGACCAATCGCTGCGTTTTCCAGCATGGCGTTGGGGGCAAGCACCTGTTTGGAGGCAGTCGAAATGGTTCCTGCGGCAAGCCCCGCGTTGAGATCAATGCCATAGCGCGCCGCCTCACCTGCCGGATCGAGTCGCGCCCGGTTGATCAGTTCCAGCAAATATTGCTCAGCAGCCGTCAAAGCCATTGCGGCCTCCCCAATTCAAAGCAGACCAGTAGAACCTGCCGGGTAAATGAGGCAAAGCCGCGACGCGAATGTGTCAGCGGCTGCGGAAAAGCGACCCTAGCACGCCACGGATCACCGCTTGCCCAGTTTTGGAACCCAGGCTTCTAGCGAAGCTTTTTGCAAAAGTCTCACCGATCGAATCTGATCGGCTGGAATTTGCCTTCTTGGGTGCGGCGGACGTGGTCCGCCCGGCGCTGCCGCCATCGTAGCGGCGAGCGTTGCGGAATTCGGATTCGGCTTGATCCGTGTCCGCTTGGCTCTGCGACTCTGCCGCATTGGCTTCTTGTGCTGCATGGTCGGCCCTAGCGCGCAGGCGTTCATAGGCGCTGTCTCGGTCAACCACAGCGTTATATTTAGCCCCCATCGGCGAGGCCGCGATCAGTTGCGCGCGCAAGGCCCCGTCAATCGGCCCAAGCTGCGACGACGGCGGGCGGATCAGCGTGCGTTCGGCCACGCCCGGAATACCTTTGGCTTCCAGAAACGAAGTCACAGCCTCGCCAGTGCCGACATCCCGGATCGCGTCTTCGATGGCGAAACGCGGATTGGGACGATAGGTCTCAGACGCCAGTTTCAGGTCTTTCTGATCCTTGGCGGTAAAGGCGCGCAAAGCGTGCTGCACGCGGTTGCCCAACTGTCCGAGAATCATCTCAGGCACGTCGGCGGGGTTCTGGGTGATGAAATACACCCCCACGCCTTTTGATCGGATCAGCCGCGCCACTTGCTCGACCTTGGCCACCAAGGCTTTCGGCGCATCGGTGAACAACAGATGCGCCTCGTCGAAGAAAAACACCAGCTTGGGTTTGTCGGGGTCGCCGACTTCGGGCAGGTTTTCAAACAGTTCCGACAGCAACCACAGCAGGAAGGTCGCATACAGCCGGGGAGAATTCATCAACTTTTCCGCTGCCAGAATGTTGATCATCCCCGCGCCATTGACATCGCAACGCATCAAATCCGCCAGATCCAGCGCGGGTTCGCCAAACATCTCGGCAGCCCCCTGGTTTTCCAGCACCAGCAAACGCCGCTGGATCGCGCCGACTGAAGTGGGTGAGACCAGACCGAAGCGGCCAGAGATCTCGGTGGCATGTTCGGCCACAAATGCCAGCAAGGCTTGCAGGTCTTTCAGATCGAGCAACGGCAGTTTTTCTTCATCGGCCAGCCGGAAAGCGACATTCAACACGCCCTCTTGCGGCTCGGTCAACTCCAGCAGGCGCGACAGCAACAGCGGCCCCATTTCTGCGACAGTGGCGCGGATCGGGTGGCCTTTTTCGCCGAACATATCCCAGAATGTCACCGGAAAGGTGCGGTATTGCAGATCAAGCCCGATGGTCGCGGCACGCTTCATAAATGTGTCATGCAGCTTTTGGCTGGTGGAGCCTGCGGCACCGAGGCCCGAAAGATCGCCCTTCACATCGGCCATGAACACCGGCACGCCTTCCGCCGAGAAACCCTCGGCCAGCACTTGCAGGGTCACGGTTTTGCCGGTGCCGGTTGCCCCGGCAATCAAACCGTGACGATTACCGTATTTCAGCAGCAGGTTCTGCGGAAGACCATATGCTTCACCGCCGCCACCTACAAAAATCGTCTCGCCCATGCTGCCACCTTTTGCACGATCCAAAGCTGCCTCACGGCAACCGTTCGCGGTCAAAATACATTGTTAACTTAACTCTGCCAGTCTTGATCTTGCCCCGAACACGCTCCGGTGTTCGTTGTGGTGACTTCCTCCCTGTCGGACTGCCGCGCTGATCAAACAGCGCGGCTTTTTTCCAGCGCGCAGTTGTCACAATCCGTCACAATTCCAGTTGACGCGGATTTCAAAGCGCCGTAGCGTCTGCCTCACAAGTCGGCCAGTCCGACAGGGAGAATAAAAAAAGTTGAAAAAGGGTCGGCTGTCCGGCCCTTTTTCCTTTTGTAACACCCGGTTAGAAGCATCGTTTCAACCGTGATCGCGGCAGCCATTTTTCGCCCACACGCGCGAAGACGTGATGTTTTTTCCCGCTGACTTCCCGGCTTTGCCATGGTATTGGCCTGCCAAACAATCAAGAAAGAGACAGTGATGTCGATGACGACTCTGCACCGTTCCCTCGCCTTTTCGCTCGGTCTGGCCTTGGCTGCCGCGACGTTCCCCGCCCTAGCACAAGAGGCCACTCCGGCCCCGACTGCAACGGTCGACACCGCCGCTCCAGCCGTGGAAGATCTGAATATGGGCGTCGACCCCAACACACCGCCCGCACCGCTGACGCAAGAAGCTGCCGCAGAGGGCCAGATTTACCAACTCGCCACCTTCGATGCCTGGTCGCAGCGCTGCACCAAGATGACAGACGGCTCGGACCCTTGCGAGCTTTATCAGTTGCTGAAAGACGGCGAAGGCACCAATGTTGCTGAAATCAGCATGTTTGCGCTGCCAGCCGGTGGCAAAGCCGCTGCGGGTGCCACGATCATCGCACCGCTGGAAACTTTGCTGACCGCCAACCTGCAAGTGTCGGTCGACGGCAGCAAGGCAAAGATCTACCCGTTCACCTTCTGCGCCCAACTGGGTTGCGTGGCGCGCGTCGGCTTCACCACCGAGGAAGTTGCGCAGTTTAAAAAAGGCACCAAGGCCACCATCACCATCGTTCCGGCTGCGGCACCGGATCAAAAGGTTGAACTGGCGGTTGAGCTGAAAGGCTTCACGGCAGGCTATGAGGCCGTCGCCGCAACGATGCCGAAGAAATAACGCCTGTCGCAGAATAGGGAAAAGCCCGCCCCGGTTTGGGCGGGCTTTTTCATGGGCTTATAGCACCGTTCATCCCAGTCTACCCAGTTTTGCGCAACACCAGCACCGCGTTCAAGCCGCCAAAGGCAAACGCATTCGACATCACCACATCGACAGGCACCTCGCGGGCCTGATTGGGCACCACGTCGAGCGGGCATTCCGGGTCTGCCAACTCATAGCCAATCGTCGGCGCGATCACACCCTGCTGTAACGCCATCAGGCAGGCCAGCAACTCCACCGCCCCCGTGCCACCGATCAGATGGCCGTGCATGGATTTGGTCGAGGACAGCATCACGCTGTCCGCTGCCGCGCCAAAAACTTGCGCAATCGCCGCACATTCGGTCTTGTCATTCGCCGCCGTGCCGGTGCCATGCGCGTTGATATAGCCCACCGCATCGGGGGCCACCATGGCATCGCGCAACGCGAGCCGGATCGCCCGCGCGGCACCTTCCTGCGACGGCATCACGATGTCGGAGGCATCCGAGGTCATCGCAAAACCGATCACTTCGGCCAAAATCTCGGCACCCCGCGCCCTGGCATGCTCATAATCTTCAAATACAAAGATCGCAGCCCCCTCGCCCTGCACCATGCCGCTGCGATTGAGGCTAAACGGACGGCACGCGGTTTGTGACATCACCCGCAGCCCCTCCCACGCCTTGATACCACCAAAGCACAGCATGGATTCCGAGCCACCGGTGACCATAACCTTAGCGCCACCGCCCCGGATCGCCTGAAACGCCAGACCCATCGCGTGATTGGAACTTGCACAGGCGGTTGAGACGCTAAAACTCGGGCCGCGCAGCCCAAACTGCATTGCCACATGACTGGCCCCGGCGCTGTTCATCAGCTTTGGCACCACGAAGGGATGCACCCGGTTCTTCTCCTGGGCATAGACGGCGCGGTAACTGTCATCCCAGGTGTTGACGCCGCCAGCCGCCGTGCCCAGCACAACGCCAGAGCAGTCGCCAAGATCAGCCTCAAAAACCAGCCCAGACTGCGCAATCGCCTGCTCTGCAGCGACCAGCGTAAATTGAGTGAAGCGATCATAAAGCGCGATTTGCTGGCGGCTGAACAGCGCCTCTGCATCCCAGTCGCGTACCTGCCCGCCGATCTGGATGCTCAGCCGCTCCTTGTCGCGAATGTCCAGTGCACCAATGCCACAACGCCCTTCGGCAAACGCCGCATAGGTACCTGCCACACCGCGCGCTAGGGCATTGACCGTGCCTGCCCCGGTGATGACAACCCGCCTCATGCGGCTTTCTGGGAGATCAGGCCTTCAACCGCCGCGACAATCGAGGCCACCGAGGTCAGATCGAAGCCGCTTTTCGAAGGCTCATTGGCGTTGAACGGCACGGAAATGTCGAAGGCTTCTTCAATCGCAAAGATCGTCTCGACCAGACCAAGACTATCGATGCCCAGACTGTCCAGCGATTGCTCAGGCGTTACATCGGCCACATCCAACACCGCCTGCTCGGCAATAATCGCGATCACCTGGTCCTGCACGCTGATCACTTGGCTTTGCATGTTCATCGGGTTTCCTAACCTGTCCGTTTGCCGTGTTTAATCAAAATCAGGTAACAGAGATATGGCCTTCTCCAATTCCGCGACTTTTGCGCTCAGCCGAGGCAGGCGGCGCAGCGCCTTTTGCATCTCGACATGGGTTTCCATCTTGACCGCAGGATAGCCCAAAAGCACCCGGCCGGCAGGCGCGTTGGTGAAGATTTTGGTGGCCCCGCCCGCGATCACATCGTCGCCGACGAAGATATTGTCGTTGACGCCGCATTGCCCGCCCAGAACCACCCGGTCGCCGATCTTGGCCGAGCCCGCGATGCCGACCTGCCCGCACAATAGACAATCCCGCCCGACCTGCACGTTATGGCCGATATGCACGAGGTTATCTAGTTTGGAGCCCGAGCCGATGGTGGTGTCGCGAATGGTGCCGCGATCAATCGCGACATTGGCACCGAGTTCGACATCATCGCCCAAGGTGACAGCGCCGAGCGAATGAATCCGGGTCCAGCTTTGCGCGCGAATTTCTTCACGTTTTCCTAAGGTTGCACGGATTTCCTCAACTCCGGATTTCTCAGGCGTTACAAAGGAAAACCCATCCGCACCGATCACCGCGCCGGGCTGGCAGATGAATCGATGTCCGATCTTCACTCGCGCACCAATCCTTGCCCCCTGCAAGATCAGCGCGTCGTCGCCAATCACAGCGCCTTCGGCAATCGAAACATGGCTGGCAATCCGAGCGCGCGCGCCGATCACAACATCCGCGCCGATCACCACAAATGGCCCAATCGCCGCCCCTGCGCTGATCTGCGCCGAAGCATCCACCAGCGCCATCGGATGCACACCCTCCGCAATGGCTGGGCCGGGGTCGAGCATTACCGACAGCCCCGCCATCGCCAACCGTCCCCGCGGCGCGAAAATCGCCGCTTTCAGCCCCAAAGCCCGCCAATCCGCTCCCGGCCACAGGATCGCGGCTTGTGCCTGCCCGCGGGCTATGCCGTCACCGTAACGAGGATCCATCGCCAGCGCCAAATCCCGAGGGCCGGCGCTCGCTGGTTCTGACGCCCGTAAAACGGTCAGGTCAAGATCGCCCTCCGCTTCGGCCCCCAAGGCCTGCGCAATGTCGCGGATCGAATGGGCCATGGTATCCTCCGGCGGTTTGCAGAAGGTTTAGCGCGGATGGCTGGTAGCTTGAACCAGAATTTTCACACCAGCTAGATGGATTTTCCCCGCAGGGGAATCATATTGTTTCAATCGGCTTTCCCAGCGGGTATTCAGCCCTGCACCTCTGGCAGCGTAACCCCTGCCTCGGTCAACGCCTCAAATAGCTTGTTATCGCGGCCATAAACATCACGGCGATAGGCCATTCCGGTCTTGGTCGGCCAAGCAGTGTAATAGACCAAATGCACAGGCACCGGGACATCCAGGGAGACCGAGCTTTCGCCCTTGCCGTCCAGATGCTCTTGGAACACCCCCTTTGGGTCACTGGTCTGCTTGGCAAGCAGGGTATAGGCGAAATCAAACGGGTCGCCCAAGCGGATGCAGCCATGGCTGAAGGCACGCACCTCATTTGCAAACAGCGCTTTCGCTGGCGTGTCATGCAGATAGATGTTGTAGGGGTTGGGGAACATGAACTTCACCTTGCCCAAGGCATTGCCGTCCGAGGGCGGCTGGCGCAGCCCGAACGGAAAGCTTGATGCCGAATAGGCGGCGAAATTCACCGCCCCGCGCGGCACCACCCGGCCCCGGCCATCAATGACCTGCAAATGCCCCACCGCATTGGGATTGCGTTGCAACATCGGCAGATATTCCTTGACGATGATCGAGCGCGGCACCCCCCAACTGGGATTGATCACCATATATTCCATCTGATCGGAAAATTCCGGGCTGCGCATGTCTTGGGAACTTTTTCCCACCACCACCCGCGTCTCAAACGTCACCCGACCGTCATCGACGATCTCTGCGGTAAAATCCGCCTGATTGACCCAGATATGCCGCTGGCCCAGATCGGTATGCGCCATCCAACGCATCCGCTCCAACGCGACGGTCACCGATTGCAACCGCTCCGCTGTTGTAGTGTTCAGCGCTTCAACAGTGGATTCCCCCGCGACGCCATCGGCGGCAAGGCCTTGATCCAACTGATAGCGCTGCACAGCACGCTGCATCTGACTATCGTAAATCGCGGTGGCCGAGCGCCTCATGTAGCCGAGTTCGATCAACCGATCCCGCAGATCCACCACCGCGTCGCTGCTGTCGCCAGGCGACAGCTTTGCCGCCGAAATCCCGATCAACGAGGGTGCTTCCCGCTCAAGCCGCAGTTTTTCTTTCACCAGCCGGGCATATTCCGGGGCTTTGGGCAGCAAAGCACTGAGATAGGCGTCAGGCGCAGGCGTGGCCGCCATGCCTGCGAGCAGAACAGCCGGATCGGGCCGGGTGATTTCCCGCACAATCGTCGGATCAATCTTTTTCGGCGTCAAAGCCCCCGAACTGACATCGCGCGCGTAAGAGAGGAAAGCAGTGGTCATCGCCACTTCCAGGCGGCCTCGGTCACCTTCCGTCACCGCTGCTTTCGCCAGCGCGATCAAATCAGCCGGATCGTAGCGGTTTAGCGGCAGACCCTGCACCTGCGCCGTGGAAAGAGCCATGATCAACGCATGACGCCGCGCCTGATCATCCGGGCCGGTCCACAAAGGTTGATAGCCATGGCTGCGGTAGAATGCTGCGGCGGCCTCATCTGCAGCCGAGTCTTCGGCCAAAGAGCGTGTGAACGCATCACTTTGCGCCAGAACCGGCGCGGTCCAGGCTAAAGCCACGGTCAATGCAGTGGTAGCGGTCAGGCGCCGGATAACTCCGCAGGCGCGCGCGGAAAAACTGATGTGCACGATGATTCCCATTGGTCGGGCAAAGCCCTGTCGCATCTGATAGTGGTTTACTTTGAAAAGCTTGGGTGAAATCGATGAAACTGTAAACTCGTGTTAACGTATCTGCCTGCGCAGGGGTCGCGACTAACCCCACGATTGTCGCATATTCGCCACGAATATGGCAGATACGGAAATCCCCACTTGGTTCCCTCATTTTCAGCAATTTTTTGCCTATTGCTGGCAGACTGAGTCGCAGCGGCCAATCTGCTCTTTGGCTTCACCGCAAGCTGTGCCATAAGGTGCCCAGCACTTGGGGATGAAGTGACGAACAGAACCGCAACTTCAGGCGGTCAAAGACCAGCGATCGGACAGGCGCAAAGAATGGCGAATATGACATCAAACGTGATCTCGCGGCGTGGGCTGCTGGGCGTTTTTGCGGCAACTGCCGTGATTGCAGCGCCGACCTACTCCAATGCTTTCGGCCTCCTTAAGGGCGCAGGCGATATTCGACGGATCCGGATGTATTCGGGTCGTACCGGGGAAAGCATTGACACGATCTATTGGGTCGAAGGCGAATATATCCCGGAAGTCACAAAGGAAATCAACCACTTCATGCGCGACTGGCGCTCCGATGATGTGGCAAAGATGGATCCGCGCAACTATGACATCATTGCAGCGGCGCACCGTCTGTTGGATGTGCGTGAGCCCTATATGTTGCTGTCCGGCTATCGCAGCCCAACCACCAACGCCATGCTGCGCTCGCGCTCTGGTGGGGTAGCCAAGCACTCGCTGCATATGAAAGGCATGGCGGCTGACCTGCGGTTGAAGTCGCGTTCTGTCAGCCAAATGGCGAAAGCGGCTGAGGCTTGTTCGGCGGGTGGCGTCGGCCACTATTACGGCTCGAACTTCGTGCATATGGATTGCGGTCCGGTCCGCACTTGGGGCGGCTGAGGCGGGTTTAGGCTTGGTACCGTTCAAACTTTAAGCAAAAAGGCGCCGAGTCGGGCGCCTTTTGTTTTGCTTGGGGGCGCGATTGTTTCTGCAGCCCGCTCAATCTCGCCTGATCAATTTTCATCCTCGTCACGCGGCACGAACGATCCGGTCAGCGTTGCTTTGCCTCGGAACCCCTGCGCCACCACAAATTTTTCGGAACTGTCGGCCCTGCTCGCAGGCGGCTTCACATTTGCCACCTTGTCGAACGACTTTTTCAACTGCACCTGCATCTCATTTTCCGCACCGCCCGCCAAAACCTTGGCGATGAACGTGCCGCCTTCTTCCAATACGTCAAAGGCGAAAGCCAGCGCCGCCTCAATCAGCGCAATAATGCGCAAGTGGTCGGTGCCCTTATGCCCTGAAGCCGAGGCCGCCATATCCGACATCACCACATCTGCAGGCCCGCCCAGCCAGCCCTTGACCAGCGCGTCCGCCTCATCCGACAGGAAATCCAACTGATGGATCTGCGCACCTGCAATGCCCTCAATTTCCTGCAAGTCGATGCCCAGCACAGTGCCAATCGGCTTTTTCGGGTTATCACCCAAAGCGTTAACCCGCTTTACCGCAACCTGACACCACCCCCCCGGCGCACAGCCAAGGTCCACAACCCGCGCGCCCGGCACGAGGAAATTATACTTGTCGTCGAGTTCCGAGATTTTATAAGCCGCCCGGCCCCGGAACCCTTCTTTCTTGGCGCGGATGACGTAGGGGTCATTCAACTGCCGCTCTAGCCAAAGCGTCGACGACAACTTGCGGCCCTTGGCGGTTTTGACCCGCACGCGCAACTCGCGCTGGCCCCGGCCTGATGTGGTTTTCTCGGTCATTCGAACGGCCCGTCCTCTAAAACGCCATCGGCGCTCATCTGTGCATATAATAGGCCTTCGCGCAGGCCACGGTCGGCAACGGAAAGGCGGTCGGTTGGCCATATCCGCATCAGCGCCTGAAGGATAGCCGCGCCGGACATGATCAGTGTATGACGGTCACGCCCGATGCGCGGATCGGTGCGCCGGCCTTCCGGCCCAAGCGTCAGATATTCGCGGATGACGGAATCGATCTGATCGGAGGTCATCTGCAATCCATCGACCTTGGTGCGATCGTAGCGGCGCAAGCCCAGGTAGCTGGCGGCCACCGTTGTCACCGTGCCCGAAGTGCCAATAATCTGAAACCCCTCACGCTTTTGGGCCGAGGCATAGGGGCTGAACGAGGCGAGGTTTTCCTCAAAAAACCAACTCATCAGCGCAAAGCGTGCCGCATCATCCTCGACATCCTGAAACTGATCTTTCAGCGTGGCCACGCCTAGTGGAACCGAGATCCAATCCACCACCCGCGCCCCCGCAGGTTCAACCTCAAAGCCACGATGCAGCCGCATGATCGAATGCGGTCGATCTTCAGGTGCTACACCTGACAGATCAATCCAGACCAGTTCAGTCGAGCCGCCGCCAATATCGACCACTAGCAACTGCTCGGTAGAACGATTCACCAACGGCGCACAAGAAATCACCGCCAGCCGGGCTTCTTCCTCGGCCGCAATGATTTCGACAATCAGCCCGGTTTCCCGCCGCACCTGCCGCATGAATTCCTTGGAATTGCGCGCCCGCCGACAGGCCTCAGTCGCGACAAATCGCATTCGCGTCACGCCATGCTGTTCGATCTTTTTCTGGCATATCCGCAGCGCCTGCATCGTCCGCCCCATTGAGGCACGACCAAGCCGGCCCGAGGCTTCCAGCCCCGCGCCCAGTTGGACAGTCTTGGAAAAGCTGTCCACAACCACAAACTGACTGCCCTTGGGTTGGGCAATCAACATGCGGCACGCATTTGTGCCCAGATCCACGGCAGCATAAAGCCCCTTGGACCACAGGCCGGGGGGGGCCGACGGGTCAGTTTCGCGGAAAGCACCCTGTGCCTCGACCGCT
>JBKJTI010000045.1:0-3020 GCA_046590425.1 Cypionkella sp. | reverse complement strand
CAGCATCGAACGCGCAACGCTTCTCAAGGCGCTGGCGCAGGCTCAATCGGTGGTGGAACGCCGCAACACCATTCCGATCCTCGCCAACGTGCTGATCGAGGCCGAGGGCGATACGGTGTCGTTCCGCGCCACCGATCTGGATATCGAAGTGGTCGATCGCGCCCCTGCTATGGTGGAACGCGCCGGGGCGACCACGGTTTCCGCCGTGATGCTGCACGAGATCATCCGCAAACTGCCAGATGGCGCGCTGGTGGCCTTGACCGAAGATGCCGCCACGGGTCGTCTGACCATTGCCGCAGGCCGGTCCACTTTCAGCCTCGCCACCCTGCCGCGCGAAGATTTCCCGGTGATGGCGACCTCGGAGTATTCCTCGAATTTCACAGCCCCCGCCCCGGTGCTGCGCCGCCTGTTCGACAAGGCGAAATTCGCGATTTCCACCGAGGAAACCCGCTACTACCTGAACGGCGTCTACATGCATGTCTCGACCGGCGATGTCGGTGCGGTGCTGCGCTGTGTGGCCACCGACGGCCACCGGCTGGCCCGCATCGACGCCCCTTTGCCGGAAGGCGCACAAGGCATGCCCGGCGTGATCGTGCCGCGCAAGACCGTGAATGAATTGAAGAAACTGCTGGATGACGATTCCGCCATCATCGCCGTATCGGTGTCAGAAACAAAAGTGCGCTTTGCGACTCCCCTGATCACGCTGACCTCGAAAGTCATCGACGGCACCTTCCCCGACTACACCCGCGTCATCCCCACCGGCAACACCCGCCGCTTGGAAGTCGACGCCACAGAATTCGCCAAAGCTGTGGACCGTGTGGCTACCGTGTCCTCCGAACGCTCGCGCGCAGTGAAACTGAGCCTTGATGAAGACCGCCTGATCCTATCGGTCAACGCGCCGGATTCCGGTGCGGCCGAAGAAGAACTCGCGGTGGCCTATTCCGATGAGCGGTTGGAAATCGGCTTTAACGCCAAATACCTGCTGGAAATTGCCAGCCAAGTGGACCGCGAAAACGCCGTGTTCCTGTTCAACTCCTCGGGCGACCCGACCCTGATGCGCGAGGGCAATGACATGTCGGCGGTCTATGTGGTCATGCCGATGCGGGTGTAAGCGGCGCTTGGGGGCTAGCCCCCAAACCCCCAGAGTATTTCCGCCAAGATGAAAGGGATCAGCGTGAGCGGGCTTGCCATTACCGCGCTAAGCCTCTCGCATTTCCGCAGCCACAAAGCCGCGCGGCTGACGTTTGATGGCCGCCCGGTGGCGATTGTCGGCCCCAATGGCGCCGGTAAGACCAATATCCTAGAAGCCGTCTCGCTGCTGTCGCCCGGTCGCGGCCTGCGGCGGGCAACAGCCGATGAGATCGCCCGCAAACCCGAAGCCTTGGGCTGGAAAATCACCGCCGATCTGCATGGCCTTGGCGCCGGTCATCAGGTGGAAACCTGGGCCGAGGGCGGTGACACCCGGTCTGTCCGCATCGACGGCAAGGCCGCCACCCAATCCGCGCTGGGCCGCATCGCCCGCGTGCTATGGCTGGTCCCCGCAATGGATCGGTTGTGGATTGAGGCCGCCGAAGGCCGCCGCCGCTTCCTCGACCGCATGACGTTGTCTTTCGCCCCCGATCATGCCGAGGCGGTTCTCGCCTACGAAAAAGCCATGCGCGACCGCAACCGTTTGCTGAAAGACCAGATCACCGATCCGCATTGGTATGGCGCGTTGGAGGCTCAAATGGCCGCTGCTGGCGCGCAGATCACCGCCAACCGCCAAGCTGCCCTGACCCGCCTGCGCCAAGCCCAGCTAGGTGCCGAAACCGCCTTCCCCCGCGCCGATCTGATGCTGACGACCGCCGATGATGCCGATGATCTGGCCGCAGCCCTGTCCGACAACCGCCGCCGCGATATGGCCGCAGGTCGCAGCCTGATCGGCCCGCACCGCGCCGATATGTCTGCCATCTTCGCCGCCAAATCCGTACCCGCCGAGCAATGCTCCACCGGAGAGCAAAAGGCGCTGCTGATCAGCCTGATCCTCGCCAACGCCCGCGCCTTGGCTGCAGATCTGGGTGCCGCCCCAATCCTGCTGCTGGACGAGGTAGCCGCCCATCTCGACACCAACCGCCGCGCAGCCCTTTACGACGAACTCTGCGCCTTGGGCGCACAAGCGCTGATGACCGGCACCGAAGCCGCCCTGTTCGACAGCCTCGGCCCCCGCGCGCAAAGCTTTACCGTGACAGAGACGGCTGGCATATCGTCGGTCAGGGCCGAGCCGTCCGCCGCGCCCTATTAACCACCAGAAAGCCAGTACCATGACCGTTTCCTTATATGAACTGATGCTTTACGCAGGCGGCATGGCCTTGCTTTGGGTGATCCCCGGCCCGGTCTGGGTGGCGCTGACTGCCCGCGCTTTGTCGGGCGGCTTTGCCAGCGCGTGGCCGCTCGCCATCGGCGTCGCTTTGGGCGATCTGATCTGGCCGATGGCCGCGATCTTTGGCCTGACATGGATCGTCTCGGTTTATGCCGACTTTCTGAACGCCCTGCGCTGGGTCGCCGCCGTGGTGTTCATTGTCATGGGTATCCTGCTGATCCGCAAGCCCGCAACCGCCCCCACCACCGATGGCCGCATGACCAAACCCGGCATGTGGGCGGGCTTTGCGGTGGGTGTGGCGGCGGTGATCGGCAACCCCAAAGCCATCCTGTTCTACATGGGCGTGCTGCCGGGGTTCTTCGATCTCTCAAAGGTTAAAGCCCCCGACATTGCCGCCATTCTCGCGATCTCGGCGCTGGTGCCGATGCTCGGCAACATCGGTCTCGCGCTGTTTCTCGACCGCGCCCGCAAGCTCTTGTCCAGCCCCGAAAGCATCCGCAAACTCAACCTGATCTCGGGCATTTTGCTGATCGGCGTTGGCCTGGTGATTGCGGCGTCAAACCGCTAAATCTTGTGCCCAAGGCGTGACATCCCCCCCCTGAACCGCTATATTGCGCAGGTAATTCAAGGGGTGAAAACCACATGGCCGAAGAGCCCAAGA
>JBKJTI010000031.1:0-3358 GCA_046590425.1 Cypionkella sp. | reverse complement strand
TACAAAACGGTCGTCAGGCAAATCTGCGAAGACGACGCTCGGTCCGAGCAACGCAAGAGGCGCAGCACCCAAGCGCACAAGCATGTCGCGGCCTCGCGGGGCTTGTAAGCCTAAAATCGTCGCGGAATCGCGTGCGCGCTGATCTTTTGAGCGCTTAACCTTTACCTTAGCGCCCTTTTGCTTTTCATTGGCATGAGATTTTGCGTTGTGTTTCTTAAGCTTCTTTTTGTCACCGGCCTTGCCGTTTTTTGTATCAATTTGAATGATCTGTGCATCTGCGCCCTCTGACAAAGTGAGGTCCTGCTTCATGGTATTCGAAAAGACAACCTGTCCGTTAAGCATGGGTGCTGTTGCGCAGGCAAAAACGATAGCGAGTGAAAGTGAAGTGATTTTCATCTTTTTTACCTTATGCGAGTATATCAGGCGGTATCTGCTGATTCATTTATGCGACGAAGCATTGAGCCTCCCTATCAAGGCTGACTAACATCACAGCGCGTCGAGTCTACTGTGTCAACTGTGGGGAGAACGGGAGCCAAGTCTCATTCGCTTTTTGGGCGGAAATCGACCTGCTTACTTGCGTTGGCGTGCCACAGGTCAGCTCCGGAAGGGTACCGCCGGATCCGCAACTCTGCCAGCGGTCCTTGCAAAATCCAAATTTGATATTTGTGCGTAGCAATGTCTGCTAGGTATTTGCACTGCACGCTCAACGATAGTCGCCGACTGTGTGCGCTCTGGACCGCCCAACTCAAAACGCGGCCTTCCTTTTGACACTGCGCGATAGCGGCGCGACGTTTCTTGCCGTCTGCCTGAAGCCTACAATCTTACCGTCGGCATCATGGCACTCGTCGCCCCAGCCGAAAACGAGGCCATTTCCCGGCGCACAAAGAGGCGCTCGCGGTGGCCAAGGCGCGCGGGGTGAAGCTGGGTAACCCAAATGAGGCGGCGGCTCTCCAGCGGGCCGGGAAGGGCGCGGTGGCGCTCCGGGCGAGGGTGTCGGCCAACGCAGACGGCTTCGCGGCAGACCTCGCCGATGTGATCGGGGATATCCGTGCGGCGGGGCATACAAGCCTGCGGGCTATTGCCGAGGAACTCACCGCGCGCGGGATCAGGACAAGGCGTGGCGGTGTTTGGAGCGTGTCGAACGTGAAAGCGTTGTTTGAAAGGCTAGGTTCACCAGAAAAATGAAACTCCAAGGATTAGATTCAAACTGAACCGCGCCGCCGCTCTCGCCAAGTGGCGCGGCCTTCTCGCTGATTGATCAACAAGTGGGGAAGGGGTAATGGGGACTGGTTCGCATTCGTTTGGCGCCACCGTAGGGGGTATCGGCGGAGGCTGGTCTCAGGTTTCCTTGGCCTCGCGCCCAGAAAGCTGATCAATCAGAATGCGGAAGAATACGTGGTCCGATTGGTCCGCAATTGGGGGCGTTACAGGTTTCAACGCCCCCGGTTCCCACCAGTTCGAATGTTCGCTCAACAGCGCCCACGCCCGTTCTCGTTGGATTCGCTCAGGAAGCTCTTCATACCTTCCATCGACAACGGCGCTTTTCCATTCTCGGCCACGGCCGCGCTCTTCTATCAAAACTGAAACCAAGGGATTAGCACGCATCCACTCGATCTTCTTGCCAGGCATTGAAAAGGCATAGAGGCAGTGGTCCTCGAAGGCAAAGTAGATCGGCACGACATAAGGACGTCCCCCCTGCGCGCAGGCCAGGCGACCAAGGCGATTTCCAGCCAACACCTCCGAACATTCGGGCTTACCCAGCGATCGGATCAACATCGCCTTTCTTCCTCATCAATGAATTACTCGTGCGCTACTCACGGTGTCTTTCCCCTTCGCAGCGCCATGGTCGCCGCACCGCGCAGCTTTTCCAGCGCTCGAAATGGCTCGGCCATCACAGACGATGCGCGACGGGTGAAGCCGACCCGGTCACGCCTAGTCCGGAGTGTTAGTCTATGCTTTCGACAGATCGACACTTTGATCTACATCAAGGCGATATCCCGCGCGAATAATATAAAAATGCTAAGAAAGGGAAGGATTCAAATTCGCACGTCTGTAGGCCCCTCGCTGTTGCGTTGAACGCTTTTCTTTCGCCGCTCGGTCCGCCAGGGGGCTCTATTGCTGGGCTTGACTTGGACCGACGGGCGATTTTAATCGCTCAAACAGCAACTCGGGGACAATAGCCCCGTTGCCGTTGCCTTTTGGTCCGGCCCGACATCTCGGTGTCGCATCGGTTGTGTACTGCGGCAGGCGTCAACCAATGGTCGAAGGCGCAACCAGAATCGAAATACTTGATTGTAGCGCGAGAGGGCAGGGCAGGCGTGGGCGTCTCGGTGTCGATCTGCTCCTGCCTCGATGGTGGCGGGAGCGACCATGTTCGCTGCGGTTAAAGCAGGCTAATAATATCCCACCCGTTCGTGCTACAAAAGAAGTGCAGATTGCTTGCGTTGATGAAATAGCGCTGTCTGGTGTCGCCTTTTGAAGCGGAAGATGAAAGATGACCGAAGACAACGTCGAACGCCGCCTCGCCGCCATCCTTGCCGGCAACGTGGTGGGCTACAGCCGCCTGATGGAGGCGAACGAGGAACGCACCATGGCGGCCATGAAACACCACCGGCGCGAGTTCTTCGACCCCACCATGGCGAAACATGGCGGGCGCATCTTCAAGATGATGGGGGACGGATTTCTTGTGGAGTTCGGTTCGGTTGTCAGCGCAACCCAATGTGCGGTGGACATCGAGCTTGGCATGGCGCCGCGCAATCAGGGTCTGCCAGAAGACCAGCACATCATCTTCCGGATCGGGGTCAATCTGGGCGATGTCATTTCAATTTCAGATACAGGCCGCTCAGTTTTCTGCCCCGCAAATTGAGCAAGTTGGATAAGTCCGGACCTGCCGCGAATGGCAAGTCCGGGGATAAGTTAAAGCAGGAAATCACCCTGCGTCAGGCCCGATAGGGCGCCAAGGTTTATGACAAAATCTGCCACGCTGTCGCCGTTGACATCACCCGTCACGAGGCCATTGGCGTAGCGAAGCTCACCCGCAACCGAAGAAAACTGTGCCGATCCGATGAAGTGAAAGCCTTGATTTGCCGCAGTGTTCAGGTCGGCGTCTATCGTTGATAATCCTATCCGGTCGATTCCGACCTGAAAGTCGGTAATCCGGTCATCGCTAAAACCAGTGCTGGCCTCTGCAACCGAGGCAAAGATGAAAAGGTCGGCACCGGCACCGCCTGTGACCGTGTCCGTCCCAAGACCTCCCCGCAGCGTATCGTTTCCAGCACCGCCGTCCAATTGATCTTGCCCGCCGCCGCCATTGAGCCGGTCACTCCCTGCGTTGCCCCATAGAACATCGGCACCGTTG
>JBKJTI010000301.1:0-6266 GCA_046590425.1 Cypionkella sp. | reverse complement strand
CTGTGACCTTGTTATTTGCGTGAAGAGACAAATGGAAAAAATCCCGATGACCCGGCGCGGATTCACCGCACTGGACGAAGAATTGAAGCAGTTGAAATCGGTGGAACGCCCCGCCGTCATCCGCGCCATTGCCGAAGCGCGCGAGCATGGCGATCTGTCGGAGAACGCCGAATATCACGCCGCCCGTGAGAAGCAGAGCTTCATCGAAGGTCGGGTGAAAGAGCTTGAAGCACTGATTTCATTGGCCGAGGTGATTGAGGTCACCAAGCTGACGGGTGCCGTCAAATTCGGTGCGACGGTGGTTTTGGTCGATGAAGACTCCAACGAAGAAAAAACCTACCAGATCGTCGGCGAGTCCGAGGCGGATATCGAGCGCAACCTTTTGAACATCCGCTCGCCATTGGCCCGTGCGCTGATTGGCAAGGATGAAGGCGACTCGGTCGAGGTGAAAACCCCGGGCGGGACGCGTGGCTATGAGATCCTCTCGATCCGTTACATCTGACCCGGCTTTAGGGACAAAGACATGGCCGAACCTGAAGACCCCCCCCGCAGCTTGGGGTCGCGTGCGCGCGACATCGCCGATCCGTCGGTAAGCCCAACCGAATGGGTGGCCGCTGTGATGAGCCTGCTGTGGGTGATCGCGGTCGGCGGCTATTTCCTGACAGGCCCGGTGGAATCGGGCGTACTCGGCTATGTGCTGACGCTTCTGGCGGTTTTTTTACCGCTTGCGCTGATCTGGGCGGCAGTGACGACCCTGCGCTCTGTGCGGTCGCTGCGCGCCGAATCGGCGCGGTTGCAGGCAACAGTTGAGGCGATGCGCTCGGCCTATCTCTCGGGCCAACAGGGTGGGATGCGGCCTTCGGTCGAGCGGAAGCTCGACGAGATCGCCGCGACCGCCAAACACACCGAAACAGCACTCGCCAGCTTCAACTCGCGGCGCGACTCTGGCCTGACCGTGCCCTCGGCAGATCGCAAAGCCGCACTGGTGGCCCCGCAACCGCAGCCAGAGGCGGAACAGCCCGGTCTGGCGTTGGGCACGCCGTCCGAGTCGCTGCGTGCGCCATTGTCGGTGCAGGATTTCACCCGCGCCGTGCAATTCCCCGAAAGCCCGGATGATAAGGAAGGCTTCCGCGCATTGCGTCTGGCGCTGGAAGACCGCAACGTCGCCAAATTGATCCGTGCAGCCCAAGATGTGCTGACCCTGCTCAGCCAAGAAGGCATCTTCATGGATGACCTGAAACCCGAACGCGCCCGCCCCGAGTTGTGGCGCAAATTCGCAAACGGCGAGCGGGGTCGTGGCATTGCGGCGCTTGGTGGTATCCGTGACCGCTCGTCATTGGCCTTGACCGCGGGCCGGATGCGCGAAGACCCGGTGTTCCGCGACGCCGCCCACCATTTTCTGCGCACCTTTGACCGGGTGTTCTCTGAATTTGAGAAAGTGGCGAGCGATCAGGACCTGTCCGATCTGGCCGAAACCCGCACTGCAAGGGCGTTCATGCTGTTTGGCCGGGTAACCGGGACCTTTGACTGACCGCAAACCCGTGGCCGCCTCGGGGGGCATCGAGCCCCCTCTCGGCGGCGCTGCCGAGGGATGCTCGGACGCATGGTTTGGGTTGACAGTTCGGATGCGCGCCGCGCGGGAGTATTTCAAAAAGAGCAAGGGTTTGGTGCGGTCTGTGTGCAGGCCAGTGCGGTGCGCGGAAAGATTAACAAAATCTGAAAACGCATCTGTAAGGCATTGATTTTATATAGGGCCATCTCTTGTCCACGCGTGGACATCAAGACTTAGACTGATTTTACCATCGTGATCGCCGCCCGAAATCCGAACGCATAGCGCAGCAAACCCAGCTGCTGGGTTTTCTCGATGCGGTATCCCAGCCGCTGATACAGCGCCCTTGCCCGCCCGTTGCTGTCGATCACCTCCAGCCGCACCGTGCGATATCCCCGCGCCCGCGCCTCGTCCTCAATGGCGGCCATCAATCCAGTTCCGATCCCCAAACTGCGGGCCGATGCGGTGACACAAATCCCGTCCAGCAGGAAGTGATCCTGCCGGGCCGCATCGCTGAGCATCCACAGCAGCGGCAGCCGCCACGCGGCACCGAGGCTGCCATAGATTGCGCGGATATCGGCGACCTCCCCGCCTGCGAAGCTGCCCTGCGGGGTTTTGAAGCCCGCCATGCCGAGGAGATGCCCAGCGTCATTCAAGGCGACGATGGCATGATGGGCGCGCAAGACGCGGGTGAGGAAGCGGTGGGCTTTGGGGGTGGGGCCCATCACGCGGCCAAGTTTGCCGCCGAAAGCCTGCCAATACAGCGTTACAGCTTCGGCGCGCTGGGTTTCGGGCAGGCCGAGTTGGTAGGTGATTTTCATGACAGCGTGCCAAGTAAGGCGGCGGTGTGGCCCGCGCCGAGGATCCAGCCCTCTTCTGCGCAGGGAGGGGAGTCGAGCAGGGGGGCGAGGCGGCAGTTATGTTGGGATAAGATGAATAGGGCGCGGGCAAGCAGGCGGACTTGAGCCTCGTCTTTTATCGCGGCGGAGTCGGCTGTGATCGCAGGTGTGATGAGGGAGGGGTAGACCTCGGCCAGAGTGATCTGGGCGGGCGGATCGAAGGGCCAGACGGCGACCTGCGGGTTCTGGGAAAGGCGGTGGATCATTGGTTGGCCGATCAAGCCTTGGCTGCCAGCGGCACCAGTGGTGTAGAGTTTCCAAACGGGTTGCGCACGGGGGACCGAGGTTTCTACTACGCGGCGTTCGGAGAGGTTCAATGCGGTGTAATTGAGGGATTTTGTGGCGGGGAGGTCGGGGAGGTTCAGGCTGGCGGGGCGGCCCCAGAACGGACCTTTTGAGGTGGCCGTCGCGAAGTGGCGGTTGATCTGGGCAGCTATCTGAAAGCGGTTGTTGCGGTTGTCGGGGGCGTCTTGGATATGGTCTGCCAGCCATGCCCAGACGGCGCGGGCAGTGGCGGTTCCCGTCAGGCGCGCGGCAAAGCCTTTGGGGTAGCCCATGGGAAAATCGCAGCCGATCAGCAGAGATTCGCCGCGCGCCAAAGCAGTGTCGATGGCCTTCGACAGGGCGGCTTCTGCGCTGGCGCGGCTGCGGTGGTAGTTGCTTTGCGCGCCTTGGGCGTCGATGCTGCCAAGCCAGATCGCGTCGGCAGAGGGGCGGGCTGGAGAGAGCGTGGAGGACGCTGACCAGTCGGCCACGATCACCCGGTCAAAGCACTGCAAGGCCGACCTCGGCGAGAATGAAATCTGCGATTTGATTCGTGTTGTTCAGGTCGAGCACGGGCACGGGCAGGGGGGCAAGTGCCATATCGGTAGCTACGGCACGCACCAAGGGATCACCGGGTTGGATCAGATCGTGGCCTGCCTCTAGGCGAAACACCTCAATCTTGGCATGGGCATCGCGCTTGTAGCCCTCGACCAGGATTAGATCGACCGGGGCCATGCGGGAGAGCACCTCGGCCAGATCAGGTTCGGGGCCACGATGTTCGCGCATCAGGGCGAAGCGGTGGGCAGAGGCCAAAACCACCTCGGACGCGCCCGCCGCGCGGTGGCGATGGCTGTCTTTGCCGGGTTGGTCAAGATCGACATCGTGATGGACGTGTTTAACGGTGGACACCGTGAAGCCGCGCCGGGCGATTTCGGCCACCAAACGCTCCATCAGGCTGGTTTTGCCAGAGTTTTTCCAGCCTATCA
The DNA here is from genome assembly GCA_046590425.1 of Cypionkella sp. Taxonomy (GTDB): domain Bacteria; phylum Pseudomonadota; class Alphaproteobacteria; order Rhodobacterales; family Rhodobacteraceae; genus Cypionkella. The sequence goes on along the minus strand of JBKJTI010000301.1, from coordinate 2,568 downwards.
CGCCGTAAACCCTCATGATGCCGCCCAGATCAGAGCCTCGGCTGCGGCAAGGTCTTCGGGGGTGTTGAGGTTCTGGAAGGCGGCTTCATCCGGGAAATGGGCGCGGGCGGCGTGGTGGGCATCGGCGAAGGCCAGCACGCGTGGCTTTACGCCGGAAGCGAGGAAGGCGGCGAGGGGGGCGGCCAAGGCGATGGGCCAGATCCCACAGGTGGGGTGATCTTTGCCGGAGGACGCGATGGCAAGGGCTTCGGGGGCGGTTTCGGCGGCCAAGCAGAGCTGCGGCACCAGATCGCCGGGGGCGAAGGGGGTGTCGACGGCCAGTGTAACCACCGCCGTTGCCCCCAAAGGTGCCGCCCACCGCAGCGCGGCCAGCACGCCGGATAACGGCCCGAGCGGGGTTTCATCGGGCAACACGGGAAGGCTAAAAGCCGCCAACCGTGCTGGACTACCATTCGCAGAGATCGCCAAGCGTTCCACCTGCGGCTCCAACCGCGCGATGGCGTGCGATAGCAGGCTCTGCCCGGCCAAGCGTATCAACGCCTTGTCTGCTCCCATGCGATGGCCCTCACCGCCTGCCAGAATGACTCCGAAAATCCGCACTTTCGCCCCTTCAAATCTGCTGATCAAAGGCCTAAGCCGTTCTGCATCCGGCGTAAAGCCGCCCCAAGCTGCCGAGGTTCTATGTCTGCCTCTCGTGAAAGCTATCTGCGGGGAGTGCGCGCAGCGCTGCCCTTTGCCGTTGTGATCGTGCCGTTTGCGATGTTGTTCGGATTGCTGGCTTCCGAGGCTGGTCTGCAACTGTATGAAATTGTGGCGTTTTCGGTGAGCGTGTTTGCCGGGGCGTCGCAGTTTGCAGCGCTGCATCTGTTACAGGATCAAGCACCTTTGCTGGTGATTTTGGCCACGTCCTTGGCGGTCAATCTGCGGATGTTGATGTATTCGGTGACGCTTGCGCCGCATGTAGGTGCCGCTCCGCTCGGGGTGCGGGCGGTCATGGCGTATTTGTTGGTCGATCAGAGTTTTGCTTTGTCGGTGGCGGAATATGACAAGCGGCCCAGCATGACCTTGCAGGAGAAAACCGCGTATTTCTTTGGCGCAGTGACACCGGTTCTGCCACTGTGGATGGCCTCGACCGTGGCCGGAGCCCTGGCGGGCCGCGCGATCCCGCCGGAATATGCGTTGGATTTCGCGGTGCCGATTGCGTTTCTGGCGATGACCGCACCGATGATCCGCAGTTGGCCGCATGCGTTGGCGGCGGGGCTTTCGGTGGTGCTGACGCTGGCTTTGACAGTTTTGCCCTATGGCACCGGGTTGCTGGTAGGATCCAGCATCGGCATGGCGGCGGGAGCGGCGTTTGAGTACTGGCGCGAGAAGGCAACCGTGTCATGATCGACAGAAGCCAATTCTGGATTGTTGTGGTGGTTCTGGGGCTTGCGACCTATGCCATTCGGTTTTCATTTCTGGGGCTGCTTGGCAATCGCGCGTTGCCGGCGTGGTTGCAGCGCTGCTTGCGCTACACGGCGGTGGCGGTGCTGCCTGCTCTGGTGGCCCCCGCCGTGTTGTGGCCGCCCGCAACGGGGGGCGAGCCGGATGCAGCGCGCCTGCTTGCCGCAACCGTGACGGTGGTGGTGGGCTTGACGACGCGGCAGATGATCGTCGCCGCCTTGGCCGGAGTGGCCACGTTGCTGGGCGTGCCGTTTTTGCTGTAACCGCAATGACAGAAGCCGCGCTGGGGTCAGCGCGGCTTTGGGTCTTCTTGGGTTTGAAGATTACTGCGTGACGGGCTGTTCGGCCTGCACCATCAAGACGCCGTGGTTGTTATCGGCATCGTCATCGGTAATCACTTTGCGGGTGACGCCGGGCAGTTGGCCGAATTCCTTCATCAGCTTGTTCGGATACCAGGTTCCGCTGATCGCCTCAAAGCCGGGAACCCCGCGCAGGATTGACGAGACCGAATGGGCGCACTGCGCGCTGGGCACCGAGCCATAGGCTTCGGCGCGCTGTTTGACCAGTTCCGCGACTTCGGGCGTCACCACCACGGTTTGCTCGATCACGTTGAAGGTCTCACGCGCGTGATAGTCGATGTAAAAGCTGATCATTTTCGGGCTGACGCCGTAATGCACATCACCACGCTCGGGCAGGTAGGGATGATACCAGGTGCCGGCCGGGTCAAACATCACCTGTTCCGAGGCGTTGATCAGCAGGCCAGCATGCGCGCCCGATCCGTTGCGGGTGCTTTGCACCGTGAACAGGGTGATGGTGCGCGGCGGCGCGGCCACATAATGCGCCAAGGGGGCGGCCATCTGGGCATCGGTGGCCCATTTGTTGTCGCCCGCACAGGCGGATAGCGCGATAAGCGCCAGAACGGCAAAGGCTTTGAAGGTCATTTTACAGTTCCGGCTTTAAGGGGATCAGGCGTTGGCGAGTGCCATGAAGATCAGAGCCGCGATCGAGATGATCGCGCCCCACGTCGCCATGCGGATGAAGCCGTCAAAGGTCTTTTCCTGCACGCGAATATCCATGCTGCCCGGTTTGTGTTCGGCCATTTGAGCGTCCTTTCAGAGTTGT
>JBKJTI010000295.1:0-9900 GCA_046590425.1 Cypionkella sp. | reverse complement strand
GCCGCAATTCTGGTCGGCGCGGGCCTGTACCAGTTGACGCCGCTCAAGGCCGCGTGCCTGAACCATTGCCGCGGCCCGGTCGAGGCGCTGACCCGCCACCGCAGGACAGGCAGGGCCGCAGCCTTCCGAATGGGTCTGCTGCATGGCGGTTTCTGCCTCGGCTGCTACTGGGCCCTGATGGCGCTGCTCTTCGTCGGTGGGGTGATGAACATCAGGTGGATTATGGGGATCACACTCTATGTCGCCGTCGAGAAGCTGGTGCCCGGCGGGAATCGTCTGGCACGTCCCATGGGTGCTGCACTAATCCTCGCCGGTCTGGCCTTGTTGCTGCTAAACTTTGATGTGGGCTGACGGGCAGGCTCGACGAGTTTTCCTCAAGCTGCCATTCATTGATTTCATTGGCATTTTCTCAGAGAAAGTTCGACGGCAGTCGCGTTCCCTCCACCACTTTAAATCCTACAACAAATCTGCACGATCGATCACGGCAAGAAATTGTTGTTGTTTTAGAGGCTTATGTGCTTTTGGCTGAGGAGCTGTTTATCAGGCCGAAGCATCAGAAAGCCTCTCTCCACACCAGTTCTCTCCGAAGCTGTGGACTGCGGCATTTTACTCCTCAGCTTTAAGGTATTGTTTTATATTATGTTTCTGTCGGGCATATTTTTTTGTTTGTCAGTTTCGTTTGGGTAGCGGAAGGTTCTGGCATCGGAAATTCTCGCGGGTTTTGGTGTGTATTCGGTAGTTAGCGATGTCGGTCGACTTCAACGAAATTGAGATGCCGCATCATAACAATAGTAATCTTGCTGAACGCTTGGTGAAATAGATCTGGCATAATTGACCTGCATCGCAGACATGCGCAGCGCCATACCTGACATGGTGAGTTACTACGTGGGGGTCAGCAATAAATTAGCTTGTCCCGTTCGGACGCGGTATTTGATAGGGCAGACGATCCGCGAGATTGGCTGTAGAGTCCATCTCCGACGAAAGTTCGTCGACAGCTTATCAAAATCGTGGTCTATGGATGTAGGGGCATTGATGTCGTCGATCCTGGAAGAACGTGCCATACAAAGCCAGACAAAGCGCCGGCCCAACTACCTTGAGCATTTCGAGAACACTATAATATTTACGGTGTTGCGCGATGTCACGTGCAGCGCAAGAGTACTCGTCAGCAACCATTGTGCTGCCGCCTGCTACCAGACGTAGTAATCGACGGAGCCCAAACGAGATGCATCAGCCGCAGATATTCTTAAGGAAAACGAGCGGCTGCGTAACCGGCTGCAGCAAGTGGAAGACGTTGTGCGGGCCTTTCGCACTGGTGATGTTGACGCCCTGATCGATCGACATGCCGCCGATGATGCCAACCGGCTTCGTGTTTCAGAAACACGGTACCGCCGCCTTTTCGAGGCAGCCCATGATGGCATTCTTATCGTAGATCCCGGTACGCGAGAGATCATCGATGCCAATCCGTTCATGACCAACCTGCTTGGGTATTCGCTTGACGAGTTGGTCGGCAAAGAGATTTTTGAGATCGGTCTGTTCAGCGACGCCCAAGCCAGCAAGGACATGTTTGAGATCTTAAAAGCTACCGGACAAATTCGTTATGAAAATTTGCCGTTGCAAACCGAGGACGGTGCAATTCACGACGTCGAAATTGTGGCCAATCTTTATGCCGAGAATGGTCACAGCGTTATCCAATTCAACATCCGAGATATAAGTGAACGCATCCGGGCGGCCGTAGTGCAGTCGGAGGCCGAGGCGGCGCTGCGCGAAAGTGAAGAGCGGCTGCGCACGCTGTTTGACTCAATCGACGAGGGCTTCTTGGAGATCGATGTCGTCATGAGCGCGGACGGTCGTGCCGTGGACTGGCGCTACATCGCTCTCAACCCGGCGTTTGAACGATTGACCGGGCTTCCGGACATCACGGGCATGCTGGTCAGCGAATTCATGGATGACCTGGAGCCAGAGTGGGCCGAGCGGTACGCGCACGTGGTGAACACAGGCGAGGCGATACGCTTCGAATTGCCGGCGTCCGAGCTGGGTCGCTGGTTCGAGGTTTTTCTCGCACGCGTCGGCAACGACGGCACCCGCGCCACAGGGCAAGCTCCGGCGCCATGGTTCAGGATGGTCTGACTGACATAGTAGCGATAGCGCCGCACACCCTTGCAGGTATGTGTCGGCGAGAATGCAGCACCATCCGGCCCGAACAAAAGCCCCTTCAGCAGGGCAGGGGCCTCAGCCCGGGTGTTGCTGGCACGTTTGCGGGGACTGACTGTGAGGACGGCATGGACCTTGTCCCACAGTTCTCGATCAATGATTGCGATGTGCTCGCCAGGATAGCTGGTGCCCTTGTGCACGGCTTCGCCGATGTAGACCCGATTGTTGAGCAACCGGTAGAGATGGCCCTTATTGAGGGCGGCACCCTTGCGAGTGGTGATCCCTGTCTTTCGAAGGGTTCGCACGATGGTAGTGGCCGATCCGATCTCAGCAAACTGCGCGAAGATCAGACGTACGGTTGCCGCGTCAGCGGGGTTCACCACCAGTTTGCGGTTTTTCACCTCATAACCCAGCGGAGGATTGCCACCCATCCACATGCCCTTCATGCGACTGGCGCGAACCTTGTCGCGAATGCGCTCGGCGGTCACCTCGCGCTCGAACTGGGCAAAGCTGAGCAGGATGTTCAGGGTCAGCCGCCCCATCGACGTGGTGGTGCTGAATGACTGCGTCACGGAAACGAAGGTGACGCCATGTCGGTCGAACACTTCAACGAGCTTCGAAAAGTCCATCAACGAGCGCGACAGACGGTCGATCTTGTAAACCACCACCACATCGACCAGCCCGTCCTCGATGTCCGCCAGCAACCGCTTCAGGCCGGGGCGCTCAAGCGTACCACCAGAAATGCCGCCATCGTCGTATTGATCACGCAGCAGCGCCCAACCCTCGGAGCGTTGGCTGGTAATGTAGGCCTCGCAAGCCTCGCGTTGCGCGTGCAGGCTGTTGAAGTCGCGATCCAGCCCTTCTTCGGACGATTTTCGGGTGTAGATGGCGCAGCGCAGTTTACGCACAAGATTGTCGGGGTTGACGGGTGCGTTCATGTGTCCCTCCGGGTGTGCTTGAGACCAAAGAACGTCCAGCCATTCCACCGCGTCCCAGTGATGGCGCGGGCGATCGCGGACAGCGACTGATAGGGGCGGCCCTGCCATTCAAATCCGGTTTGCAGCACGGTGACGACATGCTCGACACCCTGATGCGCGCGGATCAACTTGGTGCCTGCAATGGGCATCAGGTCAGTGCGGATGCGCCGCGTGGTGATGTTGCCGCCATCAAGCTGTTCGCCCAAGGCTTCCAGCCTTTTGACAGTTTCGGGTTTCAGCCCGCCATAGGCCAGTTCCTGAATGCGGTAAGCGAGGCGGCTTTCGAGATACTTGCGATTATATCTCGGCGGCTCGGATGCGTGGAGGTCGCGCCATTGCGCCTTCAGGTCGGACATTGAAGTGACCTTCAGCGCGGCCAGGCGCGCGGGGATCGGGTCAGGTTTTGTCATGCGTTTCTCCGTTGAGTTGGAGTTGCATGAGCCCTCTGGTCGGGCAAAGAGTGTAGCGAACTTTCTCCGGCTATTGCAGATAGTTCACTTGCATTGCGCGCATGCAGACGACGCAAGCCGAGGGCCAAGATTGCGCACAGCTCGGCACGGCGGGTGACAGGCGACATCAGGTGGGCGGGATAGGGGTTGGGGTATTTCATTTGGTATCCCCCCTATCGGAGGCCATGGGCGCGTGCTGCAACTGCAGCCCACACCATCCGCGCTCGCGCCCTGTTCGGTAGGGCACAAACCCCCGCCCTCTGAGTTCTTCACCCAGCGATCGCTGTGAGCCGCACTCAAATCCCCGTGCGTCTGCCCATTCGCTCCAGCTTTTGTAAAGCCGTGAAGCCAAGCTACGCGCCGGGGCGTCCAATATGCACCGTTCTTCGATCCATTGTCTGACCAGGTCTTCGTCGCGGAAATATTCATCCGCAGCTTCGCGGATGCAGGGCGGAGGTTGAAGACCGCCCTCCTGCCAAGCTTTGCAGCCCTGTAGCATCCAATCGAAGATGCCGTTGCGTTCACGGCGCAGCTGATCGAGCAACGTCTTGTCTCTTTGGTCTTCTGGGATTGTGACATCGAAGGGGATCAGATGCAGCCTGCGCCGCATGGCCTCGCCGACGCCAACCAAGCGCGGTCGGGAATTACCTGCAACGAGGATCTTGAACGTAGGCTTAATTTCGAAGAAGTCGCGATATAGAAACCTGACGCGCAAAATGTCCCCGCCCGTGATCGCCTTGATCCTGCTTTCAGCCCATGGGCGTCCCTGTTCTGTTTCGGTCACGAATACGGCGCGGGCTGTTGCCAGTCCGGCCAGATCGGTGGGGTGGCGCTCTCCCGTTGCAGACGTGAATGTGTCCAGCGGCGCCGTTGCCGCGTAATTGCCCAACACATGGGAAAGTGTATCGATGAAGACGCTTTTTCCGTTTGCACCGGAGCCTTGTAGAAAGAAGAAGGCCTGCTCCTTCATGCTGCCGGTCAGGCAATAGCCTGCAACCCGCTGCAGATAGCCCGCAAGGCCCGCCTTTTGACCTGTGACCTCGTCCAGAAATTGCATCCAACGTGGGCATTCGCCTGCGGGTGCGGCCCCAGAAATCCGTGTCAGAAGATCATGCGGCGAATGCGGCCGCATTTCGCCGGTGAGGAGATCAAGCGTGCCGGCAGGTGTATTAATTATCATATCACCCCGATCCCAGGCGGACGCTGCCTCAGCAATGCGTGGGTCCGTCCGGGCGAGTTTTTCGACGGCGTTGATGGTCCGTTCGCGGCACAACTGGCGAGCCATCTTTTGGTCACTAACAGTGTCCGCTGTCACGCGGCAGATCAACCGGACGCGATCGAAGGCCGCCCTCGTCTCATCAGGTTTCCAGACACGATCTGCCCAAACCATCCAAGCGCCGCGTGTCGGGACAAATCGCATCTCGTTGCGTGAGAGGGTGACAAAACGGTCTGCGACATCATCTTCACTCAGGAACACGACATCTGGCAGCCTCCTCGCGGAGCTGGCTCCTCCCGACGCAAATTGATGTTCATCGTCGTTGTTGGACATGAACAGCTTTCCCAAACTGGGCATCGGTCCGTGGGATACAACGTCGCGATTCAACAAAGCGTCAAAACTTGCGCGCAACTGCGAAACATCCCAAGGCGTATCAATGCAGGCAGCGTTATGGTCCTGAACATGATCCCACGCGGCTTCGATTGTGATACGTCCGGATCGCGCGAGGTGCAGCCAATGTCCGATTACTTTGCCGATGGCCGCAAATCGGGTGATATCGTCTTGACCATTGGACCGGATTTTCGTGAATTTGAGCTCGGCGATGTTCGGCCCTTTACCTGTTGCATCGATCTTCAACGCTGAAGGTGGCAGGCCATCCAATGTTGGCATTTCGCAGACGGCGCGGTCTATTTCGTACAATGTGTAAACCAAGTCGGTTTGGTCAATGATCTCAACAAGGCGCCGGACCTTGGACTTGCCGTAGATGGTTCCTGCAAGGCGGATCGGCTGATGCGCGCTGGCAAATGCGGTATCGCCACCGACCTTCCGCGCCAAAATGGCCCGCAGCTTGCAAACTCGGGCCAGATTTGCCCCGCTCACCACCTCGGAAAGTCTCCAATAAAGATGGAGGCGGCTTTGGCCTTCGTCCGTTTGGCCGCCAGATTTTACAATTATGGAAGCTGGTCCGAGGTGAGCCGCAAGATGCGCCTTCGCGGCGGCGATGTCCCCTTTGTCCAGATCGACCAACAGACAGGTCATCTGAACGATGTCACTGGCCTTTGCGCTGCCAACTTTACCGACAGTACCGGGCACCACGAATGTGCCAGCTCCTGTCACCGCCGCGCGCCTGGCCTGTGCAATAACGCTGGACGCGAGGTCGGGCGCAACGGGTTCGAATGGGAGGACATTCTTTACATCCGTGCCGTCCTTTTCCTTCAGGATCCGGAGGGGAACAAATCCTGCGGTGTCGCGAAACAACAGATTGACGTGGCGGCTGATCATGTCCTGATCGGGGGCGGGCAAAGCCGGCGGCGGCAGGTCGGGCGCATTCATACTTGAACCTCGCCATGCCTTTGGGTGCCCTCGTAGGCGAGGATGTCGGCCATGGTGTAAAAAATGCTGTTGCCGATGCGGATGTAGGTGGGCCCGGTCTCCGCCCGACGCCACCGTTGCAGTGTGCGAACGGATTTGCCCCAGCGTCGGGCAAGAATTGCTTCGCGAACCAGTGCGGTATTGCGGGCAGGCATTGTGTCATCGAGAAATTCGCGGTCCAAGTGATCTCTCCTTTCTGCCGCAGATGATTTGCGGCTGCTAGGAAAAATGTATACTTAAATCAGTCACTTAAGGAGTGTCGCAGCGTGACGCGGCCTTTCGCCCTCCGTGACAAACTGGCGGGTAAATCTTCAACGATTTCAAAGTGTCAAGCGCCTCTCCGTGACAAGAGGTATAGCGCTCCGTGACAAACCCAATCGGATAGGCATTTTCGCCGGAAGGTGTTAAATGTAGCCTTCAGTCGGCTTGGTCGGGCGCGATCACTCTGCAATCGGGGTCCAGCCGATAGCCCTTTTGAGGCTTGTTCTCAATTAGGAGTGGCTGAGGCGGCAAGCATTGGAAGATTGCTTTATAAAATTCTCCCAGTTCACTTCGGCATCTCTTGATCAACTGGCGAGCAGCTTTATCTGTGGCGAATTCACCTGAAATTTTAATCCTGCCAACCGGCACAAATCTATGATTATCGCGGCTTAATCCTTCTGCGCGATCAGTTTCAAATTGGCCCCGCAAAGCGTGGGCCACACCTGCCGGGCGGCCTCGTACGCTCCCGAGATGCTTTACTTGGATAACATGGTCTGGCCCCTCAACGAAGAAGGCGACTTGAAGCGGAAACGGAACCGGCGCTGCACCGACTTCGGTCGCCGCGATGGCCGCGGGATGCGAGATCGGTACCACCGCGAGGGTAATGGGCATTGGAAGATTGAGGCTCGTCCCCAGCCCAACCACGAGACGAAGCAATGAGGTGTCCGGCAAAGTGTGACGAAGAAGCCGCTGCGCGTTCACCGCGACGGCTTGTTCAAGCACCGCGAAAACGACGGTCGCTTGCCTCTGGTGCAAGTTGTGTACGCGGCGCGCCGCATCGATCATCGGGATATCTGGATATCCTGAAACAATGCGTGTCAGTTCCCCAATATATGCATTCGCAAACTCAGCGAATGACAGCTCAGAAAGGCCGATGGCGTGGCGCGTCCAGTCAACTGCAATGATGCGATCGCGGTCAGTCTTTCGGATGCCAAACAAAACGTCGATGGCGTATTGCTCGGCGGGATCTTCAGCCTCTAAGCCTGCAGCAAGAATGGCAACCCGTTGCTGGTCGATGGCGAGAATGGCATCATCGCGGGACACGGCCGCGTCATGGCGGCGCGCCAGCTTGGGCTGACCCAAGTGCCGGTGATCGAACTGAGTCACCTCAGCGAGACACAGAAGCGCGCCTATGTGTTGGCGGACAACAAGTTCGGCGAACGTGCTGGCTGGGATCTGGCAATGCTGGCGCTGGAGGTCGGCGATCTGCAGAGCCTCGGCATCGACCTGATCGACCTCGGCTTCACTACTCGTGACCTGAATGATCTCTTGCGGGACGCGGGTGCTGATCCTCGAGAGGATGATGTGCCGCCGGTGCCGGATGTGCCGGTCAGTCGCCTGGGTGAAGTTTGGCAGCTCGGCCCGCATCGCCTGATCTGTGGCGATGCAACGGACGCCACTACGGTCGCTGCGTTGCATGGCACCATCCGCCCGCATCTGATGGTCACCGACCGGTGTCGTCCCTCGCCTGTGACAACCGCAAAATTGGCATGGGGGTATGCCCGATGAGAGGCCGCAAGCCAAAGCCAACGGCGGTGAAGATCATGGAGGGCAACCTCGGAAAACGGAAGATCAGGGGCGACGAGCCCAAACCGCCCGGAAGCCTTCCAGACTGCCCTGAGCATCTCTCGACGGAGGCCAAAGCTGAATGGCACCGCATTGCAAAAAGCCTGAACGTGATCGGATTGCTGACGCAGGTCGACCGGGCGACGATGGCGGCCTATTGCCAATGCTGGGGGAGATGGGTCGAAGCCGAGCAGAAGCTGGCGGAAACACCGGCAATATTGCGCACTCCGGCGGGCTACATTCAGCAGTCGCCTTGGCTGTCGATTTCCAACAAGCAGTTGGAGTTGATGGCGCGGTACATGACGGAGCTGGGCCTGACGCCTGCATCGCGTTCACGGCTGGCAATCCAAGTGCACGATGGTTTGAAACCGTGGCAGTTCGGTGGCCCCACGCAGATCACGCGGATTATCCTGACTGGCCCCGATAAATCGAATGGCCCGGCCTCGGAGAGTGGATCCCGTTCCAGCCGTGAATCCGGCATTAGCGATTTATAACAGCAGGTTATACGTTCACTCCGCCTTCCGCCTACGGTACACATCTTCGCAACGAACGTTAGGCAGATGTGAACACCAAGGAGTGTCGGGGCGATGGCGCAGCGGTTTGTGGCGTATGAGAGGGTGTCGACGGCGCGGCAGGGCGCGAGCGGTCTGGGGCTGGAGGCGCAGCGGAACACCATCGACGCCTTTGCCGCAGCGCGTGCAGCAGAAATCCTCGCGCGGTTCACCGAGGTGGAAAGCGGCAAGACCGCCAATCGGCCCGAACTGACGGCAGCCATTCAACTGGCGAGGCTCACCGGTGCCACGCTGGTCATTGCCAAACTGGACAGACTGTCGCGCAATGCCGCCTTCCTGCTGACATTGCGCGACAGTGGTGTGCGTTTCCTCGCGGTGGACATGCCGGAAGCTAATGACCTGACGGTGGGCATCATGGCGCTGGTCGCGCAGGCGGAGCGAGAGGCGATATCGCGGCGCACGAAGGAGGCACTCGCGGTCGCCAAGGCGCGCGGGGTGAAGCTGGGCAATCCGAATGGGGCTGCCGCACTCAGGCGGGCAGGGAAGGGTGGCGCAGCGCTGCGTGAGACCGTTGCTGCAAACGCCGACCAGCACGCAACCGACCTTGCTCCGGTGGTCGCGGATATTCGCGCGGAAGGGCATCTGACGTTGCGCGCAATCGGCCGGCAACTCGGCCAGCGCGGCATGCTCACGCGGCAAGGTGGGCAGTTGCATGTGTCGAATGTGCGCAATTTGCTAGTCAGAGTTGATGGGTGAGGTTGGTGCAGCCGAGTCAAGTGGCCGCAGACCACAGTCGGCTCTAATGAGCAATCAGAAAACAGATCGAGCGATCCGGATCATCTGAAGCATGTCAAAGGCGCTATCGGCCAAAGTCACCAGCTCACCGTTTACGACGGCATAGTTATAGCCTGGCTGGAACTCTGGCAGGTCGTAGGCTTGGCGCAGTTCATCTTGGGTCATCGCTGCCGTGGGCGAGACAAACGTCCCTGCTGGCAAGTTCTGGGATTGAGCAAGGCGATGGATGGTCAGAAGTGACCTGTTGTCCTCATCGGCCAGCAACACTGGCTGACCGTCGATCAAGGCATATTGCCTGCCTTCTGGGGTAGGGCGCAAGCCATAGAGGGTTGCGATTTGGTCTGAGCTCAGCAACAGATCGTTATCGTCATATACCGACCCATCATCAAGATAGCCGCGCCGTTGGTCGAGGTAGATCTCATCCAGCCGATCATCGTCATAGGCAACCCACTCGTCGTAGGACACGCCTTTTTTTGCCAAGCCAAGTGGCACACAAGGCGGTTCCTTCTTGGCGAGCCCAGGGGGACAGTTGCGATAGGTTACAAAACGGTCGTCAGGCAAATCTGCGAAGACGACGCTCGGTCCGAGCAACGCAAGAGGCG
>JBKJTI010000043.1:0-5104 GCA_046590425.1 Cypionkella sp. | reverse complement strand
ACCGAAGACCCGCAAAACAACTTCATCCCGGATTATGGTCGCCTGACCGCCTATCGCTCGGCCACCGGCAACGGCATCCGCTTGGATGGCGGCACGGCTTACGCGGGCGGCGTGATCACCCGCTATTACGATTCGCTGCTGGTCAAAGTCACCGCCACCGCGCAAACCCCCACCGCCGCGATCCGCCGGATGGACCGGGCCTTGCGCGAATTCCGTATTCGCGGCGTCTCGACCAATATCGAGTTTGTCATCAACCTGTTGAAGCATCCAACCTTCCTCGATGACACCTACACCACCAAATTCATCGACACGACGCCAGAGCTGTTCCAGTTCAAAAAGCGCCGCGACCGTGCCACCAAAATTTTGACCTATATCGCCGATATCACCGTCAACGGGCATCCTGAAACCGCTGGCCGCAACAAACCCCATGCCGAGGCGCGCACGCCAAAAGCCCCGAAGCCACTGGTGGAACCCTCTATGGGGACCCGCAACCTGCTGGAACAACACGGCCCGCAGGCTGTTGCCGACTGGATGGGCAAACAGCAAAAACTGCTGCTGACCGACACCACGATGCGCGATGGCCACCAATCTCTGCTCGCCACCCGGATGCGCTCGATTGATATGATCAAGGTCGCCCCCGCCTATGCCGCCAACCTGCCGCAACTGTTCAGCGTCGAGTGCTGGGGCGGGGCCACTTTCGATGTCGCCTACCGCTTCCTGCAAGAATGTCCGTGGCAGCGCCTGCGTGATCTGCGCGCGCTGATGCCGAATGTGATGACGCAGATGCTACTGCGCGCCTCTAATGGCGTCGGCTACACCAATTATCCTGACAACGTGGTGCAGGCGTTTGTGAAACAAGCCGCGAGCACGGGCGTCGATGTGTTCCGGGTGTTTGACAGCCTGAACTGGGTGGAAAACATGCGCATCGCGATGGATGCGGTGATCGAGGCCAACAAGGTCTGCGAAGGCACCGTCTGCTACACCGGCGATATGCTCGACCCTAACCGCGCCAAATATGATCTGAAATACTACGTCGATACCGCGAAACAGCTGAAAGCCGCCGGCGCGCATGTGCTGGGGCTGAAGGATATGGCGGGGTTGTTGAAACCCGCCGCCGCCAAACAGCTGATCAAGACCCTGAAACAAGAGGTCGGCTTGCCGATCCACTTCCATACCCATGATACTTCTGGTGCTGCGGCGGCAACGATCATGGCGGCGTCGGATGCAGGCGTCGATTGCGTCGATGCCGCGATGGATGCGTTTTCGGGCGGCACTTCGCAGCCCTGCTTGGGCTCGATTGTCGAGGCTTTGCGCCACACCGACCGCGATACGGGGCTGGATATGGCCGCGATCCGCTCGATCTCGAACTATTGGGAAGCGGTGCGCGGCCAGTATGCGGCGTTTGAATCGGGCATCCCGGCACCCGCTTCGGAAGTCTATCTGCATGAGATGCCCGGCGGCCAATTCACCAACCTCAAAGCCCAAGCGCGGTCCTTGGGGCTGGAAGAACGGTGGCATGAAGTGGCGCAGGCTTACGCCGACGCCAACCAGATGTTCGGCGATATCGTCAAAGTCACACCCTCGTCGAAGGTGGTCGGGGACATGGCGCTGATGATGGTGGCGCAGGGCCTGACCCGCAAACAGGTGGAAGACCCGAAAATCGACGTGGCCTTTCCGGATTCGGTTGTTGATATGCTGAAAGGTAATCTCGGCCAACCGCATGGCGGCTGGCCCGCAGGGATTTCCAAAAAGGTGCTGAAGGGCGAAGTGGCCTCGACCGCGCGCCCCGGCGAAGGCTTGGCTCCGATTGATCTGGAAGCGGTGCGCGCGAAATTGTCCGAAGAACTCGGCGGCTTCAATATTGATGACGAGGATCTGAACGGTTATCTGATGTATCCCAAGGTGTTCCTCGATTACATGGGCCGCCATAAAGCCTATGGCCCGGTGCGCACCCTGCCGACGCGGACTTTCTTCTATGGCATGATCCCCGGCGAAGAAATTACCGCCGAGATTGATCCCGGCAAACAGTTGGAAATCCGCCTGCAAGCCGTGGGTGAGACGACGGACGACGGCGAGGTTCGCGTGTTCTTCGAGTTGAATGGCCAGCCCCGAGTCATCCGGGTGCCGAACCGCGCCATCAAAGCCAAAACAGCCGCCAAGCCGAAAGCCATCGAGGGCAATCCCGGCCATATCGGTGCTCCGATGCCCGGTTCGATTGCCTCTGTCACCGTGGTGGCGGGGCAAAAGGTGCAAGCGGGTGATCTGTTGCTGACCATCGAGGCGATGAAGATGGAAACCGGCATACACGCCGACCGCGCCGCAGTGGTGAAGGCTTTGCATGTGCATCCGGGCAGCCAGATTGATGCCAAGGATCTGCTGGTGGAACTGGAATAAACCCAGACGATTTTTGAGAAAAATCGTGGCCCAGACATAAAACCCCGCGCCAGAAGGTGCGGGGTTTTCGCGTTCAAAGGTTAAGAAAGTCTGAATCTTCGATTGTAAGCTGTTGATATTGCATCATATCAAAACGGTCCCGAGTTGGGACCGCTCTAAATCTTCTTCACAAACGCGGTCAAAATCACGATCCGCTGATCCTCAACCCGGCCTTCGATATGCTCGGCATTATCCGCCACCAAAGAAATCCGCCGCACCGCCGTGCCGCGTTTGGCGGTGAAATTCGCGCCCTTCCCACCAGATCCTTGATCAGCACCACAGAATCGCCATGCGCCAGCAATACCCCATTGCTATCGCGATGCTCGACCTTTGCCGCGGCTTCGGTCCAGCCCTGCACCTCATCCGACAACACCATGCCCTCGCGCGCCTCAACCGCCCAAGGTTCCGACAGCTGCCTGAGTTGCCGCCAGACCGCCAGCTGCACCACAGGCTCGGCAGACCAGGCCGCGCCTTCCAGACACCGCCAGTGCGAGGCATCGGCGGGATTATCTTCCCGGCACGTGGGACAAAGGGCCACCTCGCCCGCAGGCGGCACATCGACCGCAGCCAGATCGGCGGCAGCGCCACAAAATTCGCAAGCATTGCCCGCGCGGGCCAGAAGATCGGAAAGTGCCATGATATGTTCTTTGATTGCCGCTGCCCTATGCCCTGACGGCCGCAATGGCCAGCCTAAAGCACCCGCAGCGCATCCCCCAGCCAAGGCCATTCTTTCTGAGCCGGGGCGACGATCTGGGCGGCTATCAGGCCGCGCAGACGGCTGGCGATCTGGCGCGGCATTTCGCGCAGCACGCCTTCACGGGCGGACAGCGAAAGGGTGCGTTGCAGGGGCTCGAACGGCAGCGGGGCCACATCAATCTGGCCATGAAAGCGCGCGGCGTGGTGCAGGGCCAAGGGCGTCAGGATGGTCCAACCCTGCCCGCCTGCCACCATCGCCAAGATGGCATGATAGCTATCCAACTCGAACCGATGCGCCAACCGCAGGTTTTGCCGCGCCAGATGGCCCGCAATCTGGCGCCCCATCACATGCCGTGCAGTGTATTGGATCAGCGGCAGGTCGGTGTGGCTGCGGCCCTTTGGCGTGATGGCGAGGAAGGGTTCGGCGATCAGCGGATGCACCTCTCGCCAGCCCTGATCGGCGGTGTCGGAGTCCAGATCGGCGGCGACGACGATGTCCAGCGAACGGGTTTCCAACTGATCGAGCAGGCGGTGGCTGGCCCCGGTTTCCAACAGGAAGCGGCAGCCTTTGAGTTCCGCCGCCAAGGCCGAGAGCAGGCTCGGCGTCACCTCGGCGTCGAAGTCTTCGATCATGCCTAGCCGCAGGGTGGTCAAGCCAGAAAGATCGGCTACCGCCAGATCGGCGCGGGCCTCGGCTTCGGCGTTCAGGATGGTTTGGGCGTGGCGGCGAAACATCGCACCTGCGGGGGTGAGGCGCATTGGGCGGGCGGAGCGGTCGAGCAGAACAGCGGCAAGGGCGGTTTCCAGCCCGGTCAGTTGCTGGCTGATCGCCGAGGGGCTGACCCCCAGCCGCTTCGCAGCCGCAGAAATCGCGCCTTCTTCAGCGACGGCGAGGAAAACTTCGATCCCCCAAAGCGTGACGCGTCCCTGTTGGTCAGCCATCTAATGTTTGGTCATTTACAGCTTCGACAGCTTCTTTTGAAGCTCTGCGAATTGCTTTTTAATCTCGGCCAATTCCTCGGCCGGGTCTTGCACGGCTTCTTCCTTGGCTGGGCCAGATCCTGCCCAACCGGGCACACCGCCCATCATGGTTTTCATGAAGGCTTCCTGTTGCTTGCGCATCAGATCAAACCCAGGCATCGCGGTCAGCGGGTTCGGGATCGCGTTCATGTTCTCGATGACCTTGGTAGGGCCATTGCGCAGCATCTCAAAACTGGCCGCGAGGAATTGCGGCACCACGGATTGAATGTTGGTGGTATAGCTACGCACAAGATCGGTCAGCACGTTGGTCGGCAACACGGTGTCACCCTTGGATTCGTGTTCCGCCACGATCTGCAACAGATATTGCCGGGTCAGGTCATCGCCAGACTTCAGATCAACGATCTGCACCTCGCGCCCCGCGCGGATGAAGCCTGCGATATCTTCAAGCGTGACGTAATCAGAAGTCTCGGTGTTATAGAGACGACGGCTGGCATAGCGCTTGATCAGCAGCGGCTTAGCAGGTTCGGCCATAGTTCTCTCCCCGAGATATTGCAGTGCAGAGAAAGTCTAGGACAGCGCAGCATAAAAAGAAAGGGCGGGCACAATGGCCCGCCCAATCCTTATAGATCTAACACATCCCCACTTAGGGAGGAAATTGGGAAGCGCGATCCTTGCGGATTACTTCGCAGCGTTAGCCGAGGTGGCTTTTTTGGTCGCAGCGGTCACTTCGTCAGTGGCTTTTTTGACAACAGCCGACGCTTCAGCCGACACGTCTTTGCCAGCAGCCAGCATCAGTTCAACGGTTTCCATCTGCACTTTTTTCGCAACTTCAGCGAAAGCAGCCATGTTTTCCGAAGCCAATTCAGCAGCAGCCGACGCGAAGTCGGTCACGGCTTTGGTGTAGTCAGCCGGCTCGGATTTCGCTTTGGCAGCGCCCGACAGCTTGGCGATGGTCTCTTTTGCCCATTTGGACGAGATTTCGGTCGATTTTTCA
>JBKJTI010000285.1:0-18538 GCA_046590425.1 Cypionkella sp. | reverse complement strand
GCCCACAGAGCTGCGCGCCTATTACGTCAACGCCGGGATGGGCAACGACACGGTCACCGGCGGCGCAGGCAACGACTTCCTCGTCGGCGGTGCAGGGGATGACAGGTTGAACGGCGCGTCCGGTGCCGACTCGCTGCTGGGCGGCGGTGGAGCAGATGCGTTCGTGTTCACCGGGATACCTGAGAACGATACGGTGGTCGATTTCGTTTCGGGAACCGACAGAATCGACCTGGCCGCCTACGGCATCGACTTCGCCGATGTGTCCATCACAACGGCCGGCGCGAACACGTTGATCGCGGTCGATAGCGATGGCAACGCCATAGTTGATTTCACCATCACCCTGCTGAACGCGTCGGTCATCGTGGAAGGTGATTTCGTGTTCTGAGCGGGGACAATCGCACGACATCCTGACAGACGGCCCGCCAGCCTTGTGCTGGCGGGTGCATTGTTGCGGAGTTGGGCAATACAGGCACGGTGCTCTTGCCGCGTTGCTGCGGAAAGGCAGATTCGACGAGGCCATGCTGGTATTCCAGCGTGGGCTTTGGGCAAATCATATGGCGCAGCCAGCGCCGGTGAAGGGTTGCAGTCTGGTGTTCCCGCATGTCCGGATAGTCGTTTCAGCCGTCCCGACCCATCAAATGCACACCTAACCACACCAGCGCCATGGCCAAAGCTATCCACGGTCCAAAAGCCAGATGTGCTTGCGGCTTTTGCCTTTCCCACAGCATCGCTTGGCTCAGTCCGCCAACGGTTGCCAGCAGCAAAACGAGCGGCAGATTTTGCCAGCCAAGCCATGCACCTGCGGCTGCAAAAAGTTTCGCGTCGCCAAGGCCCAATCCGTCAACCCCCCGCAAGCGATAGAAGGCTTCACCCAAGCCCGCAAACAGCACAAAAGCTACAACCGCACCGAGTATGTGATCCATCGTCGCAGCAGTTGGGGTGGCGATTGCAAGCGCCAGACCAATGCCGATCAACGGCAGGCTAAGTTTATCTGGTATCCGTAGGCTCTTGATATCAATAATAGAAATAGACAAAAGGATCGCAAAGAGCACAGTCGTTGCGCCAACAAAAAGTCCGGTTGGCAAGCTTTCTGGGAAAGGGGTGATCACTTCGGCACCTTCATTGATTACGTGCGGTAAAGAAAAGTTCACCTGGCCTGAAACTTTCCCACATCTCGCAGCGTTACATACCTGACGCGTAGTATTTGCCGAAACCCGAGATCCCGAAACACCGCGTCTTTCTTAGCGTACTTCAAGTCTTAAATGCCAGTACATGCGTCTCATAACGATGTTTTTAATAGTTGTGACACGCCATCCCTCAGGAGGAACTTATGAAAGTCAGAACCCGTTATATGCTCGGCACTATGATGGTCGCGGTGCTTGCCAGCTCCGCACCCGTTGCTTGGGCTTCAAGCCACCGAGAAGCGCCCGGTATCGCAGGATTGCCTCGCGTGGATGCGACCGATTTTTACATGTTTCGCAGCTACGAGCCAGGTCGTGATGGTTATGTCACCCTGATTGCAAACTATTTGCCTTTGCAGGCTCCCTACGGCGGCCCAAACTATTTCAAGCTCGACAATGATGCCGTTTATGAGATTCACATCGACAATGACGGCGATGCGAAGGAAAATCTGACCTTCCAATTCAATTTTGACAGCACTTTGGTTGAAGGTGGAAAAGGCAAGACCTACGAAATCGGCGGCGTGACTGTTGCGGGGCCGCTGCGTCAGGCGGGCCAGATCGGCACCGATCCTGCGGATGCGAACATCAACGAGACCGAATCCTATACGGTCAAGATGATCACAAATGATCGTCGCAAAGGCACGATTGCCAACGTGACGAAGGTTGGCGGTTCGGCCACCGTCTTCGCCAAACCGATCGACAATATCGGCAACAAAACCATTCCAGATTATGCTGGCTACGCGAACAATCACATTTTCGACATCACTGTTCCGGGATGCGCACAGCCCGGCCGGGTGTTTGTCGGCCAGCGTGCAGAAGCCTTCGCCGTTAATCTGGGTGAAGTGTTTGACCTTGTGAATCTTGTGCCGCTTCAGGGTACGTCTAACGCGGCATACCCGCAATACAACACCGCAACGCCGTTTGCCGGTGGCATTGTTCAAAGCCGTGCAAACGATGATGTCGTAGGAGAATCCAACGTCACATCGCTGGCGCTGGAACTGCCGATTGCTTGTGTCACCGGTGCGGGCAATGGCGTGATCGGAGCTTGGACCACCGCAAGCCTGCCGCAAGCGCAGTTGCGTGATCCATCGCCGACCTACAACGGCACAACCGTTCAGGGCGGCGCGCTGGTGCAAGTCTCGCGGCTTTCGGCACCTTTGGTCAATGAAATTGTGATCGGCCTGAAAGACAAGGATCTGTTCAACGCAGCAGAGCCTACTCAAGACGGTGCCTTGGCAAGCTATGTGACCAACCCGGTGTTCCCGGCCCTTCTGGATGCGTTGTTCCGCACCGCAGTGGGAGCGACCTCTAACATCGCGCCCAGCAACTTTCCGCGCAACGACCTTGTCACGGCGTTCCTGACCGGCTTTCCGGGCGTGAACCAGCTTTCGACAGTGACGGGTTCGGAAATGATGCGGTTGAACACAACGTTCCCGGTGACCCTGCAGGCAAATCAGAACACCTTTGGTCTGGTAGCCGAAGATTTGGCTGGCTTCCCGAACGGGCGTCGTCCGGGTGACGACGTGGTTGATATCGAGCTGCGTGTGGCGATGGGGGCCTTGTGCCACGATCTGCCATTGGGTGCTGAATTGGGTGTGCCGGGTGCGGTTGAAGACACCCCGACCGATCTGGTGAACCTGAACCTGTGTGGTGCAGACCGCGAGGCAAGCATGGCAGCCGCTCCGGTTGGCACTGCGGCCTTCACGGATGGCGCACCACTCAGCGCCACCGAACTGCTGAACGCCTTCCCTTATCTGAACACACCGATCCCCGGATCGCCGAACAACGAGGGCTGATAGCATGACACGCAACAAAAAACTGCTGACTGCCTTTGCAGCATCGCTGGCTTTTCTGGCGGCCTGTGATGGAAGCGATGGCGTCATGGGCAATCCGCAAGCCCAATTCGGTGCCCAGTTTGCGGCGGCCTTCAATGCCAAGACCGCCGCCGACCCGAAGGATGATCCCAACTTGGTTATCACCTACAAGGGCGTGACCGGGGTAGACTACACCGCGGACCCGCTGGATATCTGACCAAAGCCGCCGTCACTTTAGCGGCGTAGGAACAAAATAGAGATGGCGGCGGTTTTGTTACCGCCGCCATTTTCATGTCACACCTTCAAATGCTTCCTGCGGTAGGGCGGGTGGGTTCAAGGAGAGATCGCCGCTTGAGGTGGCGTAACCGCAACCTGCGGGCTTTGACGAAAAATTGCCACCACTTCGGGCTGCCCGCCACGACCTGTACGGCGCTGCAAAATGCTTTGCATGCTTTGCGCCGTATCCGCGATGGTCACATTGACCGTCAGCTCGAAATATCGCGATACAAAGCCCACACCCGAAGCGAGGATCACATTTGTCGCGGCAAGATCTTTGGGCGTCAGGAAGCCTTCTCGCTTGCGTATGCCTTGCAGGCTCCGCGCCTGAACCGGATTGTCTGTGATGACCGCAAGCAACATATCGGGCGCGGTGTTGATATTGATATCCGTGCGACTGGGCAATACCGTGACAAGTTGCGCAAGCCGTGCCACTTCGTCGGGCGTGAGCCCCGCCTCGGCCACCAGATCGGCTAAGCGCACCAAAGGCTGCGGTTGCGTCAGCCTTGCGGCAATGCGGGGGCCAACATCCGCTGGAAGTTCAAGCAGGGCAACAATCCGCTGCAACATCTGTGCACCCAAAGCCCCGCTTTGCGGCAGATTGTTCAGGTTGAACTTGGCCTGCGCATCCGCAATCTGCACAGCAAAGCTTCCGCCTGCAATCGCCACTTCCTGCTGCCCAACCAAGGCCCAAGGCTCGCGCAGGTTGTCGGTTTGCGGCGCCTCGGTCATATCACGGCGCAGGGCGACGATGGCACTGGCCTCGCCACCCGATATCAAGGCAAGCGCCTGGCCCGCCGCGCTGAAGCGTTGACTGCGCAGGATCGCAAGATCAGACAAACTTATCATCGCGTAGACCACCGAGGCTGTCAGCGCCAATATGACCAGCACGTTGATCAGAACCACGCCTTTTTCTGACTCGCGTGCCATGATCAGCGGGCCTCGGCTGGCAAAAGCACGACCCGACGCAGATGATTGCCATTTTCCGCAAGCGTGACCGTCAACGCAATCGCCAATGGATTTGGCGTGGGCTGGCCTGGCAGAATCACCCGATCCGCCGGCGGCCAGACCGCAGCCCAGCCCGAGCTTGCAGCGTAAAACTGCCAGTCAACCGACGCCACGCCGTGCAACAGCGGCTGACGCGCGGCATCTGCGCCAGGTTTTGCGGCGATATCCCGAAACAGTGTCTCATCTTCAACTTCGTAGCGCAGGGCGACACTGCCGCCAGAGTTTTCTGCCGCGTTGCGTTGCAGGCTGACAGCAGGATCCTTTGACGCCGTATCCAGGGCAACAGAGCTGCCGCGTGCCTGACTGAAATCCAGTGTCAAAAGATACATCGCGCGCTGCAGTTCAGCCAACCGCTCCAGCCGGCCTTCGGTCAGCCTTTGGGTGCGCAAAACCTGATCGAGCATCGAAAACCCCGCCACGCCGATCAGCGCAAAGATCGCCAAGGCCACCAAAACCTCGACCAGCGAGAAACCCGCCGTTGGGTCGCGCTTTTGGCGCGGTGCCTTTTTTAAGGCGCGCTTTGTCACGTGCCTGCAACTTCGCCCAGCACGACAATGCTGCCATTTTCGATCCCGAGCACCGTCAGATCGCGCTGGCAGCGGCCATCGGCCAGAAAGCGGAAGGCTCCCAGCACTCCGGTAAAGCCAGCCGCCCGCGTGACGCCTTTGCGCGAAAGTGCGCCTGCGTCGCCCAAACCGACCGCAAGCAAAGCGGCATCGTGGCCAAGCGCCGCGACGGTGCCCGGCTGCTCGCCAAATGCGGCCTCAAACCGATCTGCAAACGGCAAGAACAAATCGGGGGGCGGGGCTGCAAACCATGCTCCGGCAAGATTGGCGTCGTTTTCGACATCGCCAACGCCCCATTGCACCGATCCCAAAATCTGCACGCCGCTGCCCCCAAGCGCGGCTGCGAAGGCCTTCAAGCTGGCTCCGCCATCGGGCAAAAATACCGCTTCGGGCAGACGGCCACCACCCGCACTTTTCAGGGCTGCCACCAATCCACCCGCCGTCGGGTCGCGCAGCAGCGTGGCCGTCACTGTGATGCCGCCCGCCGCTGCGATGCGGTTTGCCGCTTGGGCAGTCGCAGATCCCAACGGTCCGTCGCGCGCTACAATCGCGATGCGCGTTATGCCTTGGGCGCGGGCGTAGCTGAACATGGTCGAGACAGACTGCCCCGGCGTGATGCCCATCACAAATGCACCCTGCGCCCCCAACGTGTCATCGTTTGAAAAGGTGATCACTGGCACCTTGCCCGCCACCGCCAGCACGCCCGGGGTCTGATCAGATTTCAGCGGACCGAGCAGCAGTTTTGCCCCGCCATCGATGGCCTTTTGTGCGGCGGCAGCAGCGCCTTCCACGGTATCGGTGGTGTCATAGACCTTTGGCGCGGTCCCCGCCGCCGAGGCTTGGGTGACAAGGCTTGCAGCCCGCGCCATATTCTGGCCCAAGCTTGCGGCAGAACCTGTTAGGGGTAGCAACAGCGCCGTGTCGCGGCCACCAACACCAGAGCCTGCCTTGAACGGACCTGCGGCCATACCCGCGCATCCCGCCAAAGAGCCGGACAGTACCGGGAGACTAAGGCTTGCAACAAACGAACGTCCAAACCAACGACGGGTCACGGGGGTGGCGGCGCAAAGTGCTTTGGTCATCGGTCGTGCTCCTCGGTATTGCGGCTTTCTTGGGGTCGGTTGTCACGCATATGCCTGCGCGCTTCGCGGCCAAACAAATCGGCCTTTCCCTAGACACGGTGCAGGTGTCTGGCACGATTTGGAACGGGTATGCGCGTTTGGGCGATGCCCATGTGCTGAGTTGGCAGACATCGGGTTGGGAAAGTTTGCGCCGGATGGCGGTTGTGGTCAACTGGCACCTTGAAGGCCCGCAGACAGATTTGACAGGGCGTGTCGCGGTGCCTTTGCCCCCACGCGCCGATCGCGCAGAACTCGACGCGGTGCGCGGCAGCTTGGGCTGGGCGCTGGTCGAGGCGGCCTTGCCGGACTTGCCGATCCGTTGCGAAGCGCTGGCGGTTTTTGATGGGCTGCGGGTTAGCCTTGCACCCGGTGTTCGGATCGCCGAGGGGATGATTTCAGCACCCAAAGGCCGGTGTGAGCGGCGCGACTCGGATATGCCGCCAGTGCCAACGCCTGCGCTCACTGCCGCCATAAGCTCTGACAACGAAGGTCTGGTGGCGGTGCTGGTGCAGACCGATCTGCCGCAAACTCCGCTTGCCACCGCGCGGTTGACCAATACGGATCGCATCATCGTGACCATCCACCCAGCCGGGGCGGCATTGGTGCCGGGCATGCCATCCAGTGCCGACAGTGAGATCGAATTGCCCTTGGCGACGCTGTTTCCCTAATTCCCATCATTTGGTGACTAGCCCGTTCATCGACACGATCGGCAACAAGATGGCCAGCACCATCACCATCACCATACCGCCCATTATCAGCAGGATTGCGGGCTCGGCCAGTGCCACAAGCGCACGCACCCAGGCATCCAGATCACGCTGCTGATCGGTGGCTGCGTGATCCAGTGCGGCACCCAGATTGCCCGAGGCTTCACCGCTGGCAACCATGGCCACCAGCATCGGCGGGAACACCGCAGCTTCGTCCATTGCGCGCTTCAGGCTGGTGCCTTGGCGGACTTTCTCGGTCACTTCTGCGACGCGGGCACGGACGTGCAGGTTCGGAGTGACATCGGCGGCGGCCACCAAGGCTTCGATCAACGGCACGCGGCTTTGCACCAAAGTCGCAAGCGTTCCGGCAAATTGGCTGGCATTCATCCGCTGCACCAGCTTTGCGGTCAGGCGGCTTTCTGCCAGCACGCGGTGCCAGCGCAGTCGATTTTGCGGCACCCGCAGCCAGCGTGTCCACACAAAAATCGCCGCGATCAGGCCAAGCGCTGCATAAAGCCCATAGCCGCGCACCAAAGCGGATACGGCGATCAGGGCGCGGGTCAGAAACGGCAGGTCGGTGCCCCGCGAGGTGAAAACCCGCACAATGTCAGGCACCACAAAGGCCATAAGCAAGGTGATGATCGACAAACTGACCACCGCCAAAAGTGCCGGGTAAAGCAGCGCCAACTGTACGGTTTGACGATTGCGGGCGCGGTTTTCAACAAAGCCGGCAAGATGGGTCATCACCTGATCCAGCTTGCCCGCCTGTTCGCCTGCGCGTACCGAGGCGCGGTAGAAATCGGAAAATATCAGCGGAAAGCTGGCCAATGCGTCGCCAAAGCTGCGGCCCTCCAGCACCGATGCACGCACGTTCAGCAAAGTGCCCGCAACTTTTGGGTTCATGCCTTGGGCAATCGTCGAAAGCGCATCTTCGATCCGCAGGCCAGAGCCCAGCAGGGTCGCCATTTGCCGCGTAAACAGCGTAAGCGAGGCCAGCGGCATCCGGGGCCCAGATTGTCTGGCCTGCGGCTGGGTTCCGTTTGGCGCGGATTTGGTGCGATCCGCCTTGGCACCGTCAGACTTGGCACTGGCGACCACTTCCAGCGGCAACAGGTTGCGGGCGCGTAATTGTTGGCGCGCCGCCGTCAATGAGATCGCTTCCAACATGCCATTTTGCGGCTTGCCAGCATCGTCCAGTGCCTTGAACCGGAAAGCTGCCATGCGCTACGCCTCTTGCGCCACACGGGCCACGTCTTCGACCGTTGTCAGGCCCGCCCGGATTTGGCGCAGACCATCGGCAATCAATCCAGGCCCATCGCGCCGCGCCTGCGCGGTCAGATCAGCCTCAGATGCGCCCGCGTAAATCAGCGCCTCAATCTCACGCGTCATGGCAACAACCTCGTAAATGCCTGAGCGGCCGCGATAGCCCTGACCGTGGCAGGCAGGGCAGCCGCAGGCGCGAAACAAGGCATCGCCGACGGCAAGACCGTCAATCAACGCGGCATCGGTTTCGGTCGCGGTATCTGGGCGCCGACAGTCAGCGCACAAACGGCGCACCAGCCGCTGCGCCACCACACCCACCAACATCGGTGCCAGCAAGAACCGCTCGACCCCCATGTCGACCAACCGCGACACCGCCCCGACGGCGGTGTTGGTGTGCAGTGTAGATAGCACGAAATGCCCGGTCATGGCCGATTCAACTGCCACTTGCGCGGTTTCGCGGTCGCGGATCTCGCCGACCATGATCACATCGGGATCTTGCCGCAGAATCGCGCGCAATCCGCGTGCAAAAGTCAGTTCTGTGCGCGGGTTGACCTGCATCTGGCCAATCCCGTCCACCGAATATTCGATGGGATCTTCCACGGTCATGATATTGCGGCTGCGGTCGTTCAGATGATCCAGTGCGGCATAAAGCGTGGTGGTTTTGCCCGATCCGGTGGGCCCCGTGACAAGCAACATACCATCCGGGCGCGCAAGCAGCCGCGCGAAAACCTCGGCGTCGCGCGCCGACATGCCAAGCCGGTCAAGCCCAAAGCGGGTGGCATCCCGGTCCAGCAAGCGCATCACCACCCGTTCGCCATATTGCGACGGAATCGTCGAGACGCGCACATCCACCTCGTGGCCACCCACGCGCAGCGACACCCGGCCATCTTGCGGCAAGCGCTTTTCTGCAATGTCGAGCCGCGCCATCACCTTGATGCGGCTCACCAGCAAAGGTGCCAGCGCCCGCTTGGGTTCCACCATCGCGCGCAACACGCCGTCAATGCGAAACCGCACCACCAATTTACGCTCTTGCGTTTCAATATGAATGTCAGAAGCGTTCTCTTTGATCGCCTCCAGCAACAGCGCGTTGATCAGGCGCACGACGGGGGCATCGTCGGATTGGTCAAGCAGATCATCCACCTCGGCGGTGCGGTCGGCAAGGCTCGCCAGATCGTCATCAGCCCCCGCAGCATCCGAGGCATCGCTGGCATTGTCGCGGTATGCGGCGGCCAGGCGCGCGTCAAACAGCGGCTCTGACAGCGGCTCAAGACGCAGGCCTTTGCCGGCGATGCGTTGCACCTCGATAATCGCCGAGACGGAAGCTGCCGGGCGCAAGACGCACAGCGGCCCCTCGGGCCCGGTTTCCAGAATAACACCATGCTGACGCGCGAAGGCATAGGGCAAGCCAATACGGCGCGACAGCGGCGGCGCGGCGATCAGGGATGCGGATGGCACGTCGGGCATGATTTACCTTTCCAACGCAAAGCTGGTGCTGACAACACCGGGGGCAGGTTTGCGCGCCATTTCCATCGCGGTAACGTTCAAGCCGTGTTCGCGCTTCAGCGTTTCCAGCCACAGAATCACCTGTTCAAAACTGGCATCTTCCAGCACGACACGCGCGCCAGCACCTTCAGATTCCAATCTGCGGATTGCCAATTGGAACACAGCGGCGGATTCGGTCAGAATCACCGGGACAGGACGGTTATCCACAATCACCGCCGCACCGCCGCGCGCATCAAATGCCGGACTTTGCAGCGCAGTCAGCCCCGCGTCATAAAGCGCTATCTTGTTTTCCAATGCAGCGCGGTGCTGCCGCAGCGGCTGCCAAATAACCGCCACCGCAAGCCAAAGCAGCGCACAAATGCCCAGCAGGCCCAAAAGCAGACGTTCGCGCGGGCTGCGCTGCAGGAACCAATCTTGCGCTATGGTGCGATATTTATCCATCATGGCAAGCTCTTGCGCAAAGTCATCTGCACTTCTGCGGCACCATTGCCCGAGGTGGCAGCTCCCGCTTCCACCGCAAGTCCCGCATCGCCAAACGCGGTCTCGGCGGTCTGCAGGGCTGCAAGATCCGGGGCCTCCATCGTCAGGGCCAAGCTGTTGTCTGCCTGCGAAAACCTGATGTCTTTGATCTGAACCTGCCCGGCTTGCGACTGCAAAGCGCCAAAAGCCTGCGCCAACAGCGGCAAAAAGCCCGCCGCACTGCTTGGCTGTTGGGCGGCAAGAGCCGCCGTCAGTGCCGTGGCAACATCGCCATCAATACCTTGACCTGTCGCTTCAAGCGCCGCGCGCACTGCGGCTTCTTGGGTTTTTGCGATCCGACTTAGACCCGCGACATCCAGCACCAGCAGTGCCAGATGGCCCAGCGCTGCGATCATCAGCACAATGGCCAACGCGCGCGCGCCTTTTGGAACACCCGCCCCACGGCGGGCAAAATGGCCCGCGCGCAGATCAAACCCCTTCAAGCTGAGGTCAACAGGGGCGGCAAGCTGACCTGCGGCACCGACGGGGATACCGGCGGGCAAATGACCGCCCAATAGCACCATGCGCGGCGAGCCTGCGGCGTGCCACAGCGTCGGCAACATTTCAGGTGACGCCGCAAAGCCAGTGCCGTCCGGCATCCGCACCAGCACGCGATTTTGCTGCGCGAGCACTGTCCAATCCCCTGGTTCCGGCACTTGCAGGGCCATAACATCTGGGATCATCGGTGCAGTACTAGCCGCATGTGCTGCAACCAGATCCGCCATCACCGTTTTGCTGAGAACCGCCACCAGCCACGAGCCACCTTCGGCCAGATCGCCTCTTTGCGACCCCAAATCCAACTGTGGGCCCAAAACAACATGCACTTGCTCCAAGGGCTGGGCAATCGACTCTTCGACGGCAAACCCGACCACTGCGCGCCGTTGACTAGCTGCCATTTTCGGCAAAGTGACATTCAGCAAAAGTACGTCTTCGCAGGCGACCCACGTGAAGCCATCAGGTAAATCATGCGTCGAGAGCGCGGAACTTGGGCCGAGTGCGGGCTCGGGCAGCCGCGCCCTGCCGTCATGTTCAGCATTTGCGTCACGCCTGGGCGCAACTTGCGCGCGCAACCTTGACGGTAGCAAAATGCGCAGGGCCGGAGGCAGCGTTACAGAAACGTTTTTGTGATCAATCATGTTGTCACATCCGCTCCCGGTTGCACCCATGCGTTGGGTATATTTATGGTACGGTATGAAACCAAACAAGTTTCAGTTCGTATGTCTGGTATATGTATCCTCAAGATCGGATGTAAAGATGATCTCGTTCGCTCAGATGTTCTTCGCCGGCAATATGAAATTTCGACAAATTTGGCGGCACCAGCGGCCTGTCCGGCCCATCACAAACAACCTTGGACGCGCGCCTGACAGTGGTGTCACGTTGATCGAAATGATGGTTGTGCTGGTGATCATCGGGATTGTCGCAGCCTTGGTTGTACCGAATGTCATTGGTCGGCCTGACGAGGCGCGGGTGGCAGTCGCAGGCGCGGATCTGCGCAGCGTGGCGGCCAGCCTGGAAATGTATCGCTTGGATAACCGCACTTATCCAACCACCGAGCAAGGCTTGGCGGCGTTGACAGAGCTTCCTTCCGCCGCGCCCGTGCCAGTCAATTGGGCGACAGGCGGATACTTGCCATCGGCACCGGTCGATCCTTGGGGCAATCCATACATTTACAAATCGCCCGCCGAAACCGGCCGTTACGAGTTGATTTCCAACGGCGCCGACGGCGTGCCGGGCGGCGAAGGGGCCGATGCCGATATCCGCCACGGCGCGGCGAACTGATGGCAGCCAGGACCGACCCCACGCAGCTGTTTCAAACGCGGCGGTCATGCCAGGACAGCGGCATCACCTTGATTGAAATGCTGGTGGTCTTGGCGGTGATTGGGGTGGCGACCGGGGCAACCATGCTGGGGGTCAATGCCTCGGACCGCAGCAGTCGGGCGCAGTCCGAGGCGGTGCGTCTGGCAAACAATCTTTCGCTTGGGGTTGACGAGGCGATGGTCACCGGCACACCGCTTGCGCTGATCTGGGATGAAACCGGCTACAGCTTTGTCGCTTGGTCAGCGGCACAGCAAGACTGGCGCGCGGCGACTCCAAACATACTGGCGGTGCGCCACAGATTGCGCGACCCCTTGCAGCTTGCAATTGACGGGAAGGACGGCAATGATCCGATCCTGATCGCGCCCAGCGGCTTGGGTTCCCCGATCATCTTTGTCTTGTCATCCGCTGCACTTTCAGAGAGTGCCACCTCCAACAGCGCCGGATGGGTTGTGAATTTCGATGGCTTTTCTGCAACGGCAAAAGCCAAGGAGGGCATGTGACCAATATCCGCAGCCCCGAGGCAGGCTTTACCCTGATCGAGACGCTTGTCGCGTTGGTCATTCTGGCAATGTCCGCGATTTCGCTGCTGGGGGCTACCGAGGCCCATATCAATCGCATTGCTGCTTTGGAAAACCGGGCAGCCGCGCAATGGGTGCTGGAAAATTATTTGGCTGAACTGACACTGGGTTTGCAGCCGGCACAGGCGCCCGAAGCGATGAATGGCGCGGCTTTTACGGTGGTGGCAAACCTTGAGGCAACGCAGGATCCTGATCTTGCACAGGTAGATCTTGTTGCACGCGGCGCCCCGGACGGGCGTGACTACAATCGCCTCACGGGCTTTGTAGACACGACGACCAAAGGGCTGACCGCTCCATGATCGCGCGCATCCCGATTTTGCCGATCTTTGGGCTGGCGGTGGCAACCGCGCTTTCGCTCGGCATATCGGCGGGACAAGTGTTTTGGCGGCTCGGCGGCGACGATGTCGGCACAAACGTCGAGTCGCGACAGGTGCCATCCGTTGAAGCCCCACGCTTTGACTTGACGCCCATTCTCAGCTTTCTGCCCTTTGGCAGCTCGGTCGTGCAGGCTCCCGTGCAGACCGTTGCAGGCGAAACCAGTCTGGGTTTGGTATTGCTCGGGGTGACGATTGCCAAGCCGGCTTCCGGCTCGCGGGCGATCATCGCGGGCGGCACCGGGCCTGCAAGGGCCTTCTATATTGGCGAGAATATCACCGAGATCGCGAGCCTCTCGGCGATAGAGGCTGACCACGTCGTGCTGGATGTAGATGGAACGCTGGAAACACTATCCTTCACGAAACCTGGCGCTGCCCCAGCGGCTGTGACCAGCTCGGGCCCAGATCTGCGCAATTTGATCCCGTCGCCCAGCACGGGAAACACGTCAGCCGAAGCATCGAATGATCCCGATGCCGTCATCGCTCGCTACCGCGCCGCCATTGAGATGGATGCGCAAGGGGTGATCAACAGGCTCGGATTGCAAATCACAGATCAGGGCTATCGTGTGACTGAAAACGCATCAGCTGGTGTCAAACAGGCGGGCTTTAAACCCGGTGATGTGGTGACATCGGTAAATGGCCAGAAAGTAGGCGACATGGCGAAAGATCAAAGCTACTTTGATGAAGTTGCGGCGTCAGGTCGCGCGCGGGTGGAATTGCTTCGGGATGGACAGACGATCATCATGTCATTTCCTTTGCGATAGTCAGAGGTAATCTTGAACATATCCCTCATGCTTTCTGCGACCTTGATCGCGCTGATGGTACATCTTGCCGTTCCCGCAGGCGCACAAACAACGCCAAAACCGGCCACGTTTGTGATCAACCTGCGCGACGCTGATATCCGCACGCTTTCAGAACAGGTTTCGGAGATCACCGGACGCACCTTGGTGCTTGACCCCAATGTATCGGGTACGGTCACGGTGATCTCGACAGAACCATTGAATGTCGATGGGGTGTGGGAATTATTTCAGTCGGTGCTCGCGGTGCAGGGGTTCGCCGCACTGCCATCCGGCAAACTTTGGCGCATTGTGCCACAGGCCAGCATTCGCGAGGGCGGCGGTGTGATTGAAAGCAACGGCGAGGTGGGCCGTCTTGATGTGATCACCCGGCTGGTTCAGTTGAAGAACTTCCCAGCGACGACGGCGGTGGGTGCGTTGCGCCCCTTGGTGGCCAGCTTTGGTTACATCGAGGCCGTGGTGGATACCAACACGCTTGTCATTACCGATACCGCTGAAAATGTGCGCCGGATCGAAGGCATTGCACTCGCTTTGGATGCCGATACCGGGCAAGAGGTCTACACAATTCAGGTCCGCAATGCCGATGCGATTGATGTGGGGGCCGCTGTTGAAAGCGTGTTGAAAACGTCCGCAGCCGATGGGGGCGTGGCCCGCGTGACGGTTGATCCGCGCTCGAACGTGCTGTTGCTCAAATCAAACCTTGAAACCTATGAGATGGTCCAGCGGGTGGTGGCAGAGTTGGATGTGCCCGGCAAGGCCATACCCTCGACGGTGCCTGTCACCCGCGTCTATAAATTGCGTTATGCCGATGCGACCTCGATGGCAGAAGTCTTGCGCGGTCTGATCGGCTCGGGCAGCGCTATCAGCAACCCCGTGGCCGAAGCTCTGCCCGCGGATACAGCGGTGGCTGGGCTCGAAGGCGAAGCCGCCACCGATGTGGCCCCCGCGCCACCGCCAGTGATCTCACTTGCGGCAGAGGATATCACCATTCAGCCCGCAGTTGAAACCAATGCGGTGGTGGTGCGCGCCCGACGCGAAGTTCAATCTGATTTGGCAGCGCTGATCGCCGAATTGGATCAGCGCCGCCCGCAAGTGCTGATCGAAGCCGCCATCGTCGAGGTTTCGGGCGATATATCGGAACAACTGGGTGTGCAGCTTGGCTTTGGCAGTGCAGCGCCGCCCGGTGGTTTTGCCGCCACCTCATTTTCACCGACCGGGCCGACGCTGGATAATATCCTGACCTTGCTGGGCTCGCCTGCTGCCGTCGGAGTGGCTCCGACCGGGCTGTCAATCGGGCTGTCGCGGCAAGACAAATTCGGCCTGTTGCTTCAGGCGCTGGGGCAATCGACCAAAGCGAACCTGCTTTCGACCCCCAGCATCACAACGCTTGATAATCAGGCGGCGGAAATTGTCGTCGGCCAGAACGTGCCGTTCCGCACCGGCACCTTCACCGGCAACGGCAACACCCAAAGCACCATTGAACGCCGCGATGTCGGTATCACGATGCGGGTGCTGCCAAGGGTCAATCAGGGCGACGTGATCCAGTTGGACATTACCCAAGAAGTCTCCTCCCTGGCCGCCGCTGCGGTGGCGGGGGCCGCCGATATCGTCACCAACCGGCGCAGCATCAAGACAACTGTTCTGGCGGATAACGGTGGCACCATCGTTCTGGGCGGTCTGATCACCAATGATCGTCAGTCCAGCCGATCCGAGGTTCCGGGCCTTGGCAAGCTGCCAATCGTGGGGGGACTGTTCCGCTCTAAATCTGACTCGTCGCGTAGGCAAACGTTGTTCGTGTTTCTGCGTCCGACCATCCTGCGCACCCGCAGTGATGTGGCATCCGTGGCCGACAACCGCTTCCAGCGGCTGAAAGCCATCGAGTCTAACCCCGGCGATCCGAAAAGCCTGCTGGCAGAACCCAAAACTGTGCGCAGGCTTCCGGTGGAGATCGACGGGCTTTACTGAAAACGCTCTCCTGCGGCACAGCCAGAGGCTGGCTTGATGAAATCTGTGACACGAGGTTAAGGTTTGATTTTTGGCGCGAATAACCAAAGCTAAGGGCGTCCTTGAAACTTTGTGAAATATTCTGCGTAATTAGAGGTATATGCGCTGGCCTGATTTTGCCGGG
Organism: Cypionkella sp.; assembly: GCA_046590425.1. Classification (GTDB taxonomy): domain Bacteria; phylum Pseudomonadota; class Alphaproteobacteria; order Rhodobacterales; family Rhodobacteraceae; genus Cypionkella. The sequence goes on along the minus strand of JBKJTI010000285.1, from coordinate 2,888 downwards.
CCTTGGTTTTTCTGAAAGAGAATGGATGCCCATCATTTCGCTTAGGCAGCTTGGCGGTGTTGCAATGGCTGTCGTGATCGGCGGCATCATTGTGGTTGCCGCGGTGTTGACCACTAGAGAGACCAGTAAAACCCCTGCTGCGCAACTGAACGACACAACTATCGTGGCAAAACTCCAAACCAGTTCAAAGGTTTATTCAGAAAAGCTACAAGCCATGCTGCGCGCGACCCGTGCAGCACCTGGCGATCTGGTTGCAGCCAAAGCGGCCGCGGCGGCTTTGGCTGCCGAGGGGCGTGCAGCAGGCGACTCGCGCTTGGTCGGTGCCGCGAGTGGTGTTCTAACGCCGTTCATGGCCGACCCGGACGTCGAAATCCTAAATCTATTGGCGACCGTCCGGCAGTATCAGCATGATTTTACCGGAGCATTGTCGCTGCTGGATCGTGCCATCAAACAGGATCCAAGCAACGCCAGCGCATTGCTGAGCCGCGCAACCATCCAGATCGTGCTTGGGCACTTCGATCTGGCAGGTACCGATTGCAAACGCCTGTCAGACGTGTCGCGCCCAGAACTGGGCTTTTTGTGCCAATCGACAGCGCTGCTGCTGACTGATCGCGCGCCACTGGTTTATCAACGACTTCAAAGCATTGTCGATAACCCCGGACTGCTTGATGACTCTTTGCGGGGTTGGGCCATCGGATTGATGGGCGAGATTGCCAAACTGCAAGGTGATCCGGAAACGGCCAAAAAGCATTTCAGCGATGTGCTGGCGGCAGACCCGCTTGCGCTGCGCGAGCGGCTTTTGCTGGCAGATCTGTTGTTGAAGGACAAGGCGGCAACCGAGGTTTTGGTGCTGCTAGAAGCCGCACCCGATGTGGATGGAGTGTTGATCCGCCGCGTGCTGGCGGCCGAAATGATCGGTGATCAGCAGAGGGCTGACACGGCAACGGCCGAACTTGATCGCCGGTTTCGGTTGAATCTCGACTTGGGCTTGACCGCACATGCGCGCGAGGAAGCGCATTATTTTCTTGAAATCGCGGGCAAACCACAGGTTGCCTTGCAGCGCGCCGTGGTCAACTGGAATCTTCAGCATGAATTTGAGGATGCACAACTTCTGATAGACAGCGCCGTCGCCGCCGAAAATCCCAAGGCAGCGGCCCCTGTGTTGGCCTGGATGGCCGAACAATCGGTGGTCGTACCCGCGTTGAACATCCCAGATTCAGTCAGAAAAGCCGCCAAATGACCCCAGCTTTGCAAATCTGTGCGCGTTTCATGCTGGCGGCTATGATTTTTTGTACCGCAACCTTCGCGCAGGCGCATGAGACAACACGGTCCTATGTCGCGATCACACGGGATCACGAAGCAATGACGGCGCAAGTCCGCATTGCGTTTCGCGACATCGAAGTCGCGGTGTGGATGGACGAAAATCTCGATGGCAACATCACTTGGGGTGAGACAAAGCAACGTCTGGCCGCTGTTCAAACCTATTTTTCTTCGGTTTTTCAGTTAGATGCCGGCGGTGCCTGCACATTGAAGCCGAACAATGCCGATGTGTCCTCGGACGCTGGTATCGACTATCTTGATCTGGAGTTCTCAGCCATCTGCCCTGTCGCGGATGCGCCTTTGACAGCAACCTCACGCTTGTTCGCTGAAATTGATCCCGATCACCGGATGTTCCTGACGGCCACTCTCGCCGGAGAAACCACGACAACGCTGCTCAGTGCGTCAAACTCAACTGTGGTGATCGACAACGCGACCGCAGGCTTGCTCAATTCATTTGTAAGTTACTTCAAATCGGGCGTCGAACATCTGTCCGGTGGCGCGGACCATCTGGTATTTTTGCTGGTGATCATGTTGCCCGCCGTTGCCTCTGGCATGAGCAAGCGTGCTGCGATGCTGAACGTCATCGCGGTGCTGACCGGCTTCACGGTCGCGCATGCCTTGTCGCTGACTGCCGCCGCAACCGATTTACTGCGCCCGCCGTCAACGATAATCGAGATTTTGATCGCGCTTTCGATTGTCGTCACAGCAATTGATAATGTGCGGCCATTCATCCCGGCACCCCGCGCAGCCGTCGCTGCCTTCTTCGGAATAATACATGGATTTGGCTTTGCGTCGGCCTTGGGCGTGCTGCAACTTTCGGGCAGCGGACTGGCCGTGGCATTGATCGGTTTCAATTTGGGAATCGAGGTGGCTCAAATTGTACTCGTTGCAGTTGTTCTTCCCGTTCTGTTCTTGATCGGAAGAACCAGGATGTTGCTTTGGGCCGGCAGCATTCTTGCGGGGGGCATCGGGATGTTTTGGGTGTGGGTGCGAGTCGGCCTTTGAATATGGCTACTGGTCAGGTCAGAGATGTCGACGAAATGGACATTCACGCGGGTGGCGTGCGGCCTCATTGGTTGCCGCACGCCACCATCCAACCCTCTTTCCGCCTCCCATGCGGGCGCGCTATGCCGCTTCTGCAAAGGGTCACATGAACGCGAGCACGGCGTCGTAGCCGTAAAGCTGCTGCGACACTGCGTTGATGTCATCCCCCGCTGCCACCCCCCGCCAGCGCCTCATTGCCGCTCGGGCATAACGTCGAGTGTCGCGCGAAATTACCAGGGTGTCGCGCAGGCTTACCGGCGCTGACAATCCCAAGCCATCGAACCCGGTCGAGGGGTTGAACAAACTCACATGACGAGCATTTTTGCGATCGGGGTGATGACCTGCTGAAAGAAAGCACATGGAAAACGTCCGGTGCAGGACGTTTCGGCATTGAAATCATTCAATCGTTTAGGAAACTGGTGGGCGATCTTGGAATCGAACCAAGCATGAGTCGCCTCGGCGGAGTTACAGTCCGCTGCCGCACCTTGCAGCATATCGCCCACTGCGACGGTGATTACCGAAGC
>JBKJTI010000272.1:0-64980 GCA_046590425.1 Cypionkella sp. | reverse complement strand
CATCACCGAAGGCGGGCAAAGCCCAGTAATTCGGCGTGCCTTTTGGCCATTCGGCGTAGCCGGTGACCGTGGCGGGGATGAAGTCGGACATTTTGATGCCATTGGCGTCGAAGAAATCGTTCAGTTTGATATATTGGCCGTTTTCGGCGGCACCGCCGATCCATTGGCTGTCGCCGATCATCAGATCGCAGAGCTTGCCGCCCGAGTTCAGCTCGTTCAGCATGCGGTCGGCAAAGCTGGTCCACGGCACGAATTCAAAGTGCATGGTGTTGCCAGACTGGGCCTCATACTCTTTGGAAAGCTCGATCAGGGCGTTGGCGGGGTCCCATGCGGCCCAGCACAGGGTCAGGTCCCCGGCTTGTGCGGCGCTCATTGCCATGATGGCGACGGTGGCCGTGGAAAGCAGCAGCTTCGCGTTCATTTTATTCCTCCCGGTTGCAGGCCACGGCCTCCTCGCCACGACTCTTTGCTGAGGAGAGGCTAGATGAGGTACGTACCTCATGGCAAGTGATTTTTGAGGTGCGTACCTCAATCAGGTTGCAAGCTGCGGAAATATCGAACAAAAGAATTGCAGGTGAGGGGCTTAAATCCGATGCGACCGACGACAAAGGATCTGGCGATAGCCGCGGGGGTCAGCTTGGCCACGGTGGATCGTGTGCTGAACGACCGATCCGGCGTGCGCAAAGATACTGTCGAGCGTGTCAATCAAGCCATTGAAAAGCTGGGGTTTATCCGAAACCTGGTTGCGGCCAACCTGGCGCGTGGCAAGGATTATCGGTTTTTGTTTCTGCTGCCACGCGGCGGCGATCAGTTTCTGGCCGAGGTGGTGGCGCGAATCACTGAGGCCAATCTCGCCTTTGCCGCCGAGATGACGCGCGCCGAGGTGCGCCATATCCATGACAGCGATCCGCATCAGATTGCGAACCTTTTGGGCGGGCTAGACCCTGAGACGGTCGACGGTGTGGCGATCATGGCCCCCGAGTTTCCACAGGTGCGCGATGCGATGGCGCGACTGGCCGAGCGCGGGATTGCCACGGTTAGTTTCATCTCGGGCCAGATCAGTTCTGCGCCGGAAGATTTCGTCGGCATCGACAACCGGGCTGCGGGGGCGACGGCGGGGCGGTTGATGGGGCGGTTTTCGCCCAGCGTTGTTGGAAAAATCCTGGTGGTGGCCGAAACCATGCATGCGCGGGATAGCCTAGAGCGGCGCTTGGGTTTTGATGAGGTGATCCACGCCGATTATCCGCATCTGACGGTGCTGCCGTCATTGGAAACCTATGGCGACCCGGAACGTTCTGCCCGGATCATTCGCGCGAGTTTCGCCAGCCATGCCGGGATAGCCGGGGTCTATGTGCTGGGGCCGGAGGCGCGGGTGCCGCTGGAAATCGTGACGGCGCAACCGACCCGCGCGACGATTATCGCGCATGAGCGCACGCCGTTCACCGAGGCCGCCCTTCTGTCGGGCGAGATCGACGCGCTGATCACGCAAGACCCCGGCCATCTGGTGCGCTCGGCGATGCGGATCTTGCGGGCGCGCTGTGATCGGCGCGAGATCCTGGCCTCGCAGGAAAGGATCAGGATAGAGATTTTCATAAAGGAGAATTTATAGGGGCTTGGGATTGGCTTGTTGCGCATGCTAGCAATCACTTACGATGCCCGAGCGTTAAACTATTGCGGCTTACTTCCGCTTGTCTGTCCGCCCCATCCGACTGCCCCTGCCGCAAAACTTCGGCGACGGTATCCAGTGAAATGAAGGACCAGTCTATGCCCAACTCCGCCAACGGCGGCGCGCCGATCAATGCCTTGCCTTTGCCGCTGGGGGATGTGGCTGGCACCACTGCGACGACCGGGAAGTTGACGCTGGGCACCAGCAACTACGGCACGATTGGCGATATCAATGACAGGGATTGGTATGCCGTTACCCTGGAGGCCGGCAAAAGTTATGATTTCCGGCTTTTGGGGGTTGGGCGCACGCCGGTGCCTGATACCTATCTTGTACTTCGCAATGCATCCGGGGTGCCGCTGGCTGAAAATGATGATGCGTCCGGCGCATTCGCGCATAATTCGTCTCTGTCTTATTCTGCAAAGGTAAGTGGAACGTATTATGTCGAAGTTGCGGCCAGCTACGATTACACGGGTGATTTTGTTGTGACATTTGTCGCGCAGAATGCGCTGCGCCCGGTGCTGACTGCCGACGAAATTGCTTGGCAACTGACCAATAATTTTGAGCGTTATTTCCAGACAGATGGCGATAACAACGTGCCCGCAACTGCCTATGATCTGTCAGTGGCTCGCAGTCTTACCTACAATACCACCTTGCTGAGCCCTGCTGGAAAAGCCCTTGCCGTGCAGGCGCTGCAAATGTGGTCGGATGTGACAGGCATTGCATTCACCGCAACCAGCGGGGCGGCGCAGCTGGACTTTGATGACAGCGATGCCGATGTGACTGCGTATAACAGCAACGTGACCTCGGCGGATGGCACGATCAACAGTTCATCCTTGATGATCAGCAACAGCTGGCTTTCCGAATTTGGCACCACGTTGAACAGTTATTCCTTCGAGACGATGATCCATGAGATCGGTCATGCGCTAGGGCTGGGACATGGCGGCAATTACAACGGCTCGGCGACTTATGGTGTCGATAATTTCTATGCCAACGACTCGCAGCATTTGTCGATCATGTCCTACATGCAGTCGGCTTATGATGAATTCGCCCGCGATCTGGTGGATATGAACACCTTCGTCGATGCGCAGTTTCGATGGGTGCTGACGCCGATGATCGCAGATATCCTGGCGATGCAGACGCTGTATGGGTTGTCGACCACCACCCGGACGGGCGCCACCACTTATGGCTACAACTCCAACACTGGCAATGCCGCACTGGATCAGGCGGTGACGCTGAACGATCCGCACAACAACAACTACGTCGCCTTCACTATCTTCGACAATGGCGGCACCGATACGGTGGACATGTCGGGTTATTCGGACTCGCAGCGGATCGACTTGCGGCAGGGAACTTCGTCTGATGTTTTAGGGGGGCGCCAGAACATGGGCATCGCCTATGGTACGGTGGTCGAGAATGCCTATGGCGGGGGGGGGGCGGATACGATCACCGGCAATGCCGCCAACAACCTGCTGCGTGGCGGCGGTAGCCGCGATATTCTGATTGGCAATGACGGCAACGATACGTTGATAGGCGGTGACTACGAGAGGAACGAGCTATACGGCGGCGATGGCAATGATTTGTTGGCCGTCGACAATTTCGGCGGGCATTGGGGCGCAGACTCGGTCTATGGCGGAACGGGTATCGATACGCTGGATGCAGGCGGGCTGAGCGGATTCAATCTTGTCGTCGATCTCGCGGCGCAGAAATATACAGTGAGTTCGTCGTATCTGAGCTCTTACGTGCACTTGATCCGGGGCATCGAGAACGCGACGGGCGGGGCTCAGCAAGACCAGTTGATCGGCTCGGCTTCCGACAATGTGATGTCTGGCAGGGGCGGAAACGATACGCTGAACGGCGGTGCCGGCAATGACACGCTGGATGGCGGCAGCGGCAACGATCTTCTTATCGGTGGCAGCGGCGGCGACACTTATTTCGTGACGGCGGGGGACATGATCACCGAGCTGCCGTCCGTCGGGACGGATCAGGTGTATAGCGCGGATAGCTTTACGCTGGGCACCAATGTCGAGAACTTGCTGCTGACGGGCGCTGCGGCGATCAACGGCTTTGGCAACTATCTAGGCAATCTGATCGTCGGCAACGAGGCCAACAACAACCTCTATGGCGGCACCGGGGCGGATACCCTGCGGGGCGACGCGGGCAATGACCGGGTGAATGGCGAGGAACTGGATGCCGCCTTCGATCCGGCCACGGCGCAGGTCTACCGACTTTATCAGGCGGTGCTGGGCCGCGCGCCCGATCAGTCTGGCCTGCTGGGCTGGACGCAGAAGATGGTCAGTGGCACCTTGACCTTGCAGCAGGTGGCCAACAACCTGGTGGGCTCAGCCGAGTTCCAGACCCGCTATGGCCAGACCAGCAACTCGGACTTCGTCGCGCTGCTCTATGGCAACGTGCTGCACCGTGCGCCCGATGCCGGGGGGCTGGCGAGCTGGACGGGTGCGCTGAATGCAGGCACGCTGACGCGGGCGCAGGTGGTGACGGGCTTCTCGGAAAGCGCCGAGTTCAACCTGAACACCGTGGCCGATACGCTGGGCGTGTCGCGGGCGGGCTATCAGGCGGATTGGACGGATGATGTCTACCGGCTTTACCGTGCAACGCTGGATCGCGAGCCGGATGTGGCTGGATTGCTGGGTTGGACCGCGCAGTTGGCGCAGGGGCGCAGCTTTTTGTCGGCGGTTGAAGGCTTTACCGCATCTCATGAGTTCATTGCGCGCTATGGGGCCACCGATGGCGCGAGTTTTGTTAACCTGCTTTACAACAACGTGTTAGGGCGTGACGGCGATGCGGAGGGCGTGGCATCTTGGACCGCGCATCTACAGGATGGCGGGATGACGCGTGCGCAGGTAGTGCGCGCCTTTGCTGTCAGCGCCGAGTTTGTGCGGGTAACCACGCATCCTCTGCGGCATTTCATGCAGCAAGAGATGGTCGATGACACCTTGCTGGCGGAAACGGGCAATGATGTGTTGTTCGGCGGGATTGGCGCGGATCGGTTCGAGTTTGATGTTTTGGCGCAGGGCAACCATATCGTGGCCGATCTTGAGGAGTGGGATCGCGTCTCGTTTACATCTTTTGGTTGGGAAATGCCCGATGTGTTGCGGGCACATTTCAGCCAGTTTGGCAGCGATGTGGTGTTTTCGAATCTGGGTGTGATGGTAAGTTTTCTGGACAGCACGGTCGCTGAGGTCGGGTTAACTATGGGGTATTCCGACTGGTAGTTTCCGTTAACGTGCTGGCCCGGTGGGAAACAGCCAGTTTGTCAGCGCATTGATGTCCAGCGGTAGGGTGGTGTCGATCTCTAACCTTCGCGCAAGCCCGGTCGCCTCTGCGCCTTGCGCGAGGGTGATCAGTTCGGGGACATATTCCGAACCGGGGTGGCCAGCGGGGCGCTGGCCCAAGCGGGCGGCGTAGCGGGCGCCGATGGTCTCTGGCGGGGCGTGGCACCAGAGTTCGGCGATCTCGGTGAGGCCTGCGCGTTGGATATGGGCTTGCAGGGTCTCGATGGGTTGGAAGCCAAACCATGCGTCGATGATCACGGTGGTATTTGGAGGGGCGTCGGCGATCAGATCGAAGATCGCGGCGTATGAGGCGCGGCCAAGCGTGCGGTTGAACAGGCGGTCACCCGGCGGCAGGATGCTCAGGAACGGGTTTTTCACCGTGTCGAGCGCGAGGATCGGCCAGCCTGTCACGTCGGACAATGCCCGCGCGACACTGGATTTTCCGGAAGCCGGGACGCCGTTGACGAAGATCGCGCGTTTGTGGGGGCGGTTTTTCAGGGCGGTCGTTGCCGCGCCGATCACCCCTGCATCGTCGCCCAAGCTGGCGGCGAGGACGGGGGCTTTGAACCATGATGGGGCGGCGGGGAATTGGGCGAGGGCGGCGTGGGCTCCGGTTCCGGCACCGCCGCCGATCAGCACGCAGTCGGGGTTGAGGGTGGCGATGAGGGTGTCGATGGCGGCGCGCAGCGGGCTGGCCCATGCGTGGAGCACGGCGCGGGCGGGGGCGTCGGTGCGGGTCAGCAGATTTTCGGCGCGGGTGTTGGGAGGTAAGCCCGCCTCGGCCAGATGCACGCCAAAGGCGGTGCCGGAGGAGGTGGTTTCGACACAGCCGATCTTGCCGCAAACGCAGGGGCGGCCTTGAGGGTCTATGCCGATATGGCCCAGCTGGCCCGCCGTGCCACGTCCGCGCAAGACTTTGCCTTGGTCAAGAATCGCGCCGCCAATGCCGGTGCCAATGGTGAGCATGACGACATTTTGCTGGCCTTGCGCCGCGCCATAAGCGGCCTCACCCAGCAGCGCCATGGTAGCGTCGTTTTCTAAGGTGACGGGCAGGGCAGTGGCGGATTCGATGGCGGCGGCGAAGTCGAAACCCGACAGATCGACATAGCCACCGGACAGCACTTGCCTTGTGGTGGCGTGGACTTGGCCGGGGACGCCGATGCCGAGCGCGGTGACCTCGGCGTTGCGCACCTTTGCCACTAATTCGAGCACGCGGGCGGTGACAATGGCCGGGTCGCGGGCGCTTTCGGCACTGGCGCGGGCTTCAATCACACCGCCTGTGACACGGGCGGCGCGGAGGCGGGTACCGCCAATGTCGATGCCAATGGCGGTCCCGGTGGTCATGCTTAGGCCTTGAAATACTTGGAGATCACCGCCTGAATTTCGCGCAGGCGGGGAACGGCGATGGTTTCCAGCCGGGTTTTGGTGACAGCACGGTCGAGCGAGATGCAATCTTTCCACAGCGAGCGGCCTGCGATGACGCCTGAGGCACCGTTGGCCATCGAGATTTCTACCTGGCCGAGGAAGGTGGCGTGATCGACGCCTGCCGACAGCACCGCCCACGGCACATCACCGCACATTCTGGTGATATTGGCGCAGGCTTCGGGCGTGCCCGGATAGGGGATTTTCAGCACTTTCGAGCCTGCATCAAGGCAGAGCTTTGAGCCGCCTTCGATCAGTTCGGGGATATTGGCGGCGTAAGCCTCGGGTGCTTCGCCGGGCAGGGCATAGGTGAGAAATTCGACCACCAAGAGCAGGTCTTCGGCGGCGAAATCCGCGATGGAAGCTTTCAGGGTTTCCATGTTGGCGGTGTTTGCGGCAGGGGTATCCGAGCGCAGGTAGATCATGATCTTGGCACCCGTGCCGCCAAATTCGCGCACGCGGCGGGCGGTGATGCCTTCGACCATGTTGGAAATCCGGTAGCCTTCGGGGGTGAGATCAAACCCCGAAGCGTCAAGGCCGATCAGCAATCCGGTGGAGCGGTGGATCGCGCCTTCATCGACCAAAGCCGGGACAGCGCAGAGCGGATCGACCAGCACGCAGCCGGCTTGGCGGGCGAGGTAGGCGGTGATGTCCATCTTGGTTTCGCCCAAGGTGGCGTTGGAAATCGCGGCCTGTTCCTCGGCGGTTTTTGCCAGCAGGGTGCGCATGCCGCCACGTTGATCGCAGGCGATCACCATCATCGCGCCATCGTCGCCACAGATTTGTTGATAGCCGCGGCGTTCGGCGGTTGTCATGCTAGACATCGGGGCAGCCATCGGAGATCTCCAGATTTTTGGCGCGGCGCAGGGGAGGCGAAGATGCCAGTTGCCTGAACGCGGATATTGCGGGATAAGCATGATCTGTGAAACCTGTAACACCTTGCAGAAAGGAATTGCAACCTGTCAATTTCCAGCGGAGCGGTCATCGGTGAAAACCGAGCCATGCTGCACACCGTCGCCAAGCTGCATTACGAGGGGGATCTGAGCCAGGTGCAGATCGCCAAGCAGTTGGGGCTGTCGACGGCCACGATCTCGCGCCTGTTGCAACGGGCACGGGCCGAGGGAATCGTGCGGATCGAGGTGCGGGATATTCACGCACCGGATGCTTTGGGCGGCATGCTGGCGGAACGGTTGGGGCTGAAGGCCGCGGTGGCGGTGGATGCGCCTGTGGCGGCGGGGGTGCAGGCTTTGGCCGGGCCGTTGGCGCGGATGGTGGCAGCACAGGGGCTGGGGCAAGGCTCGGTTCTGATGGTAGGGTGGGGGCGCACGGTTTCGGCGGTGATCGACGGCGGCTTGCCGACTTTGCCGGGGGTGTCGGTGGTGCCCTCGACCGGCGGGATGAGCCAACACGCGCAGCATTTCCAGAGCAATGAGTTCTCGCGCAGGGCGGCAGAGGTCACCGGGGGGGTGCCGCATTTCATCCATGCGCCGTATCTGCCCGCGCCCGAGGCGTTGGATTTTTTCCTCGCCGAACCTGCGGTGCAGACTGCGGTGGCTTTGTGGGACCGCATTGATCTGGCGGTGGTGGGGGTTGGGCTGCCGTACGGCTTGGATCGCCCGACTCAGGGGGCGACGGATGTAGGCGACCCGGATCTGGCCGAGGCCGCAGGCGATGTGGTGCGGCATTATTTTGATGCTTCGGGCAAGATCGTGCAGTGGCGTGGCGAGGGCCAGATGATCGCGGTGTCTTGCGCGCAGTTGCGCCGCGCGCCCTTGGTGATTGGGGTGGCGGTGGGCGAGGCGAAAGTGCCGTCGATCATTGGGGCGGCACGGGCGGGGCTGATCTCGGGGCTGCTGACAGATACGCGGACGGCTGAGGCGGTTCTGGATGCTTTGGCGCGATAGGGTTGGGGCTGCGATCGCGGAGCGACCTGTCGCAAGTCAAAGAAAGTACTTGCAGCAAAAAATTTCTCTTGACGAAGCCCGCGCGGCGACGTGTTATCACCGCACTGGACGCACCCAAAACGGGTGATACAGCCATTCGCTTTGCCGCTTCAGAAGGGGGCAAGGACGGGTTTTCAGGGAGGAATAAAATGAAACGTCGTAGTTTTCTGGGCGCTGCTTCGGCATTGGCGCTGACATTTTCCATCGCAAGCTCAGCGGTCGCGCAGGAGAAGAAATACACCATCGCGCTGGTGCCGGGTCTGACCACCGATGCGTTCTACATCACGATGCAAAAGGGCGCACAGGCGGCTGCGGATGCTTTGGGCGTCGAGCTGGTGTTTCAGGGCGCGCCGGACTTCAACCCGGTGACGCAGGTTCCTGTGCTGGACGCGGTGATTGCGCGGGCACCCGATGCGATCCTGATCGCGCCGACCGACACCACCCAGCTGATCGAGCCCTTGCGCAAGGCGCATGACGCAGGGATTGCTGTGATCACCGTAGATACCTTTATCGGCACCGGGATTTACCAGACCGGCGCAGGGGACGCGGATTTCCCGCTGGCCTATATCGCATCTGACAACGTTTTGGGCGGCCGGATGGCCGCGCGGGCTTTGGCCAATGCGATCGGCGGCGAGGGCAAGGTGTTCGTGTCGAACGTCAAGCCCGGGATTTCCACCACCGACCAACGCGAAGCAGGCTTCAAGGCTGAAATGGCGGAGAATTTCCCGAAAGTCATCGTGCTGGAAACCCAGTTCAACGACAATGACGCCAACAAGGCGGCGTCGCAGTTGCAGGGCGTGTTCGCGCGCGATGCCGATCTGAAGGGCGTTTTCGGGGCCAACCTGTTCTCGGCTTTGGGTGCGGGTACGGGCGTGCAGCAAGCCGGCCAGACCGGCAACATCAAGGTCGTGGCATTTGACGCACCGGGCTCGATTGTGGACAACATCAGCACTGGTCTGGTGGACGTTGCCATCGCGCAGCATCCAGCAGAGATCGGCTATTACGGCGTGGTCTCTGCCTATGCGCACCTCACCGGAAACTCGATCCCGGTTTCGATTGGCACCGGCTTTACCATCATGGACAAGTCGAACATCACGGACCCGGAAGTCGCGAAATACATCTATTCGGAATAGGCGACTTTGGGGGAGGGCGCTGTCCTCCCCCATTTTACTGAACCCATACTAACGACGCCATCTGCCAATCCAAGACGGCCCCAAGTTCGGGCCGCTGGTCGTTGTGCAGGGCCGTGCAGGCCTGCCCAAGTTAGGAATTTCATATGACATCGCCCCCCGCCGCACCGCCGCCTTTGTTGTTTCCGCCGGAGACTGCGACGCATGTCGCCCCGCAAGCCGATCATGCCGACAAGGCCCGCACGATGATGCAGCGCGTGGCCGATCTGCGGGCCTGGCTGTTTCTGGCGGTGCTGATTCTGGGGTTTGAGGTCTGGTCGCGCTTGAGTTTTGGCGGCACCTTCCTGTTCAACCCGTTCAACATCCAGTCGATTGCGGTGTTCGCGGTGGCACCGTTGCTGCTGGCGACCGGGCAGACATTTGTGATCATCTCGGGCGGGATTGATCTGTCTTTGGGCTTTATCATGGGGCTGGCGGCGGTGGTCGCGGCGCATGTGATCAACTGGCTGACGCCGGGGTTGGGCTTTCTGCCTGCGGTGTTGCTGGGCGGCGTGGTGGCGGTGGCAGTTGCGGCAATTCCGGGCTTTATCAACGGCTTGCTGGTGGCATTTTTGAAAGTGCCGCCGTTCATCGGCACGCTTGGCATGTTCGGCGTCGCGCGTGGAGTGGCGTTTTTGCTGGCGGGCGGCACCACGGTTCCGGTGAAGAACGAGGTCTTTGCGGCTCTGGGCAACGGCAAGATTTACGGCGTGCCCTATATCATCATTGTCACCGCGGTGTTCGTTCTGATCATGCATTACCTGCTTGGACAGACCCGATTTGGCCAGCACAATTATGCGATTGGCGCCAATGCGCAGGCCGCGCGGCGGGCGGGGATCAACATCAAATGGCATCTGCTGCGGCTGTATATCCTGTCGGGGATGTGCGCGGGCTTGGCCGGTGTTTTGTATGCGGCACGGTTTAGTGCTGGTGCGGCACAAGCGGGTGAACCGTTGCTCTTGGATGCAGTGGCGGCTGTGGTGATCGGCGGGGCCAGTCTATTTGGCGGATCGGGCACCATTCTGGGCACGGTTGCAGGCGCGTTCGTGATCGCGGTTATTCAATATGGGCTGGTGTTCATCAATGTCGCCCCGTTCTGGCAATTCATCAGTGTCGGTGTGGTGATCATCATTTCGGTGCTGATTGATCAGGCACAACGGCGGTTCTCGGGAGGGCGGCAAAGTGAGTGAAATGACCCCAATCGGCCAGCCGCTGCTGGAAGTGCGCCACCTGTCGAAGAATTTCGGCCCGGTGCAGGCGCTGAATGACCTGACGATGATGGTGCGGGCGGGCGAAGTTGTGGCGCTTGCGGGCGACAATGGCGCGGGCAAGACGACGCTGATCAAGGCGATTTCGGGGGTATATCAGCCGTCCTCGGGTGAGATTTTGCTGAAAGGTCAGAAGGTGAGTTTTGCCTCACCACAAGAGGCGCGCGATATCGGGATTGAGACGATTTATCAGGATTTGGCGCTGGCCGATAATCTGACAATCGGCGCGAATATCTTTCTGGGCCGCGAGCCGATGCGAAAGGCGTTTGGCTTCTTGCCAGTGCTGGACCGCGCGAAAATGGCTGAGGCGGCGAAGTCGACGATGGCCTTGCTGGACTTCCATGTCAGCCGTCTGGATGCCCCGGTGTCGAATTTCTCGGGCGGGCAGCGGCAGGCGGTGGCGATTGGCCGGGCGGTGTACTGGAACGCGCAAATCCTGATCATGGACGAGCCGACGGCGGCCTTGGGCGTGCCGGAACAGCGCAAAGTGATCCAGTTGATCCACCAGTTGAAGGCGCAGGGGCGCGGGGTGATTTTCATCTCGCATAACTTGCAGGATATTTTTGCGGTGGCGGATCGCATCGTGGTGCTGCGACGCGGTGTGCAAGCGGGCGAGCGCAAGATTTCCGAGACCACGCATGATGAGGTCGTTAGGCTGATGGTTGGCGGCTGAGATATGGCACTGGTGATCGGGTCCATCGGCGAATTGCTGGTGGAGTTTGTGTGCTGCGAAAAGGATGGGCGCAATCTTGTGGCCGCGCCTTATGTTGGGCCGTTTCCTTCTGGTGCGCCGGGGATCTTCATTGATCAGGCGGCGCGGGTGGCTCGGGCTTTCGGCGGGCGGGCGGTGTTTGCAGGTGCCGTGGGTGATGATGCGTTCGGGCGGGTGGTGTTGGAGCGGCTGGTGGCCGATGGCGTTGATCCAGGGCTGATCCGGGTGGTGCCGGGGGTGCCAACCGGTTCGGCTTTTGTCAGCTATAATTCGGATGGCAGCCGGGATTTCGTGTTCAACATCGCGCATTCGGCGGCTTCACGGCTGCCGGACGTGGCGCAGATTGCGGCGGGATTTCTGAGAGCAGAGATTTCGGTGCTGCATATCTCGGGTTCGATGCTGGGTGATCCGGAGATGCGGGCTGTGGGGCTGGCTTTGTGCGAAAGGCTTGGGGGCCAAGGGGTTTCGATCTCGATTGATCCGAATATCCGGACGGAGTTGATCTCGGATGCGGGATATATCGAGGCTTTGCAGCGGATCATGGCGATGGCCGTTTATGTGCTGCCTTCGGACGCCGATGCAGAGGTGTTGTATCCGGGGCAGGAATTTGCCGATTGGTCGGGGCGGTTGCTTTCGGGGGCCGCGCGCGTGGTGGTGCTGAAACGCGGCGATCAGGGCTGTGTCGGGCGGTATGCAGGCGGCACAGTGGCCTTGCCCGCGCATCCTGTTGTGGTTGTCGATCCGACCGGGGCGGGCGATTGTTTTTGTGCAACCTTGGTGACGTTGTTGGCGGCGGGGGACCCTTTGCCGGATGCACTGGCGCGGGCCAATGCGGCCGGGGCGCTGGCTGTGCAGAAACTGGGGCCGATGGAGGGAAATGCTTCCCTCGCTGAAATTGATGCAGTGAAAGGATAAGCGATGCCCGCGAAAGACAACCGATTGCTGCGGGTGGGCGTGCTGGGCTGTGGCCCGATTGCGCAAGCGGCGCATTTTGAGAGTTGCACCAAGGCGCGCAATGCCCAGCTTTATGCGATTTGCGATGTGGCGGATGATCTGCGCGACCGGATGGCCGCGACCCATGCGCCGACGCGGAGTTATAATGAGTATGCCAAGATGTTGGCGGACCCTGAGCTTGAGGCGGTGGTGATTGCGACGTCGGATGCGTTCCACGTGCCTGCGGCTTTGTTGGCGTTGCAGGCGGGCAAGCATGTTTTGTGCGAGAAGCCTTTGGCGGTGAGTATTGAGGAAGCCGAAAGTTTGCGTTCTGTGGTGGCAGCTACAGGGCTTACGCTGCAAGTCGGGCATATGAAACGTTATGATGCGGGCTTGCAGGCGGCGAAGGGTTTCATTGACGGTGAAATGGGGCAGTTGGTGGCGCTGAAGGCGTGGTATTGCGACAATACCCACCGCTATGCGATGACCGATGCGGTGCAGCCGTTGATGGTGACTTCCAAGGCCGCGCGCAAACCGAGTGAGAACCCCAAGGCCGATCTGGATCGTTATTACATGCTGGCGCATGGCAGCCATCTGGTTGATACCGCGCGCTATTTTGCCGGAGACATCGTGGCGGTCGATGCGCGGTTGCTCAATCGGGCGGGAATCAGGTGCTGGTTTGTCGATGTGGAATTTGCCAGTGGCGTGCTGGGGCATCTGGATCTGACGGTGGCGGTGCGGATGGATTGGCATGAGGGGTTTCAGATTTACGGCGAACAAGGTTCCGTGTTGGGGAAGACCTATAACCCGTGGTATTACATGTCGTCCGAGGTGGATATTTTCAAGGAATCCGATGGTGCGACGCACCGGGTTTTGGGGGCGGATGGGCATTTCTATCGCCGCCAGTTGGAGGGCTTTGCCGATACCATTCTGAACGGCGCCCCGCAGTCGGGGGCGGATATTGAGGACGGCATTGCCTCGGTGCGCGCGATGGTGGCGATTGCAGAGTCGGCGCGGTCGCGGCAGCCCGTGCGGCTGGCGGATGTGTCGGGGGCTTTGTGATGCGGTTGGGGATTTTCGCCAAGACATTCGCGGGCAGCGATCCGGCGACGGTTTTGGCGGCGTCGAAGGCAACGGGGTTTGCTTGTGTTCAGTATAACATGGCCTGCTCGGGATTGGCGGCGATGCCGGATGCTTTGAGTGCGCAGGATGCGGCGGCGGTGGCAACGGCAAGCAAGGCTTCGGGCGTGGCGATTGCGGCGGTGTCAGGGACGTATAATATGATCCACCCCGATCCGGCGGTGCGAGCCAAGGGTTTGGCGCGACTGGAGGTTTTGCTGCGGAACGCGGCGGCGATGGGCACCGGCATGGTGACGCTGTGTACTGGCACGCGGGATACCGAGGATCAGTGGCGGCATCATCCTGACAATGCCGGCCCGGAGGCTTGGGCTGATTTGCTGGCCGAGATGGGCAAGGCTTGTGCTTTGGCGGAGCCTTTGGGGATCAAGCTTGGGATCGAGCCGGAACTGGCGAATGTGGTCGATACCGCCTCGCGTGCGCGGGCTTTGATCGACGCGTTGCAAAGCCCGGCCTTGGCGATTGTGCTGGACCCGGCGAACCTGTTTGAGATGGCGACGCTGGCCGATCAGCGCGATTTGCTCAGCCGTTCGGTTGATTTGCTGGTGGATCGGACCCTGATGGCGCATGCCAAGGACCGGGATGCTGCTGGCGGCTTTGCGACAGCGGGCGAGGGGATGGTGGATTTTCCGCATTTCCTTGGGCGGCTGAAAGCTGCGGGTTTTGATGGCGATCTGGTGACGCATGGCTTGGCGGCAGACGAGGCTGCGGACGTGGCGAATTACCTTGGCCGTGTGTTGGCGGATCTGTGATGCAGATCTCGGCCCTGCTGCGCGATGGATTGGAACTGGCAGTGTACCGGGACGGAGAAACCGGGCCTGCGCTGGTGTTTCAGCATGGGCTCTGCGGTGGGTCAGGGCAAATTGCCGAGGCGATGCGGGAGCTTGGGTCGCAGCGTTGGCAGGGCTTAGAGTGTCGCGGCCATGGCATGTCGCCACTTGGGGATACGGTCTCCATAGCCTGTTTCGCGGCTGATGTGGCGGCGATGATTGAAGCGATTGGCGCCCCCGTGGTTTTGGGCGGTATCTCGATGGGTGCGGCGATTGCCACGCGGTTGGCGGTTATCCGGCCTGATCTGGTGCGGGCGCTGATACTTGTGCGGCCGGCTTGGGTGGTCGAAGACGCGCCGGAGAATATGTCGCCGAATGTCGAAGTGGGGATGCTGTTGGAAATGCTGCCGCTGGATCAGGCGCGGGCGTTCTTCGCCGAGGGCGATACGACGCGGCGGCTGGAGGTTGAGGCACCCGATAACCTTGCCTCTTTGAAAGGTTTTTTCAATCGAAGGCCACAGGCGGAAACCGCGCGGCTGTTGACCGCGATTTCGGCGGATGGGCCGGGGATTTCGGCGGATGATTTGCGCGGCTTGCGCATCCCGGCGCTGATCTGCGGTTGCGACGAGGATGCCATCCATCCGATGGCGCAGGCGCAGGCCCTGGCCGATCTGATCCCCCATGCACGCCTGGTGGAATTGCCCGCCAAGGCGCGCGATAAGCTAGCGCATCTAGCGGCGCTTGCCGATGCGATGACACGATTTCTGAAGGAGATTGAAGATGCCCCGCCCACAGCCTGACTGGATTTCGGCGCTGCCACGCAGCCGATTGCTTGCAGAATATTCGATGTGGTCGGCCAATTTGTTGCGACTGGCGGATGATCTGGAGCGGATCAGTCCGCACGCCGATATTCTGCATGTCGACGTGGCGGATGGGCATTTTGCGCCCGCGCTGCTGTTCTTCCCTGATCTTGTGGCGGGGTTGCGGGGCCTGACTGCGATCCCGATCCATGTGCATCTGATGGTGGATGATGCGGTTCTGCTGGCGCAGATCGACCAGTTTGCCGAGGCCGGGGCCGATCTGATTTCGCTGCATGTGGAAAATGCCAATGCGGGCGACGGCTTGCAGCGGATCGGCGCGCATGGGTTGAAGGCGGGGATGGTGTTGCGGGTGGAAACGCCGGTGGCGCGGGCGGCGGAATTGGTCAGCCGCTTGGATATGCTGACGCTGCTGGGCACGGCGATCGGGGTGAAAGGTCAGGGCCTTGACCCCACAGCGGGGGCACGGTTGGGCGAGGCGGCGGCTTTGATCGCGGGTGCCGGGCGGCGGGTGATTTTGGCGGCGGATGGCGGTATTCGCGATACGACCGTGCCGCTGTTGCGGAACGCGGGGGCGGAGACGGTGGTGATGGGGTCACTGGCGTTTGGCGCGCCGGATCTCGCGGAACGGATGCGCTGGCTGCACGGGTTGTAGGCGCTTTAACTCAGGTGGAAGTCGGTCGGTTGCAGCGGCTTGGGGGCAGGCTCGCCCAAATGCGGGGCGAGGCTGATCTCGGCGCTTCGGCAGATCGCATCCAAGGGCAGGGCGTTTAGCGTGGTGCCGAACGGGTGGCTGAGTTCCTCGGTGACTTCTGCCAGCCCTAGAAAGACGTAAGCGACGATGCCGACAAACAAGGGTGTCAGCCAGCCGGAGGTGCCAACGAGGGCCATCGGCAGCAGCAGGCAAAACAGGTAAGTTGTGCGGTAGATCAGCAGCGAATAGACGAACGGCAGCGGGGTTCCGGCGATGCGCTCGCATCCGGCTTGTTGCAGGGCGATGCTGCCAAGGCGGGCGGTCAGGGTGCGCGCGCCGAAGCCGTCGATTTGGTTTTGGGCGTAGGCTTTCGCCAGATCGGTGTTGATCAGGTTCAAGGCAGAGCAGGGCGGGTGCGGGTCGGCCAGCAATTCGGGCGACCGGGCTTGGGTTTCGGCATCATGCGTCAGTCGGCGCAGTTGCGCGCGGTGCAGGTGCAGAAAAGCTAAGGATTGCCGTAGCATACGGTGGCGCAGAGTTTGGTCGGGGGCGAAGACTTCCAATTCCCGCGCGAGGCTGCGCAGGTCAGCGAGTAGGCCACCCCAGAGCTTGCGGGCCTCCCACCAGCGATCATAGGCGGCGTTGTTGCGAAAGCTGAGGAACAGCGACAACGCGATGCCGAAGACGGTGAAGGGGATGCCCTCGATATGCGGCAGGATGGCAAACTGGTGGTCGACCCAGACCATGACGGCGGCAAGCGCCACCACGCCGAGCAGCGGAAGGGCGATATGCGGCAGCACAGAGCCGCGCATGGCGAAGGCCAATTCCCAAGCGCGGGGTTTGTCGCGGATGATCATGTTGCGCCTTCCTGCGGGGTGCCGATATCTGTTTGAGCCGCGGCGACGGATTTCACAATCGCAAAGATCGGTTGGCCGGGGGCAAGGGCAAGGGCGGTTGCTGAGCGAAGGGTGATGCGGGCCAGCAGATGATCGGGGCCGATGGCGATCTGGATCAACGCTCCGTCTGGGTGGAGGCGGATTTCGGAGACCGTGCCTTGCAGAATGTTGAGGGCGGAGAGGCCATCGGGGCGGCTGCGCGACAGGATCACGTCTTGTGCGGCAATGCGGATTCTGAGAGTTGAGCCAGGGGCTGCGGGGATTTTCGGCAGCCAGATTGGGCCACCGTGGGTGCGCAGTTGCGTCAGGTCGTCGGGGTCTTGCGCGGTGACGCTGGCGGTCAGGATCGCGCCCGCATCGCGCAGGCCGAGGCTGGGGGCAAGGCCGGGGTCGGCCAGCAGATCGGCGGCGGGGCCTGCGCGCAGGGTGCGGCCTTGGTCGAGGACGACGATGGTGGTGGCAAGGCGGGCGACTTCGGCAAGGGCGTGGCTGACGTAGAGGATGGGGATATTGGTCTGGTCGCGCAGGGTTTCGATATAGGGCAGCAGTTCGGCTTTGCGCGCCTCATCCAAGGCGGCGAAGGGTTCGTCCATCAACAGCAGCGCGGGTTTGGAGAGCAGGGCGCGACCGATGGCCACGCGGGATTTCTCGCCACCCGACAGAGCTCCGGGGCGGCGGTTGAGCAAGGCGTTCAGGCCGAGCAGGTCGACGATATCGTCAAAACGGGGGCCATTCGTCTGACGGGCGAACCAGCGACCGTAGGTCAGGTTCTGGCGGACGCTCAGGTGCGGGAACAGGCGGGCGTCTTGGAAAACGTAGCCGAGGCGGCGGCGGTGGGGGGGGAGGTTTATGCCTTTTGCGGTGTCGAGCAGGGTGGTGTCATCTGCGGTTATCCGGCCTTGATTGGGGTATAGCAGACCCGCCACCGCGTTGATCACGCTGGTTTTTCCTGAGCCGGATTTACCGAACAAAGCGGTGAGGCCGGGCGGGGCGGTGAAATTCACATCCAGCGTGAAGCCGGGGAAGCGGTGGCCGAGGGCGACAGAGAGGGTCATGATCCGGCGATCCGGCGCGCGACCGCGCGGCTGAGGAACTCTGACAGGATCAGCGCCAGCATGGCAACGGCAATGGAGATCAGCACGAGGCGGAAGGCTTGTGGATCACCGCCCGGCACTTGCAGGAAGGTGTAGATTGCCGAGGGTAGGGTTTGGGTTTGGCCAGGGATGTTAGAGACGAAGGTGATGGTGGCGCCGAATTCGCCCATGGCTTTTGCGAAGGCCAGCACCGCTCCGGTGATGATACCGGGCAGGATCAAGGGCAGGGTGACGGTGAGGAACACCCACAGCGGGGATGCGCCGAGCGTGGCTGCGGCTTGTTCCAGCTTGGGGTCCACCGCCTCCAATGCCAGACGGATGGCGCGCACCATCAGCGGGAAGGCCATGACGGCGGCGGCGAGGACCGCGCCTGTCCATTTGAAGGCGAGGGTGACGCCGAACCATTGGTCAAGATATTGGCCGATAACGCCTTTTCTGCCGAAGGCCAGCAGCAGAAGGTACCCGGTGACGACGGGCGGCAGGATCAGCGGCAGATGCACGAGACCGTTCAGCAGTTGTTTGCCCCAGAAGTTTCGGCGGGCCAGCAGGTGGGCGGTGAAGATGCCCAAGGGCAGGCTGAGCGCGGTCGCCCAGAGTGAGACGCGCAGCGACAAGGCAACGGCGCGCCATTCATCGGGGGAAAGCCAGTCGGTCATGCGCCTCTAGTTCAGAACGGTGAAGCCTTGTGCGGTGAACACCGCAGCGGCGGTCTTGCTGGTCAATGCGTCCAGAAAGCTTTGTGCGGCGGGGTTGGTGCTGGAGGCGACAATGGCGGCAGGGTAGACGATGGGGCTGTGGCTGTCGCCGGGAAAAGTGCCGACCACCGTCACCTTATCGCCGCTTTGGTCATCGGCTATGGCATCCGAGGCGTAGACGATACCGTAGGGGGCCTCGCCTGTGGCAACCAGTGCGAGGGCTGCTCGGACGTTATCGGATTGCGCGACATTGGCCTCGATGCTGGACCAGAGACCAAGGTTTTCAAGGGCTTCTTTGCCGTATTGGCCTGCTGGAACCGAGGCCACCGTGGCCATGGAGAGTTTCCCGTCACCAAGAAGCGCTTTTAGATCAAGGTTCTTGGTGATCTCAATTGTTGCGGCTTTGCCTGCGGCCACCAGAACGAGGCTGTTGCCCAGCAGATCTTTGCGGCTGTCTTTGTTGATCAGTTTTTCGTTCGCCAGCGTGTCCATCCAGTTTTTCGAGGCGGAGATGAACAGATCGGCGGGCGCGCCTTGCTCGATCTGTTTCGCAAGCTTGGCGGTGCTTTCGTAGGAAATCACCACGCTGTTGCCGGTTTCGGCCTGCCAATCGGCGGCGATTGTATCGAGGGCATTTTTCAAGCTGGCTGCGGCGAAGACGGTGATTTCCTCGGCCTGTGCGGCGGCGGGCAGGGCAAGGCTGGTGAGCAGGGCAGCAGTGAGGGCGCTGCGGCGGGTGAGGTGCATGGTTTGGCCTTTTGGATATGTTTGCAAGAACATATCGACTGACGTTGACGGCGCAAGCGTTATTTCTACTCGGGAATATCGCGCAGAAGGTATTGCAGGGCGGTGTTGTGCGGAGCGGTGGCGCATACGGTGGCGGATTCTGCGGCACGGTAGTGGCTGATGATGGCAAGGCCCGTCGCTGTGACCTGTGCACCACCGCCTTTAGCCCCGCCCCGCGCGCTTTCCACGACGGGACCCGCAAAGGCGGCGTTCATTTCTTCGACCAGCATCCAGGCGCGCTTGTAGCTCATCTCCATCGCGCGGCCTGCGGCAGAGATCGAACCGGTGTCGCGGATATGCTCCAGCAGTTGCACCTTGCCGGGGCCGAGTTTCATCGCTCCGAAGTAGAAGCGCAGCAGGGTGTGGGGCTGGGGTTTCATGGCGTCAGGGTCTGGCGGTTGGTGTGGGCAAGCTGGGCGGTGACGTGCGCGATTTCCGCCGTGCGGCGCTCGGGCGGCCAGGATTTGGCGGCGGCGATGATTGTGGCGATCTGGGCGAGGTCAGCGGCGTTCAGCGCGCCCGTAACAGCCAAAGTGGTGCGGCGCAGCACGAGGTCTGACAGGTGTTCAACCTGTTCGCTGCGGGCAAGCCAGTCGATTTCGGCCGCGCTGTAGGCGGTGGCATGGGGCAGGCGGTCGGCGTCGCTGAAGGGGGATTTATGGGCGACAAGGCTGTTCAGGCTGGTGCCGTAGCGGGTGAAAAGTTCGGTGGCGCGGGTGAGGTTCAGGCCTGCGCTGGCGGCGGCGCTGGCGATCAGGCGGGATTTGGCCGCATCATCCTTGGGATAGGCTTTCCCACCACCGATGCCAAGAGCGCGGGTGGAGATGCGGCGGGGGTGGTTCAGGCGGGCAAGGCAGGCGTCAGTAACTTCTTCGGCGAAACCCCGGAAGGTGGTCCATTTGCCGCCCACAAGCGAGATGATCGGATATGGGCGCTGGGCGGTGGACTCGAGCACGGGCGCGGAATGGTCGCGGCTGATCAGGCCGGGGTTGGCGGCATCCGAGGCGGGCAGCGGGCGGATGCCGGAATAGGCATAGATGATGTGGCTGTGATCAAATGGCAGACCGGGCAGCAGGGCGCGCAGACTGGTCAGGAAATAGGCGATCTCGTCATCCTCACAGCGCACGTTTTCGGGGTCGGCGGCTTTGATATCGGTCGATCCCACAAGGGCTTTGCCGAGGTAGTCGTAGACCAAAAGGATGCGGCCATCGTCGGCCTCAAAATAGATCATCTGGCCGTTGAGCATGGCCAGAAGCGCGGGGTGATCCAGCAGGATATGCGAGCCTTTGGTGCCACCGATCAGCTTGGTATCCTCGCCCAAAGCGGCGTTGACGCGGTCAATCCAGGGGCCTGCGGCGTTGATCACCAGTTTGGGCTTGGTGGTAAAGCTGGTGCCATCCTCGCGGGTGAAGCTGATTTCCGCGCCGTTATAGGCGGTAAGCTGAGTGTAGTTCAGCGCGAGGGCTTTGGGGTTGGCTGCCATACCATCGGCGAGCAGTTCCCAGACCAGACGCTCGGGTCCGGCGATTTTCGCGTCATAATAGAGGCCGGAGGCGACGATGCGCGGCGTCATTTGCGGAAATTCAGCGAGGGTTTTGGCGCGGGATTTCATCTTATGGCGCGGCATCACATTGGCGCGTGAACCGTAATGGTCGTAGATCGACAGGCCGACTTTCAGCAGCAAGGCACCCCGGCTGCGCGCGGCGGTCGTAGAGCCGAACAGGGTGCGCAGGGCGGCCCAGACGCCTTTGGTCCATGAGAAAATCGGGATCAGCGTAGGCAGCGGCGTGACGGCATGGGGGGCGTTGCGCAGCAGTAGATTGCGCTCTAGCGTCGATTGGGCCACAAGGCGAAATTCTCCGGTTTCCAGATATTTCAGCCCGCCGTGGATCATCCGCGACGGGGCGGCAGAGGTGGCGCCGCCGTAGTCGCCCTTCTCGAGGATCAACACCCGCAGGCCTTGCTCGGCAAGGTCACGAAAGAGGCCCGCACCGTTGATGCCTGCGCCAAGGATCAGCACATCTGTGCCATTTTCGGAAAGGCCTTGCAGGCGGGATGGGTCAGTCATGGGGTGTCCGTTTCGATCAGATGCAGCCGCACGCCGGCGGCTTTCAGGGCGCAGGCATGGGCATCGGGCAGGGCCGCCCCGGTCAGTACGGCGTCAAAGGCGGTAAGGGAGCTAAGGGCGTGCAGGGCGGAGCGGCCGAATTTCTCGTGGTTCAGCAACAGGATACGGGTGTTGGCGGCGGCCATCATCGCTTGCTTGGCGCGGGTGACTTGGGCGTCCTGGATATAGGCCACCCCATTCTGCGCGGCAGAGGCTGAGCAGATCAGCACATTGGCGCGTAAGTTCGGGAGGGCTGTTTCGCAGAGATGGCCAATGAAAGCGTTATAGGTCGGATGATACTGACCGCCGAGGCAGATCAGGGTGATGTCGTCAGCGCCGGTCAGGGTCTGGATGCTGGCGAGGCTGTTGGTGATCACGGTCAGCGGTGCGATCTGCGGCAGCAAGGGCGCGAGGGCATGGGTGGTGCTGGAATCGTCGATCATCACCACTTGACCGGGCTCGACATAGCGCAGGGCGGTGCGGGCGAGGGCGGATTTCTCAGCGGAGGCCACGGTTTGGCGGTAGCGGAACAGGCTTTCATAAACGCCGGAGGGCAGGGCGCTGACGGCCCCGTGCAGCTTGCGCAGCAGGCCCGCTTGCGCCAGCTGATCAATGTGGCGGTGGATGGTCATGCGTGAGACGCCAAAGCGCTGCACCAGATCGTCAATCCGGGCTTCGCCCTGTTGCAGGACGTAAGCGGCGATTTCTTCGCGGCGGGTTTCTGGGGTCATGGCACGAGGGCTTCGATTTCGGGCCAGAGCGGGGCGAGAGCTGTGCTGATATTGTTGTAAAGCTGGAATCGTTTTTCATAGCTCGCCACGCGGGCTGGGTCCGGCGTGTAGGTCTGCCCCAACAGCGACATATCGCGCGGGTCGGCGAGGGGCGAGGCGTAGAGCCCCACCGCCGCGCCCGCACAGAGGGCCGCGCCCCAAGCGGCGGCTTCCTCGGTTTGGCTGGTGGTGACCGGCATGCCCAGAATATCGGCAAACATCTGCGCGACGGCAGGGTTGCGGGCGACGCCGCCGGTCAAACGGGCCTCGCGCACTGGGAAGCCCGCCCGCAGCGCGTCGATATGGACACGGTGGTTGAACACGATGCCCTCCAGAACTGCGCGCAGCATATCGCCGCGAACGTGCCAGCCGCGCAGGCCGATAAAGCTGGCGCTAGCCTGCGGGCCGAAGGGCGAGCCATAGAGAAAGGGGTGAAAAATCAAGGTGGTGGGTTTGGCAAGGGCGGCGTCAATCTCCCACGCGAGCATAGCGTGAATGGATGTGCCCGCAGCATCGGCTTCGGTCAGTTCAGCCTCACACAGGGTCTCGATGAACCAATCGTAATTCGCGGCAGAGGCAGGCGACAGCGCCATGTTGTTCCATTGGCCGGGTAGCATGGCGTTGCGACACAGCCAACGCGGATCGGTGTTGGGGGTGTTTGAGACCACTTCATTGATCGAATAAGTGCCTGCAACGATGGCCACCACGCCCTCGGCATGGCCGCCGATACCAAGCGCGGCAGCGGTCACGTCATGCAGGCCTGCGGCAACCGGTGTGCCCGCAATAAGTCCGGTCAGCAGGGCGGCTTCGGCGGTTACATGCCCGATAATCTCGGCGGATTCCGCGATATCGGGCAGGGCGTGGGCGACGTTCTCCAACCCGAAAAGTTGCAGCGCATCAAGGGTATAGTCTTGGGTTTGCACATCGGTGAAGGCGGTCGACGCCTCGGTGCGGTCGGTGCCAAGGCTGCCCGTCAGACAAAACCGCAGCCAGTCTTTGCAGGCCAGAAACGTGCCGATTTTGGCGAAACGTTCCGGCTCATTGTCCCGCACCCAAGCCAGCAGTGCTGCGGGCGAGCAGGCTGGGGGGATCTGGCCTGTCAGCTTTAACGCAGCATCCGCGCGGTCGCGCCAGCTTTCGCAGATCGCCCCGGCGCGGCCATCCAGCGACAGGATGCCGCTGCCCAAGGGTCGGTTTTCATGGTCGAGCAGATAAAGCCCGTCACCATGGGCGGTGGCCGCGACGGCGACGATATCGCTGGCGGGGCGGCCAGACAGTTGGATGGCTTCGGCAATCGCCTCGGCCGTGGCGCGCCACAGGCCTTCCATATCGCGCTCGACATGATGGGGGGCGGGCAGAAGCTGTGGGATGCGACGG
Organism: Cypionkella sp.; assembly: GCA_046590425.1. Taxonomy (GTDB): domain Bacteria; phylum Pseudomonadota; class Alphaproteobacteria; order Rhodobacterales; family Rhodobacteraceae; genus Cypionkella. The sequence continues at coordinate 41,430 of JBKJTI010000272.1, read as the reverse complement.
CGAGCGACGGCGATTTGCTGACCGGACACATCAAAGATCACCGCTTTGGTGACGGTCAATCCGTTGTCGATGCCCAACAGGCTGGTCATAGGCTTTCCCATCGCTTGAGCGAATCTGATAAAGTGAACATGACATGATGGGATTGTAACGGCAATGCGCGTTACAAATTAATCGAGTTCGGCGTCAACATCGAGCCTGTGCGCGGTTTCAGAGGCGATGACCACGTTAATACCTTTGGCGCGCATCCGGGTTATATGGGCGGCGTCTGTCGCCTGATCGACAATCACCACATCGAACTCGGTGAGGTCGGCAAAGGCGTGCAACGCGCGGCGGCCAAATTTGGTGTGATCAGCCAGAAGGATTCGGCGCTGGGCGCTATCAAACATCGCGCGCTTGGTTTCCACCATCTCGGGCGATTGGTGAAACACGATGTCATCGGTGATCGCGGGCATCGACAGAAACAAAGTATCCGCCCGCAACCGTTTGATTTCATTCGTCGTCATCCGGCCCATGAAGGCGTTGCACCAGTTGTGCAACTGGCCGCCCAGACCCAGCAGGGTCAGATCGCGGATGCCGTTCAACTCGTTCATCAAGATCAGCGAATTGGTGATCGCGGTCAGCGGCACCTTGGCGGGCAGGTGGGTGACCATCTGCAATACGGTGGTGGAATCGTCGAAAAAGATCGCCTGACCGGGTTCGACAAACTGCATCGCGGCACTGGCAATCGCCTTTTTCTCTGCCGATTGGCGGGAAAACCGGTAAACGTCGGAGGCTTCAATCAGGCTGGTCGGGGCGGCGGAAACGATGCCGCGGGCCTTGCGCAAGAGGCCTCGCGCGACGAGTTCATCCAGATCGCGGTGGGCGGTCATCAGCGATATGCCGAACCGCTCGGTCAAGTCCTCGATCCGCATCGAGCCTTCGGCCATCACCGCCTCGGAAATCAGCTGGCGGCGGGCGATTTGGCGGGCGTGGCGGCTGTCAGAGGGCAGTTGATCGGCCATCAGGCCAGAGGGCGGTTTCATATCGGTCATTCTCGCCCCCTTGGTTTACATAGCGATGCCCGTGCCGATGCCGAAAAGCAAGGGAGCGCCGTTGCCAGCGCCCCCTCAGATCAGATTACTGTGACAGGGTGAACGGGCCGGTGTATTTGTCCACATTGTCTTTGGTGATCAGCAGGCAATCGAACAGCTGCTTTTCGGTCGCGGCACCAGTGGCGCCGGTCTTGATGAAGCTGTCGGCTTGCTTCACAGCCTCTGCCGAGAACACGGCAACCGGCTGCAACACGGTGTATTGCATCTCACCTGCGGTGATCGCGGCAACCGCGTCCGGCGAGCCGTCAAAGCCGCCGACTTTCACGCCTTCCAGCTTGCCCGCCTCTTTCAAAGCCGCAATCGCGCCCAAAGCCATCTCGTCATTGCCAGCGATCACGCCGATGATGTCGGGATTGGCTTGCAGGATCGACTGCATCTTGTCGTGGCCCTTGGTGCGGTCCCAGTCGGCGACTTCCTTGGCGGCTTTCACCAGATCGGGGTACTGGGTCAGCACGGTCTCATAGCCGTTCGAGCGGGTGGCTGCGTTGTTATCCGCCGGGTTGCCGAAGAGTTCCGCGTATTTGCCAGTCTCGCCGACCGAAGCCACCCATTGCTGCGCGCCCATCGCGGCACCCTGCGCGTTGTTCGACACCAACTGGGCTTTGGCGAGGCCTTCTTTGTTGATCTCAGCATTCACCAAGAACACCGGGATGCCCGCATCAACGGCCTTTTGCACAGCCCCGATCGAGCCATCGGCATTTGCCGGATCAAGGATGATGGCGACGGATTTGTTGGTGATTGCGGTGTCGATCATCGTCGATTCCGCATTGGTGTCGCCTTTATGCGCCGAAACGCTGGCGGTGTAGCCGAGGCTTTCGGCGGTGGCAGCGGCCACGTCGCCTTCGGTTTTCCAATAGGGGTTGGCCGGATCGTTAACGATGATGGTGATCAGGCCCTCGGCCAGTGCGGTGCCTGCGAGCAGGGCGTTGATCGCAACAGCAGCGAGCAGCGCGCGCTTGGTCATGGTGAACATAGTCTCTCTCCCTTGGTTGATTTAGTTTAGCATTGCCAATTACTTGGCTGGGGTCTTTCCGCAACGGACAGCGTGTTGCGGCGAAGTGATTTACGCCTTGGCCTTGGCCTTCGGCTTGTATTGGATCGAGTTCAGCAGCACCGCCAGAACGATCACCGCCCCGGTGAACACGGTCTGCCAGTAGGACGACACGCCGATGATCACCAGACCATCGGATAGGAACCCGATCACGAACGCGCCGAGCATGGTGCCGCGAATGGTGCCCCGGCCCCCCGTCAGCGCCGCCCCGCCGATGACGACGGCGGCGATGGCGGTCAGCTCATAGGTGGTGCCAGCGGTCGGGCCAGCACTGGTTAATTGCGACGACAAAACCAGCCCCGCGATAGCCGCACAGATGCCCGACAAAACGTAAACCGTGATCTGCACCCGCTTGACTGGCACGCCGGACAATTCCGCCGCGCGCTCATTGCCACCCGAGGCATACAGCCAGCGGCCAAAGGCGGTGCGCGATAGCATCAGACCCGCCAAGATTGCCAAGGTTGCGAGTACCACGACACCAATCGGCACGCTCCACTCGCGGGTGAAGCCGAGGCGGTTGAAGCCCAGCCAGTTAAAGCCAGTGTTGCCGAGTTCCGGCTTTCCGCCGAGATTGTTGAAGGTTAAACCGTTGGTCATCAATAGGGCAGCACCGCGCGCCACATACATCACCCCAAGCGAGGCCACGAACGCAGGCACCTTAAACCAAGCGATCAGCGCACCGTTGACAAAGCCGACGAAGGCCCCCAGCGCGCAAGTCAGCACCACCACCGCCCAGACCGGCGGAAACAGGATCACACCCGCAGCCTCGATCTGCACGCCTTGCATCTGAAAGCCCGCGACGCAACCCGCAAGACCAAGGGTAGAGCCGACTGAAAGATCAATCCCGCCGTTCAAGATCACCAGCAGCATCCCGATCGCAAGGATGCCGTAGATTGCGACGTGGCTGGCCATAACCAGAAAGTTCGGCAGCGAGAAGTAGTGCGGGCTCAGCAGCGAAAACACCACGATGATCGCAATCAGCGCAAAGAAGGCGCGGCCCTCCAGCAGCAGGGCAATCGGGTCAAACCCTTGTTTCTCCATAGGTTTTGGGGTGGACGACATCGGTTGCTCCTAGTGGGCCACGGCTTCGCCAGAGGCGGCCATGATCTTTTCTTTGGCTACAGTGTGATCAAATTCAGCCGAAATCCGGCCCCGGTGCATGACGATGATGCGGTGCGCAATCGACAAACATTCACCGACTTCCGAGGTGGAATAGATGACCGCGAGGCCCTGCCTGGCACCTTCAGACAGCAGCCGGAACACCTCGGCTTTTGCGCCAATGTCGATACCGCGCGACGGCTCATCCAACACGATCACCTTCGGATTGGTTGCCAGCATTTTGCCGATCACCACCTTTTGCTGATTGCCGCCCGACAGCGAGCCTATCGGCGCTGTACCAGACGCATCGGTTTTCACCGTGACCTTGCGGATGGCATCGCTGATGACGGTTTGCTCGGCTTTCCGAGAGGTAAACAGCCCCTTGGTGAACGCGCCAATGCTGGCGAGCGACAGGTTCTGGCCGACCGACATGGTCTGCACCAACCCGTCGCGCTGCCGATCCTCTGGCACCAAAACCAGTCCGCGCGCGATGCGCTGTGCGATGGTCAGGCCGGATACATCGCGACCTTGCAGCATCACCCGACCGCCCGAGGGGGCCAGCCGCCCGGCTACACATTCCAGCAGTTCGGTGCGTCCGGCACCCATAAGCCCATAGATACACACAATTTCCCCGGCGCGGACGGACAGCGAAAGCCGGTCCACTACCGAAAACCCGATCCCCGCCGCATCCGGCACCGACAGATTTTCGATGCTCAACGCGGTCTCGCCCATCGCGTGGCCTTGGGGCGGCGAGCCAAGGTCGAAATTCTCACCGACCATGTTGCGCACGATCCATTCCAGATCAATCTGCGCCCTCTCGGCATAGGCGGTCATCGCGCCATCGCGCAAAACCACGGCATGATGGGTGATCTTCAAGGCTTCCTCAAGGTGGTGCGAAATATAGACAATCGACACGCCGCGCGCGGTCAGATCGCGGATCACCTTGAACAACACCTCGACTTCGGTCGCCGACAGGGCGCTGGTCGGTTCATCCATGATCAGGATGCGCGAATTCACCGACAAAGCCCGCGCAATTTCAACGATTTGCTGCTGGCCCAGCCGCAGCTCTTCCACCGGGATCAGCGGATCAATGTCTTCCTCAAGTTCAGCCATCAGGGCGCGGGTTTGGCGTTCTTCCTCGGCGAAATCTACGCCGCTTTTGCCCATGATCTCGCGACCCATGAAGATATTGTCGCGCACGTTCATATTGGTGGCGAGACTAAGCTCTTGGTGGATAATCGAAATGCCGCGATTTCGCGCATCGGTGGAATTGGCGAAACTGACCGGTGCACCATCAAGCACGATCTGCCCCGAGGTCGGCTTCAACACCCCCGACAGGATCTTCATCAGCGTCGATTTGCCCGCGCCATTTTCGCCGAACAGCGTCGTCACCTGCCCGCGATGAATGTCGAAATTCACCCCTTTCAGGGCGTGAATATTGCCGTAAGCCTTGGCGATATTGCGCGCCGACAGAACGGGTGCGCTGGAGGTGTCTAGGCTCATTTCACCTCCAGTGACACAGGGGTGATCATCCAGCTTTTCGGGTTCACCAGCTTGAACGCGCCCACCACAGCCACGGTTTTTCCCGTCAAAGCGCTGTTATCAATGCCGTCCAGCACCAGCTTCTTCATCTCTTTGTTCAGCGCTGATCCTGCGTCCTGATATTCGATCTGGTTGGTGAACTGGCTAAAGCTGATCTCACCGGTTGCATCGCGGAGTTCGGTGCCGTTGATCGCGGGGCCGGTCTGCACACGCAACCGCAAGGGCGCCGGAATTCCTGCAACATCAACGTAATAGATGCCAGATTTGCCTTCGCCGACCACGCCTTCCAGCTTCACCGAATACACACCGCCGACGCCGTATTTCGCCTCTGCCGCTTTGGGATCCGCGGCAATCGCCGTGGCCAATTCCACCGCATCCACTGCGCGTGCGGAGACATTGGCCTGTACTTTTGGGAAGGTCTCGGCCCCGAACGCCTCGGGCGAGAATTTCGCTGCGCGCACATCGGCCTCCGAGCCAATCCGCACGACAGTGGTGTCCAGCGCCATTGCGCCCAGTACCGCCACGACAACGGCGGCGGTGATCAGAACAGCGCGGGGCTGATGGGGCTGTGGCGCGGTGTCGGGCTGTTGGCTCATAGCACGGGGACCTTAAGGTTAACGGCGGAGGCGCGGCGGGGAATGGCCGAGAAAAAGGCGGCTCGCGCCACGCACAAACAGCGCGCCAAGCCGCGATACGGCTGCAAATTCAGCATGACTCCCCCCTTATCTGCCGATCGGCGCGGCGATTTCCTCCCGCCGTGCCGATCTGGCCTGTCGCACATCCATAGCCGTGATAGAGTTATGGTAACAACTCTTGGTACAATGTTATAAGTTTTCGCGTCTGTCAATTGAGTCTTTCGCGAGCGACCCCCTGTATTCTCAGCATTTCATCCTTGGTTTTCGCTTGGGCCGCACGAGTCGCAGGTGATTTCTGCATCTGCGAGAAGTGCTGCGGTGCGGCGCAAATACGCGGATGGCCAAGGATGAAGTGGGGTGAACCTGCAGGAAAATAATACATAAATGGAATTTCCATCCAGTCAATTCTTCAGGGGGTCCGGCAACTCGATAGCACCGCCGCCCGCTGTTTGGTGTCGCGCCGACCCGCCTTGGACTTTGGTTGACACGAGCCAGTTTATCTGAAAGAAATTACTATGTCCGTAAAATAATTCACTTACTGTGTGATCTCTCTGTGATAATGTGGCAGGGTCGGTCGGAGGGCTGGGAATTGGCGCGGGCTTTAGGGGAGTCGGTATGGCAGAGCTGTTGATCGGCATTGATTCGGGCACTTCGGTGGTCAAAGCGGTGGCGTTTACCCTGAATGGCGCGCAAATAGCGGCCTTTGCGGTGCCCAATGCCTATTCCACCGGGGCCGAGGGCAAGGCCACGCAAAACCTTGCGCAGACCTGGGCCGATTGTGCGACAGCGCTGCGGGGCTTGGCCGAAAAGGTGCCAAACTTGGCCGCGCGCACAGCAGCGATATCGGTGACGGCGCAGGGCGATGGCACTTGGCTCGCAGGGCCGGGCAACACGCCGGTGGGCGATGCCTGGCTTTGGCTGGATGCCCGCGCGGCCCCAACCGTCGATCGCCTCGCCGCCAGTCCTGCCAATCGCGCCCGGTTTGAGGCGACGGGCACCGGGCTGAACACCTGCCAGCAGGGCGCGCAAATGGCGCATATCGACCGGTTCCAACCAGAACTGCTGGATGCGGCTGAAGTGGTATTGCATTGTAAGGACTGGCTTTATCTGAACCTAACCGGCGTGCGTGCGACCGACCCATCCGAGGCCAGCTTCACCTTCGGCAATTTCCGCACCCGGACCTATGATGTTCAAGTGATCGACGCCCTGGGCCTGACGCATCGCCGTGACCTTATGCCCGAGATCATCGACGGCAGCCAGATAACGCATCCTTTGACGCCCGCGGCTGCCGTCCAAACTGGCTTGCGCGCGGGCACGCCTGTCAGCCTTGGTTTTGTCGATATGGTGATGACGGCGCTGGGCGCAGGCGTGCACACCGGGGCGGTGGGGGCGGCCTGTTCCACCGTGGGCTCGACCGGCGTGCATATGCGCTCCACCCCGGTGGGCGGGGTGCATCTGAACGCCGAGGGCACCGGCTATGTGATCTGTCTGCCGGTGCTTGGAATGGTGACGCAAGTGCAGACCAATATGGCGGCCACCCTGAACATCGATTGGCTGTTGCGGATGGCCGCTGACCTGATGTCAGATTTTGGCCGGCCCACCAAACATGCTGATCTGGTGCCGCTGATCGAAAGCTGGCTCGCGGCGAGCAAACCGGGCGCTTTGCTCTATCACCCCTATATCTCTGAAGCGGGCGAACGTGGCCCGTTTCTCAACGCTGATGCCCGCGCAGGCTTTGTCGGCCTGAATTTCACCCACCGTTTCGCCGATATTCTCCGCGCGGTGGTCGAAGGTTTGGGCATGGCGACGCGGGATTGTTATGCCGCGATGGGCGTTGTGCCGTTGGAATTGCGGCTTACGGGCGGGGCTGCGCGATCGAAAGGCCTGCGCAGCGTGTTGTCTGCCGCGACGGGCGCGCCGGTGCGGGTGTCTGCGCGCGAAGAAGCCGGTGCCGCCGCCGCCGCGATGATGTCAGCGGTGGCGATTGGCGCATACCCTTCGATGGACGCCTGCATTGCCGAATGGGTGACGCCGCTGTTGGGCGAGGCCGAAGCCCCCGATCCCGCGCTGACCGCCACCTATGCCCAGACTTATCCCGCCTATAAATCCGCCCGCGAGGGGCTGACCACCGCATGGTCGCTCCTTGCCGATAGCCGCCGTGCCAAAGACAGGACCGCCGAATGAGCCTTAGTACGTCTGAGCCGATTAGTTCTGACCATAGAAAAACGAACGATAGTTTTTCTGAGCATAATTTGGTGGATATGTTCGTGATCGGCGGCGGCATCAATGGCGCTGGCATCGCGCGCGATGCGGCGGGGCGCGGTTTGTCGGTGGTGCTGTGTGAGAAGGATGATCTGGCGCAGGGCACCTCATCGCGCTCTGGCAAGCTGGTGCATGGCGGCTTGCGCTATCTGGAATACTACGAATTTCGCCTTGTGCGCGAGGCGCTTATCGAACGCGAAGTGCTGCTGAACGCAGCCCCCCATATCATCTGGCCGATGCGTTTTGTGCTGCCACACTCGCCCACGGATCGCCCGGCGTGGCTGGTCCGCTTGGGCCTGTTCCTTTACGATCACCTTGGCGGGCGCAAGAAACTGCCCGGCACCCGCACGCTGGATTTGCGGCGTGATCCGCAGGGCGCGCCGATTATGGACCAATATAAACGCGGCTTTGAATACTCCGATTGCTGGGTCGATGACGCGCGTTTGGTGGTGCTGAACGCGCTGGACGCCGCCGAGAAGGGCGCGCTGGTGCTGACCCGCACCGCCTGCACCTCGGCGCGGCGCGAGAACGGTGCTTGGACGGTGGAAACCACCGATCAGCATGGCGAAACGCGAGCGTTCCGCGCGCGCTGTATCGTCAATGCGGCAGGGCCATGGGTGACGGATATCGTCACACGCGTGGCGGGATCGAACTCGGCGCGCAACGTCCGGCTGGTGAAGGGCAGCCATATCATCGTGCCGAAATTCTGGGCCGGGGATCACGCTTACCTCGTGCAAAACCACGACAAACGGGTGATTTTCATCAACCCCTATGAGGGCGACAAGGCGCTGATTGGCACCACTGATGTCGCCTATGAAGGCCGCGCCGAGGAGGTGCAGGCGACCGAGGCCGAGATCGACTATCTGATCGCCGCCGTTAACCGGTATTTCAAGGAAAAGCTGCGCCGCGCCGATGTGGTGCATCATTTCTCGGGCGTCCGGCCCTTGTTTGATGATGGCAAAGGCAACCCTTCGGCGGTGACCCGCGACTATGTGTTTGATCTCGATGAGACGGGCGGCGTGCCGTTGCTGAACGTGTTTGGCGGCAAGATCACCACCTTCCGTGAACTGGCCGAACGTGGCATGCACCGCCTGAAAGCCATCCTTCCGCAGATGGGGGCAGATTGGACCGCAACCGCGACTCTGCCGGGCGGTGAGATGCCGAATGCCGATTATGAAAGCTTTGCCAATGACTTGCGGGCGGCTTATCCGTGGATGCCGCGCAGCTTGATTGCGCATTATGGCCGGCATTATGGCGCGCGCACTCGCGATTTGGTCGGTGCTGCAACCAGCTTGGACGGCTTGGGCCAGCATTTCGGCGGCGATCTCTATGAGGCCGAAGCCCGCTATCTGATGCAGCGTGAATGGGCGCAGACGGCGGAAGATATTCTGACCCGGCGCACCAAACACAACCTGCACCTCTCGCCGGAACAGCAGGCGGCCTTCACCGTTTGGCTGGCGCAGGGGGTGTAAGATGTTAACGCTTTCACTCAACACCAACCCGCTCGTCAACCGCTTCGCCGACCCGGATGACTTGGTCAATACCGTCGCACGTGACCTGCGCATCCGTGATCTGCAACTGACGCATGAGTTCATCAATCCGTCGTGGCCCGCCCCGGTGATCCACCGTCTGGCCCGCCAAATGCAGGCAGCGATGCAGCGCACCGGAGTCCGCGTCACCTCGGGCATGACCGGGCCTTACGGTCGTCTGAACCACTTCGGCCACCCCGACCGCGACGTGCGCCGCTATTATATCGACTGGTTCAAAACCTTCGCCGAGATCACCGCCGATCTGGGCGGCACTTCTGTCGGCACCCAGTTTGCCATTTTCACCTACGCTGATTTCGACGATCCAATCCGGCGCAAATCCTTGATAAATACCGCGATCGACGCTTGGGCCGAGGTCGCCGAACATGCCAAATCCGCTGGCCTGACCTATGTGTTTTGGGAGCCGATGAGCGTTGGGCGCGAGTTTGGCGCGACTATCGCCTCAGCCCTCGCGCTGCAAAAACGCCTCACAAATGCCAATATGGCCATCCCGATGTGGATGATGGCCGACATTGACCACGGCGATCTGACCAGCCCGAACCCCGATGATGTCGACCCCTACGCCTGGGCGCGCGCTGTGCCCAAGGTGTCGCCGATTATCCATATCAAGCAAAGCCTTATGGACAAAGGCGGCCACCGCCCCTTCACCACCGCCTTCAACGCCAAAGGCCGGATTCACCCGGAACCGCTTCTGAAGGCCCTCGCCGAAGGTGGCGCGAAAGACAATGAAATCTGTCTGGAGTTGTCGTTCAAAGAACGCGACCCGAATGACCGCGAGGTGATTGCGCAAATCGCTGAAAGCATTGCGTTTTGGGCTCCACATATTAACAGCGGCGTTAACGATCTTCACATCTGAGGAGGCTGCCATGTCTGCTTTCGCCTTTCTAACCGCCACAGAAATCCTGTTCGGACGCGGGCAGGGGGGGCAAGCGGCGGGACGCATCAAAGCCCTCGGCACAAGGGTTTTCCTGCTGCACGGCACTCCTGCCCGCGCCGATTGGCTGGCGGAGGCGCTGGCAGGGCAGGGCTGCGATGTCAGCCGTTTCGTGGTGCGGGGCGAGCCGGACATCGCACTGATTGGGGCCGCAACCCAAGCCGCGAAAGGCGCACAGGTGGTCGTCAGCCTCGGTGGTGGGGCGGTGATTGATGCGGGCAAAGCCGTGGCGGCGATGGTGCCCGCCACGCGGCCATTGATGGATCACCTTGAAGTCATTGGCAAATCCCTGCCGCTGGATCACGCGCCTTTGCCCTTCGTCGCCATTCCCACCACCGCAGGCACTGGCGCGGAAGTCACCCGCAACGCGGTGATCGGCTCGCCGGAACATCAGCGCAAAGTGTCTTTGCGCGACAAGCGGATGCTGCCGGCTTTGGCCATCATTGACCCCGCACTGACCGACGATACGCCGAAAACTATCACCCTCGCCTCGGGCCTTGACGCCATCACGCAAGTGATCGAGCCCTTTATCTGCACCCGCGCCAACCGTATGACCGATGCGCTTTGCCGTGATGCGATCCCGCAGGGCCTGCGCGCGTTGCGGCGGCTCATGGTTAACGAGGATGCGCAAGCCCGCGATGACATGGCTTGGGTCAGCCTCTGCGGTGGGCTCGCGCTGGCCAATGCGGGGCTTGGGGTGATCCACGGTCTTGCCGGGCCGCTGGGCGGGCTGCTGCCAGCCCCACATGGCGCGATCTGTGGCACGCTTTTGCCGCATGGTCTGGCGATGAATGCCGGGCGTGCAGCAGACCCCACCCGTATCAGGCAGGTGATCGGATGGATTGCAGAAGCCTTTGACGTCAAACCGGAAAAGGCGATCTGCACGCTTACACAGTGGTCGCGCCAAAACGGTCTGCCGAGCCTTGCGCAGATGGGCTTTACGCCGCAGCACCTGCACCAAGCCGCCGCCGCCGCCGCCGCATCTTCCTCGATGCAGGCCAACCCGGCGCGGCTTTCCGCCTCTGATCTGGCGATCCTGATGGCCACCGCATGAGCCGCGCGCTTGACCCTGAACACTCTTTGGCGATCCGCGCGGCTTGGCTGCACTATGTCGGCGGCCAGACCCAAGCCGCGGTGGCAAAACGGCTGGGGATTACCTCGGTCAAAGCCCACCGCCTTATCGCCCGCGCGGTGGCCGAAGGCGCTGTGAAAGTCACCATCGACGGCGATATCGTCGAATGTGTTGAGTTAGAGACCGCACTTGCCGCCCGCTATCGCCTGGATTTCTGCGAAGTCGCCCCCGATCTCGATGAGGTAGGCCTGCCCCTCCGCACGTTGGGCATGGCGGGCGCAGGCTTTATGCGCCGCCAGATCGAGCTGGGCACCACCCCGGTGATCGGGCTTGGCCATGGCCGCACTTTGGCCGCGATGGTGCGGCATTTGCCGCGCATCGAGGCCCCTGATCTGAATTTTGTCTCGCTGCTGGGCGGGCTTACCCGGAATTACGCGGCCAATCCGCATGACGTGATGCACCGCATTGCCGAGAAAACTGGCGCGCGCGCCTATGTCATGCCGGTGCCGTTTTTCGCCAATACCGCCGAAGATCGCGAAGTGTTGCTGGCACAGCGCGGTGTCGCCGAAGTGTTCGCAATGGCGCAGGGTGCGGGCCTGAAGCTGGTCGGCATCGGCACGGTCGAAGCGGATGCACAACTGGTGGCCTCTGGCATGATAGAGCCGAGGGAAATCAAGGCGATAGAGGCGGCAGGCGGCGTGGGGGAGTTGCTGGGGCATTTCTTTGATGCCGAGGGGCGCATCCTGCAAACCCAACTAACGGCGCGGACTTTGGCGGTCAATTTTGCCAAAACCGGCGATCAGATCACTGCCATCGCGGGCGGGCCGGACAAGGTGCAGGCGATCCGTGCGGTGCTGTCCAGCCGCCGACTGCGCGGCCTGATCACCGATGAGGCCACCGCCCGCGCGCTGGTTGCCGCAAAATGAGGCCGGGCTGGCCCACCACGGTCGCCCGGCCTATCGCCAAGGGTTTTGAGGTAACACCACAAAACGCCCTACAGAATGGTTTGGCCAGTGGCCGCCCAATCCTTGGCGAATTGCTCAAGCCCCTTGTCGGTCAGGACATGATTGGCCAAGCCTTTGATAACATTCGGCGGAATTGTCGCCACATCGGCCCCCGCAAGGGCCGCTTCCTTGACGTGGTTGGCGCTGCGGATCGACGCTGCAAGGATCTGCGTTTCAAAGCCGTAGTTGTCGTAAATCTCGCGGATGTCGCGGATCAAATTCATGCCGTCGATGTTGATATCGTCCAGACGGCCAAGGAACGGCGAGATGTAAGTCGCCCCGGCTTTCGCCGCCAACAGCGCCTGATTGGCGGTGAAGCACAACGTCACATTGGTTTTGATACCTTTTTGCGTGAAATAGCGGCAGGTCTTCAGCCCCGGCAGGGTCAGCGGCAGCTTGATCACGACGTTTTTCGCGATCTTCGCCAGATGCTCGCCCTCGGCCACCATGCCGTCATATTCCATCGAGGCGACCTCGGCCGAGACCGGACCTTCGACCAGCGCGCAGATTTCTGCGATTACCTCTTTGAAATCACGTCCAGATTTTGCGATCAGGCTTGGGTTGGTGGTGACACCATCCAGCAGGCCATAGTCGTTCAACTCGGCGATTTCACTGACAACGGCGGTATCGACAAAGAATTTCATCACGCTCTCCTCTGCGGGAATCGATGGGATTTGCTTGCGCTAACAGCTACAGGAAACGGCCAATTATCACAAGTAAAAATCACAAAATCACATAAATCTCTTTCCATTTGGTTTGTGCGATGTTAAAAATCGCCAAAGCAGGGGGGAATCTGGTGAAACGCGAAGATCGCAAACAGGCGATTATGGATCTGCTGGTAGAGCAGCACGCGGTCGATCTGGATGATCTGGCCGAGCGCTTTGCGGTCTCCAAAATGACCATCCACCGCGATCTCGATGATCTGGAATCCGAGGGCCTGTTGCGTAAAATGCGCGGCGGCGCGACGATTGAATCGGGCACTCAGTTCGAATCCGACTTCCGCTTTCGCGCCCGCCAAGAAGGTGCTGCCAAGGCTCGGATGGCCCGCGCCGCGCTGGATTTGATCGAGCCCGGCATGACGCTGATGATCAACGATGGCTCGATGGCGGCCGTATTGGGCGCGATGCTGCCGGAAAAACGCCCGTTGACGGTGATCACCAACAACGCCGCGATCATGGATGCACTGCGCGCTGAACACGGCATCACCCTGATCGCTCTGGGTGGGGTTTACTCCTATAAGTTCAATGGCTTCTTTGGCGTTGTTACCGAAGAAACCCTGACCCGCCTGCACGCCGATGTGGCCTTCATTTCCGCCCCCGCCGTGCAGGGCACCCGCGCGTTTCATATGGATGACAACGCGGTGCGCGCCAAGCGGGCAATGATCGCCAGCGCCGCCAAGACTTGCCTTCTGGTCAACCATCAGCGCTTTGGCCGCCAGGCTTTGCATGTGTTGGCCGATCTGACCGAGTTCGACACAATTATCACCGATGCCCTGCCTGAATCTGAGTCCCGCGCCGCTTTGGACCGGGCCGGGATCGCTCTGCGCATCGCAGGAGTCCGCGCATGAACAAACACGTCTGGGTTGGCACAAGTTGGAAAATGAACAAGACCCTCGCCGAAGCGCAGGACTTCGCGCGCGGCCTGCCGCCTGAGGGCGATCCGCGTATTCAGCGCTTTGTGATCCCGCCCTTCACCGCCGTGCGCGAGGTGAAAGCCATGCTGGCCGACACCTCGGTCAAGGTCGGCGCGCAGAACATGCATTGGGCCGATGAGGGTGCATGGACGGGCGAAGTCTCCCCGCTGATGCTGAAAGATTGCGCGCTGGATATCGTCGAGTTGGGCCATTCGGAACGGCGTGAATTTTTCAATGAAACCGATGAAACTATCGGCCTAAAGGTTGAAGCTGCCGTGCGCCACGGCTTAATCCCGTTGATTTGCATTGGCGAAACCTTGGCGCAGCGTGAAGCTGGCCGCGCCACTGAAATTCTTGCCGCCCAAGTCACTGGCGCTTTGAGCAAGCTCTCAGCCACCCAAAAATCCGCACAAATCCTGCTCGCCTACGAGCCCGTTTGGGCCATCGGCGCAAATGGCATCCCCGCCACATCAGATTACGCCGATGCAAGGCAGGCCGAGATCATCGCCACGGCCGAAACCATGCTCAACCGCCGCATCCCCTGCCTCTACGGCGGTTCAGTCAACCCCGGCAACGCCGCCGAACTTATCGCCTGCCCGCATATAGACGGGCTGTTCATTGGCCGCTCGGCCTGGAATGTCGCAGGCTATCTCGACATCCTCGCCCGCGTCGCTGCAACTTTGTGAAGGAGAAACCGATGAAACTTGCAATCGCAGGCGACAGTGCGGGCGAAGGCCTCGCCAAAATCCTCGCCGAACACCTGAAAACCACGCATGAGGTGTCCGAGATTTCGCGCACCGAGGCAGGGGCGGATGCCTTCTACGCCAACCTTTCCGACCGGGTGGCGAATGAAGTCCTGCAAGGCAAGTACGACCGCGCCATTCTGGTCTGCGGCACCGGCATTGGCGTCTGCATTTCCGCCAACAAAGTGCCCGGCATCCGCGCCGCCCTGAGGCATGACACCTATTCCGCCGAGCGCGCGGCCCTGTCGAACAATGCGCAAATCATCACCATGGGCGCGCGGGTGATCGGCCCGGAACTGGCGAAGGCGATTGCCGACGCCTTCCTGAAAGAAACCTTCGACCCGCAAGGCCGTTCCGCCACCAACGTCGATGCGATCAACGCCTTGGACAAGAAATACTCCTAGCCTGTGGCGGCGCTTTAGCCGCAGGCGGACAAGCCCGGCTTCCTCCTCGGCCGGGCTTGTCTCAATCCCCCAGAGCCGCCATTCTGGCGGCACAACCGGAGGCGCAGATGGCACCCACACAAAAGCTGATCAACGATGGCAACCGCGCAGTGGATGAGATGCTGGTGGGGGTTCTCGCCGCCCATCCCAACCATCTGACCCTCGCCGCCCCGCGCGCTGTCGTCGCCAAACACGGCCCGCGCACCGGCAAGGTGGCACTGGTGATCGGTGGCGGTTCGGGGCATGAGCCGACGTTTTTAGGCTTTGTAGGCAAGGGTTTGGCCGATGCCGCAGCGGTGGGCAATGTGTTCGCCTCCCCGCCGCCGCAGCC
The DNA here is from genome assembly GCA_046590425.1 of Cypionkella sp. Lineage (GTDB taxonomy): Bacteria > Pseudomonadota > Alphaproteobacteria > Rhodobacterales > Rhodobacteraceae > Cypionkella. The sequence goes on along the minus strand of JBKJTI010000272.1, from coordinate 26,044 downwards.
TGCCGTTGATGCGGCGATGGCCACTCATGGTGGGGCAGGGGTGCTGTTCATGTATGGTAATTACGCCGGCGACGTGATGAATTTCGATATGGCCGGCGAGCTTCTGGAGATGGAGGGCGTCGAGGCCCGCACCGTGCTGACCACCGACGACATCGCCTCCTCCTCTGATCCTGCCAAACGCCGCGGCGTCGCCGGAAATGTCTTCATCTTCAAAGTCGCCGGAGCCGCCGCCGATCTGATGCTGCCGTTGGATGAGGTGGAACGCATCGCCCGTCACGCCAACGCCCGCACCTACACCATGGGCGTGGCACTTTCGCCCTGCTCGCTGCCGCAAACCCGCCGCTTGAACTTCGATCTGCCAAGCGGTGAAATGGAAATCGGCATGGGCATCCACGGCGAACCCGGTATCCGACGCGGCCCGCTGAAGCCCGCCAATGACGTGACCGATGAGATCATGGATGCGATCCTGACGGAGATGGCCGCGCCTGCGGGTGCAAAAGTCGCGGTTCTGGTGAACTCGCTCGGCTCCACCCCGCTGATGGAACTCTACATCCTTTACGCCCGCGTCGCCGAACGTCTCAGCCTCGCAAATCTCACAGTCCACACCGCCCTCGTCGGCCCCTATTGCACCTCGATGGAAATGGCCGGGGCGTCGATCACCCTGATGCATCTCGACGATGAGCTGACGAAAATGCTCGACCACCCCTGTGATTGCGCTATGTTCCGGGTGGGTTAAGCGATGGATTTCACAACGCAAAACTGCACGGACTTGTTCCAAGCCCTCGCCGCACGCATGGCCGCCGAACGCGACACCCTCTGTGCGCTGGATGGCATGATCGGCGACGCCGATCATGGCATCGCGATGGAGCAAGGCATGCAAGCCGCAGCCGCAGCCGTCCCCGGCTTGCCAACATTGCAAGACCAATTCAACGCCGCCGCCAAAGCCTTCCTGAACGCCGTCGGAGCCTCCTCCGGCCCGCTTTACGCCACAGCCCTCATGCGCGCCGCCAAAACAGCAGGCCCGCACGCCGCCATGCCCGCATCAGAAACCCCCACCCTGATCATCGCCATGGCCGAAGGCATCGCCCATCGCGGCCGCGCCGAGCCCGGCCAAAAGACCATGATCGACGCATGGCATCCCGCCGCCGAAGCCGCCAAATCTGGCGCAAGCTGGCCCGCAATCCTGCAAGCCGCGCAAACCGGAGCCGACGCCACCGCGCAGATGCAAGCCACTCTGGGTCGCGCCGCACGGCTTGGCGAACGCAGTTTGGGTCACAAAGACCCCGGCGCGGTCAGCGCCTGCATGATCATCGAAGAATTCGCCAAGGCGCTCGGCTGAATCTCTAAAACTTATCTAAAATTGTCATCCTCTGTGCTCAAATATCCCCGCCGGAGGCATCCGACATTGGCCTAAGGAGCCTCCGGCGGGAGTATTTCAAAAAGAGCAATACCCCAAGCAGGCATCCCCTCAGCCGTGATGCCCAATCACATCCGCCGAGCGCGCGATATGCGCCTGCATGGCTGCCACCGCCCCCGGCCCATCACGGGCGGCGATGCGCGCAAGGATCAACGCATGTTCTTGCAAGGTAACTTCCTCATTGCCCGACCAATGCAGCAGGGCAGAATGATAATGGAACAGCCATTTCAGCATCGCTTCGGACACCGCCAGCATGATCGGATTGCCGGTCATCGCCGCAATCCGGGTGTGAAAGGCGACGTCGGCCGCGACAAAGGCCTGCGCATCGCCCAGACAGTCGCGCTGATGCGCCAGAATCGCCTGCAGATCCGCCACATCCGCCGCCATAGCCTTCTCGGCCGCCAGCCGCACCATGCCCGCCTCAAACATCCGCCGCGCCTCTTTCAGATGCGCCAAGGCCCCCGGTTCGGCTGACAGCAGCAGCTGTGCCACCGCATCGACCTGCCCCAGCACCGCACTTGCATTCAGCGCCCGCACCCGGCTGCGCTCGCCATGCGCGATGCTGATCAATCCCATCGTGTGCATCTGCTGCAACGCCTCGCGCACCGCAGGGCGACCGACGCCAAATCGCGCCATCAGTGCGCGCTCTGATGGCACCACCGCCCCCGCCGCCAACTCGCCCGTCAGGATCATCGCCCGCAGTCGGTCAAACACCTGATCCGAAAGCTTGCGCCGGGTGATCTTTTCCGAAACCATAACGCCCCCAATCTTACCACCGCACTTAAGCCCGCTTAGGCGCAAACTGCGCGGTCAGGCAAGCTCTGTGCGCATATAACCCGCCAGATTTGTTGTCATCTCGGCCCCGGCAAACCGCAAGCGCGCCGAGGTATTCGGGCGCAGTTCGGCCTCCACCCGCTCACCCGCGCGCGCGGCAAGTTCCGCCAAGACGCGGGCCAAGGGATAGGGCCGCCCCTTCCAATCCATCACCCCGCGCGGCCCGTAAAGTCCGGCTGGGGTCCAGACCTCCACCCCAGACCCCACCAGCGCCGCCGCCAGCCCCAGCGCATAAGCCGCGCCGAACTCCGTGCGGTGGCGGGGGTCATCGTCCGTCATGCAGACCCGCGCGGCTTCGGGATTGGGGATCACCCGTGCGCCATAAGGGTTCTGCCGCATTGCAATCGTGCTGGGCCCCAAGCGATAGGGCCGCTTACCGATGATCGCGCGTGCCGAGGCGGTGATATGGCCCACCGCCTCCAGCGTCTGCATCACGCCCGCGTCGCTGGCATCATGCACAATCGGGCACAGCCCGTGGCTGACGAAATCCAAGCCCGCAACCGGAGGCCGCTTGCGGTTCAATTCGGGGAAGAAGCTGACCACGCCGCCGCCAAGGCCCACACCCGGAAAGGCTTTCCGCGCGGCTTGGTAAACCTCTGCCAAGGGCGGGCAGGGTGGCCAGTCTGATCCCGGCGGGGTCGATTGCCGGTCCACCGAAGGGCAGAGCATGATCGAGGCCACGCGCAGCCCAGATGCCGCCAAGTCTTTGGCATGGGCTGAAAATTCCGCGTCCAGATCGCCGTCACAGCGCGCGATCAGTTCCAGATCATAGGCGGCGTCATAACTGGCTTGCAGCATCGAAAAGGCCTGCAATTCTGCCAGCCCATGCCGGGTCGCATCGAAATGACACAGCAGCCGCTGCGGTTTTACCATCGCGAGATCGCCCGGATGCTCCACCGCCCGGCTTGCTTCTTCGGCGGTGATCAGCAGCGCGGTTTGCGGGAAAATCCCGGTGGCGGTGGTTTGGGGCAGGGTGGTTTCAACCGTCTCCGCCGCCTGCCAGTTCAGCCGCACCGCCTGATCAAACGCCGTGCCCGCTGTGATCTGATACGGCCAGGGCCGCGCCAAGGGCCGCACATAGGTCTTGTAGCTGGCATCGCCCCACTGCCGCTGATCCTCCATTTCAAAGGTATCGCCCTCCATCCGGCAGGCGATCTGCCAGCCGCCCAGCCAATGCGTCAGCGCCCGCAGGTCTTGAAACGGTTGCCAGGGTGCAATCAGCAACGGGAACTGCGCATCGCGCCGCGTGCCGTCGCAATGCTCCACCGTTACCTTAGCCCCCGCCACTCCGCAGATCGGATGCAGCACGGTGAAGCCCGTGCGATTGGTCTGAAAATCGCCCTCCGCCTGCGCCTCAGCGGTGAAACTCAGCCCTTCGGCAAAGTCGATCACCACAGAGACCACCAAAGCAGCCCCTTGGCTTTCAAACCGAGCACGATAGGAAATCCGTGTGGGCTCAATCACTTCATCCCTGATCTGCGGCACCAAAGTGCCCCAATCACGATCCCGCACCAGATAGGCGATGCCGCGGATCACCTCGACCTCGCCCAAACAGATCCGCCGCAGTCCGCCGCCGTCATAGTCGAAACTGAGCGGGCCGTGGCTGATCTTCATAGCTCTGCCACCGCCACCACCCGCGCTTCAGCGGCAGAAAGATAGGCGGCTTCCACCAAAGCTAAAGTCTGCAAATTATCCGCCCCCGAAGTTTCCGGTTGGACCCCCGCCGCAATGCACTCCAGAAAATGCCGCTGAACAATCAGCACGCTTTCCTGAATATTGTGCCAAGGCCGACTGGCCCAAGGCAGCACAGGCGGCGACAGATCCTCCACCCGATCCGCCATCACCAAACGATACCCCGCCTCCAGCCGTAAACTGCCCTTGGTGCCGTCAATGTCTATCAGGCTTTCCGGGAACGTCTCGGGCCTGCGCTGGGTGGCATAAGAGCAATCCACCACGCTCGTTGCCCCCGAACCATGCGTCAGCAGCATCGTCGCCACATCCTCGCCCTTGATCGCAGGATTGATCCGCCGGGTCGTCGCCGCCATCCGCACCACGTCACCGCACAAAGCTCGCGCAATATCAAGCACATGGATGCCCAGATCCTCGATGATAAACCGCTTACCCTCCGCCAGATAGGGTTGGCCCGAGAACACATCAAAGCCCGACCGGAAACTGACGCGGCCAAAGAACACCTCGCCCAGTTCCCCTGACCGCACGATTTCAATCACCCGCCGCACTGCCGATTGCCAACGAAAATTTTCATGCACCATCAGGGTCTTACCCGCAGCTTCCACCGCGGCCACCATCGCCCGCGCATCTGACATATTGGCCGCAAACGGCTTCTGGCAGATCACATTCACCCCCGCCAGCGCCGCCATCTCAACCAAAGGCCGATGCGAGGCGACGGTGGTGGCGATATCGACAAAATCCAACCGCTCAGCGGCGAACATCGCGCCCGCATCGGCGTAGGTCTGCGCAATTCCAAAGCGCGCGGCCGTTTCCGCCAGCCGCACCGCATCGCGGTCGCACAACGCCACTATTCGCGCGCCGGGCAGATCCGCCCAAGCATGTAGTTGATTTTGCGCGAAAAATCCGCAGCCGATCACGGCACCGATCAGGGGTTGTGGCAAAACATGGCTCCTTCCAAACTGCATGCAACTTGCCATGCAGGGCGCTTGAATTCAACAGGTATGATGAGTATGCAAGCTACATCTTCAGGAGAGTCCACGATGTCCGATGATCTGATCAAAGTCACCTACCGCTTGGAAGCTTCGGGCGATGTCTCGGCCTTGGCCGCGAAAATCGCCTCGGATCAATCGACGGGAACCTTTACCAATCTTCCTGGCGAAACCGCAGCCGTAAAAGCCCGCTGCGCCGCCCGTGTGCTGTCGATCACCGCTTTACCCGACACCCAGACCCCGTCCTTCCCCACCCAAGGCAGCCGATTCCACCGCGCCGATGTGGTGATCGGCTACCCGTTGGAAGCCGTTGGAACCGATATCGCCGCCCTGATGACCATCACCGTCGGCGGCGTTTTTGCGGTGCGCGGGCTGTCAGGCGTGCGGGTAATGGATTTCGACCTGCCGTCTGCTTTTGCCCGCCACCCCGGCCCACAATTCGGCATCGACGGCTCGCGCAAACTCACCAATGTCTACAACCGCCCGATCATCGGCTCGATCATCAAACCCGCCTTGGGCCTTGCCCCCGCTGAAACCGCGTCGATGGTGAAAGAGCTGTGCGAGGCGGGCGTAGACTTCATCAAAGACGATGAAAAACTGATGAGCCCCGGCTATTCGCCCTTGGCCGACCGTATCGCCGCCGTGATGCCGGTGATTGATGCACACGAACAGCGCACGGGCAAAAGGGTGATGTATGCTTGGGGGATTTCCTCCGCAGATCCTGATCAAATGCTGGAAAATCATGATCTTGTGGTCAAAGCGGGCGGCAACGCGGCGGTGATCAATATCAATTCTATAGGCTTCGGCGGCATGACCTTCCTGCGCAAGAGATCGCAGCTTTGCCTGCATGCCCATCGCAATGGCTGGGATATCCTGACCCGCCATCCCGGCCTTGGCATGGAATTCGCCGCCTATGGTAAAATCTGGCGGCTTCTGGGGGTAGATCAGTTTCAAATCAATGGCATAGCCGCAAAATACTGGGAACCTGACGAGAGTTTCGTACGTTCGTTCCACTCTTGCCGGACCCCAATTTTCACCCCCGCTGATCGCCCCCTACCTGTGGTGGGGTCTGGCCAATGGGGCGGACAAGCCGTTGAAACTTATGCCAGAACTGGACAAACCACCGACCTTATGTATCTTGGCGGCGGTGGCATCCACGGCCATCCGGGCGGTGCCGCCTCGGGTGTCGCTGCGATCAGGCAGGCGTGGGAGGCTGCCGTGCAAGGGGTAGCCTTGATCGATTATGCCAAAGATCACAAAGAGTTGGCGCAGGCACTTGAGAAATTCGGCGGCAAATGAAAAACGCCCCCAACCTTGCGGAAGGGGGCGTCAATTCACCTGTAGAACCTCAGGTAATTCTCTGAATAGACGCAGTAATCTCGTCCCACTCAAACACCTTCTTCCAGTCATCGCGCAACAGCATCGGCTTGCCGAACTCAATCGCCTTGTTGCACGCATCCGAAAACACCCCGGGCTGTTCGTCAAAGATCACCGCCGCGAGGATATTCATATGCCCCAACAGGAAATCCCGCGCCGCCGGTTGCGGCACCCCGCGCGCCACACATTCGTCCATCGCTTCGCGCATCACCACCAAAAGCGATGCCACCACGGTCTCAGACAACCCCGGCTCAAGCATCGCCATCTGCTCGACCGTCACCCGATGTGAGCGCACCACGGGGGCGAATATCGCCTGCGCCACCGCTTCGCCCACCGCATAATGCGCCTCGGGCCCCTGCATCAAAGCATTCACCACGCCCTGCTTTGCCGCCACGCCGCCAAAGAAATCACGCTTGGCCTCTGGGTCGGTTTCATCGTTGAAAATCGGCGGATGGCAGGGGTGGGTGACGAAATAGGTAATGTCAGCACGCGGCGGCAGATGCCCGGCAAAGGGCGCTGCGGCGTCCAGACAAATCACGATCGTCCCCGGCGCCACCATCGGCACCACCATGCCCGCAACCTTGCCAATCGCGGTATCCGGCACCGCCAGCAGCACCACATCCGCGCCCTGAACCGCCACCTCAGGCGCCACGCACTCCGCGCCAATGGCATCCTTCAACCGGGCCTGACCCGCCTCAGACACCTCGACATGCGCCACCACATAATTGGTTTTCGCCAGATTGCGCGACAGCCGCACACCCATCTTCCCGCCCGCTCCAAACAGCGCAATCTTCGTCATAGCTCTCTCCATTCGCCACTTGCTCAACTGGTATGATGATATAATATGCCGAGGTCAAGCCGAAGGAACCACAATGCGAGAAATCCTGCCGAGCGGCCTGCTGATGACATGGTATGGCGACGATTTCACCGGATCAGCGGCGGTGATGGAGGCTCTAACCTTCGCAGGCTTGCCGTCGATCCTATTCTTCGACACCCCGACCCCGGCGCAACTGGCCCGCTTTCCCGATATGCGCGGCTTAGGCATCGCCTCCACCGCCCGCAGCCATAGTTCCGCATGGATGGCCGCAAACATGCCCGCGCCGCTGGCGTTTCTCGCCGGGCTAGACGCCCCGTTCCTGCATTATAAGATCTGCTCCACCCTCGATTCCGCCCCCCATGTCGGTAACATCGGCACCGCTATCAATCTCGCCCTGCAAGCCCGCCCGTCAAAAGGCATCCCGGTGCTGACCGCCGCCCCCCGGATGCGCCGCTATCAAGCCTTCGGCCATCTGTTCGCAGGCACCCCGCAGGGCGTATTCCGCCTCGACCGCCACCCGGTGATGGCGCAACACCCCGTCACGCCGATGGCCGAGTCTGATGTGCTGCGCCACCTCGCCGCCCAAACACCGTTGCCCTATGCCTTGCTGGATCTTGAGGCCTTGGCCGATCCGCAGACCGCCCAAACTGCGCTAAACGCGGTCTTACAAACCGCTCGCCTGCTGAGCCTTGATACGATGTCTGTCGAAACCGATGCCGCCGCAGGCCGACTGATTTGGCAGAATCGCGATAATCTACGGCTTCTGGTAGGCTCACAAGGCATCGAATATGCACTTATCGAATATTGGCAACGTGAGGGACTAATCCCCGGCACACCGCCCACCGCCTCCGCAGGCGAGGTCGCGCAGATCGTCGCCGTCTCCGGTTCCGTCTCGCCCACCACCGCCGCGCAGATCGAATGGTCTGCCGCTAACGGCTTCGGGCTGGTCCGCTTCGATGCCGCAACACTGCTCACCACCCCCGAAGCCGCCGAAGCCGAGGCCAGCGAAGCTGCTCTAAAGCTGATCGAGCAAGGCCAAAGCCCGCTGATCCTCACCGCCGCTGGCCCCAGTGACCCCGCCGTAGCCGCCTTCCGCGCCGCCCTGTCGCAGACGCAAATCACACCCGAATCCGCCAACCAACGCATCGGTGAAAGCCTTGGCCGGGTGCTGGATGCCACCCTGAAAACCTCCAAACTCCGCCGCGCCGTGATCTCTGGCGGCGACACCTCCGGCCACGGCGCGCGCCAGTTGGGCCTTTTCGCACTTAGCGCCCTGGCCCCGACCATCCCTGGCGCTGCGCTGTTTACCGCGCATGGAGACAGCCCACATGACGGGCTGCAACTGGCGTTGAAGGGCGGCCAAATGGGCAGCCCAGACTATTTCGGCTGGATCCGACAGGGTGGCGGTGCGCGCTAAGCTATCGACACTACCGGCAAAATCCCCCAATCTCGCCATAACTCAACGAAGGCCAAACCATGTCGCAAACCGCAAACCTTCCCCTCCCAAACGGCCTCTGGCTGGGCCGCGTCTGGCGTGCTGGCATTGGCCCCAGCCTTGTCACACTGCGGAAAGGCCGCGTCATCGACATCACCAGCAAGATTGCCCCCACCATGCGTGATGCGCTGGAACAACCGGAAATTGCAGGATTTATCACCGGCATCGAAGGTGAAGACGTCGGCTCCTTCACCGATATCGCGGCCATGTCCATCGAGCCCGATCAAAGCCAAACTCACCTTCTCGCCCCAAACGATCTGCAAGCCGTCAAAGCTTGTGGCGTCACTTTCGCCCGCTCGATGGTCGAACGCGTGATCGAAGAGCGCGCCGCGGGAGATCCCGCCCGCGCCGCTGAAATCCGCGCCCGGGTGGCGGATGTGATCGGCAACAGCTTGCGCGACCTGACCCCCGGCTCGGCCAAAGCCGCCGAAGTCAAAGCCCTGCTACAAGCCGAAAACCTCTGGAGCCAATATCTCGAAGTCGGCATAGGCCCCGATGCCGAGGTATTCACCAAAGCCCAACCGATGTCTGCGGTCGGCTACGGTGCCAGCGTTGGCTTGCACCCGATCAGCCAATGGAACAACCCCGAGCCCGAGGTGGTGCTTGCGGTCAATTCCAAGGGCACGATTGTCGGTGCAACCCTTGGCAATGATGTCAATCTGCGCGATGTCGAAGGCCGCTCGGCGCTGCTGCTTGGCAAGGCGAAAGACAACAACGCGGCGGCCAGCATAGGCCCGTTCATCCGGATTTTCGACGGCGATTTCACCCTTGATTCCGTCCGCAATCTCGACCTGACCCTCACCGTCACAGGCCAAGACGGCTTCCACCTCACTGGGGCCTCCTCGATGCGACAAATCAGCCGCGATCCCGCCGATCTCGTGGCCCAAACCCGTGGCCGCCACCATCAATATCCCGACGGCTTCATGCTCTACTGCGGCACCATGTTCTCGCCCGTGCAAGACCGCGACGGGCCGGGGCAGGGCTTCACCCATCACATTGGCGATGTAGTGACCATCGCCACCCCCGAACTCGGAACCCTGCGCAACACCGTCCGCCTCTCCACCGAAGCCCCGGAATGGACCTTCGGCACCAGCGCGCTGATGCGCAATCTGGCAGGACGCGCCTTGATTTAACCAGACACGGGGGGGGCCGGGGGGACGAGTCCCCCCGGCCTTTCTTAAGCCAAATCCGCCGGAAACAACTCCGCCGGCAGGTTCTGGAACGCCACCGGGCGCAACCAGCGCCGGATTGACAGCGTGCCCACGCTTGTCGCGCCAAAGTTGGTCGAGGCCGGATAAGGCCCGCCATGCACCTGTGCGTCGACGACCTCAACGCCGGTCGGGAAGCCATTGGCGAGAACCCGCCCCGCCTTGCGCTCCAACACCGGCAGCAGAAGCCGCGCCGAAGGATAGTCCGCCGGATCGACATGCAACGTGCAGGTCAACTGGCCCTGCAATGCACTTGCCACCGCCTGCATCTCGGCGAAATCCACCACCCGCACCACCAGCCCCAAAGGCCCGAACACTTCTTCGCCCAAAGCATGATTGGCCAGCCAATTCGCACCAGACACCTCAAACAGATACGGGGTCGCCTGCCGCATGTCGCAGACCGAGGTCAGCACCGATTGCACGCCGACAGCCGCCGCCACCCGATCACGCCCCGCGCGGTAAGCTTGTGCGATACCATCCGTCAGCATGGTCTGGGCGCCAACCTTCGCCAGCCCCGCCTTGGCCGCATCAATGAACGCCTGCGTCTCTGGCCCGTCGATCACCACCGCGATGCCGGGATTGGTGCAAAACTGCCCCGCACCCATCGTCAAAGAGCCAGCCCAGCCCGCAGCCAGAGCCTCACCCCGTGCGGCCACCGCAGCGGGCAGCAGGAACATCGGGTTGACCGAGCCCAATTCACCAAAGAACGGAATCGGCTCCGGCCTGCGCGCGCAAAGATCAAACAACGCCCGACCGCCGCCCAAAGACCCGGTAAAGCCCACGGCCTTGATCAACGGATGCTGCACCAAAGCCTCACCGACATCACGGTTGCCGCCTTGCACCAAGGAAAACACGCCGGGATGCAGACCATGTGCTTTGATCGCCGCATCAATGGCTTGCGCGATAATCTCGCCCGTTCCCGGATGCGCCGAATGGCCCTTCACGACCACCGGACAGCCTGCCGCCAAGGCGCTGGCGGTATCGCCGCCCGCCGTGGAAAACGCCAAGGGAAAGTTTGACGCGCCAAACACCGCAACCGGCCCCACCGGCACCTGCATCATGCGGATTTCTGGCCGGGGGGCTGGGGCGCGATCAGGCTGGGCCGCATCAAAGCGACGGTCGAGATACTCGCCCTTGCGGATATGATTGGCAAACAGCCGCAACTGCCCGGTGGTGCGCCCGCGCTCGCCCTCCAGCCGCGCCGCTGGCAGCCCGGTTTCCGAAGTGCCGATGGCGGTGATCTCGGCCCCGCGCGCGTCGATTTCCTCGGCGATCTTGTCCAAGAAAGCCGCCCGCGCCTCGCGGCTCAACGCTGAATAAGACGGATAAGCGGCTTCCGCGCCCTGTACCGCCGCATTGACATGCGCAGGCGTGCCAACCGCGAAGGCCAAAGCCTCGCCAGTGGCGGGGGAGGACAGGAAGGTCGCGTCGCCCGCGACCCACTGGCCTGCGATAAGGTGTTTACCTGTTAGCATGATGGTCTCCTTGATCGAAGGCTGCGGGTTTCACACCCCCAGACCCCCGTGGAATAATTTAAGCCAATGTGAAATTAGAAGTCGAAGGCCTCGGTTTCAATGCGTCGGCCCAAAGTCAGTGCGTCAGCGACATGCACCATCGGGGCAAGATCCACCTCGGACGCCCCTTGCGCCACCAATTTCGCCATCCGGGCGTAAAGCGCCGGATATTCTCCCATGATGGTATTCTCACCACCCGCCGCTTGCCCTGCGATCTCCAGCACATTGCCGCCCATCCGCAGTGCCATAGGACCTGCGTTGGTCTCTACCTCGATATCCCAGGTCTGCGGCCCGGTCTGCCGCCAATCGAAATCGGCCGTGACATGGCCCGAGAATGTCAGTTTCGCCCCGATCGGGGTCTGGCGGTTCGACGGAAACTCCAAGCTGGCCGCATTCAGATGCACCGGCGCGGGCAGGATTTCGGTCAGGATCGACAGCGCATTGATACCCGGATCAAACACCCCCATGCCGCCCGGTTCAAACACCCAATCCTGCCCCGGATGCCATTTCCGCACATCTTCGCGCCAGGTGATATGGGCTTTCAGGATGGTTTTGTCGGCCAGCCACGCCTTCGCCGGTGCCACCGCATGCGCCATCCGGCTGTGCCATGTGGTGTACAACGTCAGCCCCTTCGCGCGCGCAAGCCCTTGTAAGGCATGAACTTCCGCCAAGGTCGCGCCCGGCGGTTTTTCCAGCATCACATGCCGACCCGCCAGCAACGCCGCCTCGGCATAATCGAACCGAGGCACCGGGGGCAGGCACAGACTTACCACCGCCACATCAGGCCGCGCTGTCAAAAACGCTGCGAAATCGTCAAAGGCCTCGACGCCGTCAACCGAGCCCTTGCGCGAAACGGTTGCCGCCAATTCCCAATCCGGGGAGTTTGCAATCGCTGGAACATGCTGATCTATCGCGATCTTGCCGATGCCAACCAGAGCCACTTTCATAGGTTTGGACATCAATGCGAATCCTTGCCCACCGCATTGCCACGCGCGCCTTTGAGGAAATCGAGATCCGCCCCGGTATCGGCCCCCTCGACGTGGCGCTGATGCAGCCAGCCATAGCCGCTTTCATACAAGGGATGGATCGGCACCCAAGCCGCCAACCGCGCGGCCATTTCCGCATCCGAGATATCCAGATGCAGCCGACGGTTCGGCACATCAAGTTCAATGAAATCTCCGTTCTGCACCACCGCCAGCGGCCCTCCTGCCGCCGCTTCCGGCGAAGTGTGCAAGACCACCGTGCCATAAGCTGTCCCCGACATCCGCGCATCGGAAATCCGCACCATATCGGTGATGCCACGGCGCAAGATCTTCGGAGGCAACCCCATATTGCCGACCTCTGCCATGCCCGGATAGCCCTTCGGCCCGCAGTTTTTCAGCACCATGATGCAGGTCTCGTCGATGTCGAGATTCTCGTCGTTGATCTTGGCCTTGTAGTCGTCGATATCCTCAAACACCACCGCACGGCCCCGGTGGGTGAGCAGGGCGGCGGTTGCGGCTGAAGGCTTCAGAACCGCACCCTTAGGCGCGAGATTGCCCTTCACCACCACCACGCCACCCGATTGCGCGAGCGCTTTATCGGCTGGCAGGATCACGTCATCGTTGTGGTTGACCACATCCTTGACCTGCTCCCATGCCGTCTCGCCCGAAACCGTCAGCGCATCTTTGTGCAGCAGCCCAGCCTCGCCCAGCCGTTTGATCACAACCGGCAGACCGCCCGCGTAGAAGAATTCCTCCATCAGGTATTTCCCCGACGGCATCAGGTTCACAATCGTCGGCACATCGCGCCCGCAGCGGTCCCAGTCTTCCAGCGTCAGATCAATCCCGACCCGGCCCGCGATGGCGAGCAGGTGGATCACGGCATTGGTAGAGCCGCCAATCGCCGCATTGGTGCGGATGGCATTCTCAAACGCTTCTTTCTTCAGAATATCCGACGGCTTCAGATCATCCTTGACCATCTGCACGATCCGCCGCCCCGTCAGTTGCGCCATCACCCGACGCCGAGAATCCACCGCCGGAATCGCCGCATTGCCCGAAAGCGCCATCCCCAAGGCTTCCGCCATCGAGGCCATCGTCGAGGCCGTCCCCATCGTGTTGCACGAACCGGGGCTACGGCTCATCGAGGCTTCGGCCTCCACAAACTCCTCTTTGGTCATCGTCCCGGCCTTCACCGCCTCGGAGAATTTCCAAAGGTGAGTCCCCGACCCGACCCGCTCATTCTTGTAATAGCCATTCAGCATCGGCCCGCCCGTGACCACAATCGACGGAATATCGGTGCTCGCCGCCGCCATCAAAAGCGAAGGCGTGGTCTTATCGCAGCCCACCATCAGCACGCAGCCATCCATCGGCTGCCCGCGCATCGCTTCCTCAACCGCCATCGCGGCGAGGGTGCGGAACAGCATTGCGGTGGGGCGGAAGGCGGCTCCCGAGGCGCTAAAAACCCGAACCTCAACCGGGAAACCGCCCGCTTCATAGATGCCATGCTTCACCCGCTCGGCCAGATCGCGCAGATGGGCGTTGCAGGGCGTCAATTCCGACCAGGTGTTCAGGATGCCGATCACCGGGCGACCATCGAACAAATCCGGCGGGAAGCCTTGGTTTTTCATCCAGCCACGGTGATAGATATTGTCCTTCGAGGTGCCGCCAAACCAAGTTTGCGAGCGCAGTTTGCGGGGCCATTCGGCGGGTTTGAAGGTCATGTTATCCTCAGAGTTGTTTGACGGTCACCGCACCCGACAGGGCAGGGGCAACGGCCAATGTATTGCGCAGCGGCAGACCAAAGGCGTCCACCTGAATTTCAAAAGTATCGCCTGGCAGCACAGTCAGCCCCTCGGCAAAGCTGAGCGTCGCGGTGCCAAACATATGCACATGCAGATCGCCCGGTTGGCGAAACAGGGCGTATTTGAAATGGTGATGCTCCAGGTTCGCAAATGTATGCGACATGTTCGCCTCACCCGATAGGAACGGCTTGTCGAAAATCGCGCGGCCATCGCGGTAAATCCGGCTTGCGCCGCGCACATCCAGCGGCAGATCGCCCACCAGCAGTTCCGGCCCAAACGAAGCCTCGCGCAGCTTGGAATGCGCAAGAAACAGATAGTTGATCCGCTCGGTCACATGGTCGGAAAACTCATTCGCCAAGGCCCAGCCGACGCGGGCAGGGGTGCCATCGGCGTCGATCAGGTAAATCCCCGCCAGTTCCGGCTCTTCACCACCATCCAGCGCAAATCCCGGAGAGGTCAAAGCACTTCCCGGCGCAACCGCCGTATAGCCGTTGCCCTTGTAGAACCACTCCGGCTGCACCCCAACTTGCCCCGGCGCAGGCCGCCCATCCGCCAGGCCCATCTGGAACATGCGCATTGAGTCGGTCAGCGTCTCGGCCCCATCGAGCTTGGCGTGCATCGCATCCCGCGTCGCCGCCGACCCCAGATGCGTCAACCCGGTGCCCGTCAGATGCATATGCGTCAGATCCGGGTGGGTGATCGGCAGGGCAAGCCGCCCAGCCGCAGCCAAGGCCACCAGATCTACCGCCTCACCCAAGCCGCGCGCCGCGATCACTTCGGCCAGACCACGGCCCTGCGCCAAAGCCTCCGACGCCAACGCATAGGTGCTGACTGCACCGCGCACGACCGCCGCTTCCGAGCCTTCCCGCGCCACCACGCTGATCGAGCCATCCGCATTAAGTATCTGAGACAACAGCATGATATTTCTGCCTTATTTCGCTTTATTATACACGTCGAAGATCACGGCGGCCAACAACACCAGCCCCTTGATCATCTGCTGATAATCAATGCCGATGCCCATGATCGACATGCCCATGTTCATGACACCCATGATCAGCGCGCCGATCACCACGCCTACGATCTTGCCCGAACCCCCGGTCATCGACGCACCGCCAATGAACACTGACGCAATTGCGTCCAGCTCAAACCCGGTGCCCGCCTTGGGGGTGGCCGAGTTCAACCGCGCCGTCACCATCATCCCCGCCAAAGACGCCAGCACGCCCATGTTGACAAAACACGCAAACACCAGACGATCCGAGTTGATGCCCGACAGTTTGGCCGCCTTTTCGTTGCCGCCGACCGCGTAAATCCGCCGCCCCATCGTGGTGTTTTCGGTGAAAAACGCATAAAGCACGGTGAGGACGATCAGCACCACCAGCACGTTCGGCAGGCCCTTCAGAAACGCGAGTTGATAGCCGACAAAGCCGGTTGCCGCCGCAATCAACACGGTGCGGCCCATGAACAAAGCCATCGGCTCTGGCTCGATCCCGAACTCGGCATCACGGGCACGGGCGCGGTAGCCCAGCCAGAACTGCGCGCCGATCGCCAGCACCACCAAGATCACCGTCAAGCCGTGCGGCTTATCGAGGCCCGTCAAATCCGGCAGGAAACCACTTGAAATCGCTTGAAATTCTTTCGGAAACGGCCCGATGTTCTGCCCGCCGAGCATCCACATCGTAGCCCCCCGGAACACCATCATCCCCGCCAGTGTGACGATGAACGAAGGGATGCGCCAGAACGCCACCCAATAGCCCTGCACCGCCCCGATGCAGCCGCCGACGATCAGTGTTAGCGGAATAACCACATAGAACGGCAGCCCCAGGTTGACCGTAAGATAAGCCGCAACCGCCCCGGTAAAAGCCGCAACCGAGCCGACCGACAGGTCAATATGCCCCGACACGATCACCAGCAGCATCCCCAAGGCAAGGATGATCACATGGCCATTCTGCAAGAAGATGTTGGTGATGTTTTGCGGCTGCAAAAACGTCTTGCCCTGATAGGCCAGCATCACCGAAAACAGCGCCACAATGGCGACCAGCGCCAACAGCATGCCGTTTTCGCGCAAGCGATCGCCCAAAGCCGAGCCGGATTTTTGATCTTGTGCCATTATGCAGCCTTCCCTTCGCCCTTCAGGATCAACGCCATGATCTTCTCTTGGCTGGCTTCATCCCTGCCCAATTCCCCCACGATGCGCCCCTCATTCATCACATAAATCCGGTCACACATCCCCAACAGCTCGGGCATTTCCGAACTGATCATCACGATAGATCTGCCCTGTTCGGCGAGTTCCTTCATGATGGTGTAAATCTCAAACTTGGCGCCCACGTCGATGCCACGGGTGGGCTCGTCCAGGATCAGAACCTCAGGTTCGGTGAACAGCCATTTCGACAAAACCACTTTCTGCTGGTTGCCGCCCGACAGGTTGACCACCTTCTGCTGCACCCCCGGCGTGCGTATGGCGAGTTGCTTGCGATACCCCTCCGCCACCCGCGTTTCGCGCCGCTTGTCCAGCACACCCCGCATCGCCACCCCGGCCAAATTGGCCAAAGTGATGTTCTTGACGATGGGTTCCTCAAGGATCAGCCCCAGCCCCTTGCGGTCCTCAGTCACATAAGCAATCCCGGCCTTGACCGCTTTCGGCACGGTCGAGACATCCACCTCAGCCCCGTGCATCTTGATCGAGCCCTTATGGCCCTGACCATAAGACTTACCGAAAATCGACATCGCGAGTTCGGTGCGCCCGGTGCCCATCAGCCCGGCGATGCCAACAATCTCGCCCTTCTTCACGTTGAACGACACATCCTTGATGATCTGGCGATCCGCCTGCTCGGGGTGCCAGACGTTCCAGCCCTGGACCTCCATCAGCGTCTCACCCGCGCTCAGCACCCGCTCCGGATAGCGATGCGCCATATCGCGCCCGACCATATCGCGAATGATGCGATCTTCGGTGATCTCGTGCTTGTCCATCGTCGACACCGACGCGCCATCGCGGATCACGGTGATGCGGTCGGCCACTCGGGAAATCTCGTTCAGCTTGTGGCTGATGATGATCTGCGTGACGCCTTGCGCCTTCAACTCCAGCATCAGATCCAGCAGCTTCTGGCTGTCGTTTTCCTGCAAAGCCGCCGTCGGCTCATCCAGGATCAACAGCCGCACATCCTTGGCCAGCGCTTTCGCAATCTCGATCAACTGCTGCTTGCCGACGCCCAGCTTTTCCACCTTGGTGGTCGGCAGTTCCTTCAGGCCGACCTTCTTCAACAGCCCCTCAGTGCGCTGATAGGCCTCGCCCCAGTTGATCACGCCGTTTTTCGCCACCTCATTGCCCAGAAACAGGTTCTCGGCAATCGACAAAAGCGGCACCAGCGCGAGTTCCTGATGAATAATAATAATCCCGCGCGCTTCACTGTCGCGGATGTTGCGGCAAGCCAAAGTCTCGCCGTCATAAATAATATCGCCCTCGTAAGAGCCAAACGGATACACCCCTGACAGCACCTTCATCAGCGTCGATTTGCCCGCGCCATTCTCGCCGCAGATCGCGTGGATCTCACCCGGCTGCACGCTGAGCGACACGTTATCCAACGCCCGAACACCCGGAAAGACCTTACTGATCCCTCGCATTTCCAACAATGCTGTCATGGTTTCCTCCCAAAACCCGTGCCCGCCTCAGATAGACGGGCACGGAGTTAGCTTACTTCAGCTGATCTGCGGTGTAATAGCCCGAACCGACCAGCACAGCCTCATAGTTGGTGGCGTTGACCGGCTGGCTTTCCAGCAGATACGACGGCACGATCTTCACGCCGTTGTCATAGGTCTTCTCGTCGTTGATCTCCGGTGTGCCGCCCGAAAGCACCGCGTCCACCATCTTCACGGTGACTTTCGCCAGTTCGCGGGTGTCCTTGAAGATCGAGGAATACTGCTCACCAGCGATGATCGACTTCACCGAAGGCACTTCGCAATCCTGACCGGTGACGATCGGCATTTTCAGATCGCCCGAACCGTAACCGACGCCCTTGACCGACGACAGGATACCGATCGACAGACCATCGTAAGGCGACAACGCGCCGTGCAGAACCTTGTCGCCGTAGTTCGACGACAACAGGTTGTCCATGCGGGCTTGCGCCACGGCAGCATCCCAACGCAGGGTGCCAACCACCTTCATGCCGGACTGGCCGGACGGAATGGCAATATCGCCCGCGTCGATCAGCGGCTGCAGCACCGACATCGCGCCGTCATAGAAGAAGAACGCGTTGTTGTCGTCTGGGCTGCCGCCGAACAGTTCGACATTCCACGGCTTGGTATCCGCAAAACGCTCTTTGAGGCCTTCAACCAGCGAGGTCGCCTGCTGCACGCCAACCTTGAAGTTATCAAATGTCGCGTAATAGTCCACCGAGCCGCTATCACGGATCAGGCGGTCATAAGCGATGATCTTGATGCCAGCCTTGTTGGCCGCGTCCAAAGCGTTCGACAGGGTGGTGCCGTCAATCGCCGCGATCACCAGCGCCTTGACGCCATTGGTGATCATGTTTTCGATCTGCGCCAACTGGTTCGGAATATCGTCTTCTGCATATTGCAGATCGGCGGTGTAGCCCGCTGCGGTGAACTGCTCCACCATCGACTTGCCGTCCGAAATCCAGCGTGCCGAAGATTGCGTCGGCATCGCAATGCCGATGGTGCCTTTGTCTTGCGCGAAAGCTGGCAGACCAAACACGCCCGTTGCAGCTGCAGCGCCGCCCAGCGCCAAAAGCGCCCTTCTTGAAACTTGCATTCTATATCCTCCCAAGCAGCACTTTGGCTGCGATAACCCGACGGCTGGCAGAGCTGGCCCTCCCAAGACCGTGCGGCACTCTTGCAACAGCCAAATATATCGGTCAAATGATGAAATCGTATAGACACATGGCGAGATTGATATGCCAACACCCCTGAGCGCCGATTTATTGGCGCAACGCGGCCTGAAACTCAGCCATTTGCGCCTGCTGGCCGCCTTGGCCGACACCGGCCAAATTAGCCTTGCTGCCGGCCAGATCGGTACCACCCAGCCCGCCGCCTCACGGCTTTTGGCGGAAGTCGAGCGTATCGTAGGCTCTCCCGTCCACCACCGCACCGGGCGTGGCATGAGCTTGACGGCGGTAGGCCAAGCCCTCGCTGCCCGCGCCCAACGGATCCAGATGGAACTGCGCGACGCTGCCCGCGACATGACCGAAGTGTCCTCCGGCAGCGTGGGACATGTCCGCATCGGCTCTGTCACCGGCCCCGCCATCGACCGCGTGCTGCCGACGCTACGCAACGCCCGCCTGACCGCGCCCTTGGTGACGGTCGAAGTTGTCGTCTCGCCCTCTGACCTTTTGTGCGAACAACTCCTTGCGGGCCGTCTCGATTTCGTCA
Organism: Cypionkella sp.; assembly: GCA_046590425.1. Classification (GTDB taxonomy): domain Bacteria; phylum Pseudomonadota; class Alphaproteobacteria; order Rhodobacterales; family Rhodobacteraceae; genus Cypionkella. The sequence continues at coordinate 6,540 of JBKJTI010000272.1, read as the reverse complement.
TCGGTCGTTTGCCCGAAGGCCCGACCCGCGATCTGTTCACCCTGACCCCCATCGCCACCGAACCGGTCTCCCTCGTGGTGCGCAAAGGCCACCCGCTCGCCAATCACCCCAACCCCACGCCGCAAGACCTGCTGGCCTATGATTGGGTGATGCCGCCACCAGACTCGCTGCTGTCCCGCGCCGTCCACGCCCGCCTGCGCGCCAGCGGCATGCCGAGCCCGCCGCAACGCCTCTCCACCGCATCCTTCCTGTTGATCTTCGCGCTGATCCAACAATCCAACGCCATAGCCCCCCTTGCCCGCGCGGTCGTGACCAGCTTTTCCGCCCACCCCGACGCCTCCTACACCGAACTTGCGATTGATCTGGGCATCGAGGTCGAACCCTTCGGCCTCGTCACCCGCGCAGACGCGATCCTGCCGCCAGTGGCCGCACGACTGGCGCGGGAGATTCAGAACATGGTGCCTCTCTAAAACTGTCAGAGTGGCCAAGATTTTCTTGTATGCTCCGCACCAAGCCGCCAAAGCCGGGGGTTTCACACCCCCGGACCCCCGTGGAGTATTTGAGCCAACGTGAAAATGTTAAGTCAGAGAGAGTGGGGGTTGGGAGGCGGTATCAAGCGCCAAACAATCCCCAAAAACTGAACTCAAATTTGCTTTCACATTGGCTTAAATACTCTCGGGGTCTGGGGATGAGCCCCCAGCCGCCAGCCCAAGGCACCTAAACCTTAGAACAATCTCCGCCACCACTGCCTCCAGCGGCTGATCAATTTCCACCACCACCGCCCGCTCATCCGGCGCGGGCACCTCCAACGTCGCAAACTGACTATCCAGCAAAGCCGGCGGCATGAAATGTCCGGTCCGCCCGCGCATCCGGCCTTCAATCACCGCCCGCGACCCCGACAGATGCACAAACACCACCCCGCCACCCGCCTCGCGGTCAATCAACGCCCGATACACCCGCTTCAAAGCCGAGCAACCCACAATCCCCGGCCCACGCAAGGCTTGACCCACTTGCGCCAGCCAAGGCCAACGGTCCGCATCCGTCAAAGCCTCACCCTGGCTCATCTTGGCGATATTCGCCGCCGGATGCAGGTCATCGCCATCGCGGTAGGGCAGGCGCAGTGCCTCGCCCAAAGCCACCCCGACCGAGGATTTCCCGCACCCCGCCACCCCCATCAAAACGATTTTCATAGCGACGCCGTTATCCCCCCATCGACATACAAACACTGCCCGTTCACGAAACTCGACGCGGCCGAGGCCAGAAACACGCAAGCCCCGACCAGTTCCTCCACCCGGCCCCAACGCCCTGCAGGGGTGCGCTTTTCCAGCCAGTCGGTAAAGCTGGGGTCCGCAACTAAAGCCGCATTAAGCGGCGTATCAAAATAGCCCGGCGCTATCGCATTGCACTGCAAGCCATAGCGCGCCCAATCCGTAGCCATGCCCTTGGTCAGGTTCCCCACCGCCCCTTTGGTCGCGGTATAAGGCGCAATTCCAGGCCGTGCCAAAGCCGTCTGCACCGAGGCGATGTTGATGATCTTCCCCGCCCCGCGCCTGATCATATGCCGCGCGCAAGCCTGTCCGACATTGAAAACGCTTGCGATGTTGCACTGCAACAAACGCTGAAACGCTTCCTCTGGGAAGTCTTCCAAAGCCCCGCGATGCTGCATCCCGGCATTGTTCACCAGAATATTAATCGCCCCGACCTCGGCCTCAAACCCATCCACCGCCGCCCGCACCGCCCCATGATCGGTCACATCAAACGCCAGCCCGCGCGCGCCCGGCACCTGCGCCACGGCAAATTCCAACCGCCCCGCATCCCGTCCGTTCAGCACCACCGCCGCGCCAGCCTCGGCCAGCCCCTTGGCCAGCGCCAGCCCAATCCCCTGCGACGCCCCCGTCACCAGCGCCCGCTTCCCGCTCAGATCAAACAACCCCATCTTGCCCCCCTGAACCCCCTGCGTTTATGTTACCGCTCACATACCCTGTCAACCGGAGGCCAGAATGCCCAAACCCCACATCCTCCAACTCGCCAGCTACCCCGCATGGGACCAAACCGCCCTAGACGCCGCCTACACCACCCACCGCCTTGAGCAAAACCCCGACCTGCGCCCGATCGAGGCCATCGCCACCAGCGGCGGGGCAGGGGTCGCCACCGAAGTGATCCAAGCCTGCCCCAACCTCAAACTCATCGCCATCTACGGCGTCGGCTACGATAGCATCGACCTGCGGCTCTGCGCCGAACGCCAGATCCAGATCACCAACACCCCCGACGTATTGACCGGCGACTGCGCTGATCTCGCCGTAGGCATGATGCTCAGCCTCGCCCGCCAAATCCCAGCCGCCGACCACCACGCCCGCTCCGGCGCATGGACCAATGCCAGCTTCCCGCTGCAACGCCGGGTCTGGGGCGCAAAGGCAGGCATCCTCGGCATGGGCCGCATCGGCCAGGACGTCGCCCAACGCCTCACAGGCTTCGGCATGGACATCGCCTATTCCGCCCGCCACGAAAAACCCTTGCCCTACACCTACATCCCCGACCCGATCCACCTCGCCACCCACGCCGATTTCCTTATCGTCACCGCCGCAGCCACGCCCGAAACCCACCACATCATCAACGCCGCCACCCTCAAAGCCCTCGGCCCCGATGGCTACCTCATCAACATCTCCCGCGCCGCCAATATCGACGAAAACGCCCTCCTGCATGCCTTGGAGTCCAACCAAATCGCCGGAGCCGCCCTTGACGTGTTCGACAATGAACCCTTGATCAACCCTCGCTTCGCCCCGCTCAAGAACGCCCTGCTGCAACCCCACCACGCCTCGGCCACCCTGCAAACCCGCCGCGCCATGGGCCAGTTGATGCGCGACAACCTTGCCGCCTATTTCGCGGGCCAACCCCTGCTGACCACGGTGATCTGAGCTGCCACCGCCCGCTCCGCCCACGCAATCTTAACCATCCAAGCGCTCCAATCCCCCAAACCACCGGAGCACCCCATGACCCCCCACATCCTGATCCCCCTCACTGAGATCGATGCCGAAGCCCTGCCGCGCGACCGCACCCAGCTCGACGAAGACGCCATGGCCGAACTCACCACCTCCATCGCCACCACCGGCCTGCGCATGCCCATCGAAGTCTGGAAACTCAGCCAACCGACCGAGACCCACCGCTACGGCCTGATCTCCGGCCTGCGCCGCCTCACTGCCCACCAGCGCCTCGCCGCCTTGCGCCAAAACGGCAGCTTCACCGAGATCGCAGCCTTCCTGCGCACCCCCGAAACCATCCCGCAAGCCATGGCCGACATGGTCGCCGAAAACGAAATCCGCGCCGAAACAAGCCCTTGGGAGAAAGGTGCCACCTTGCTCGCCGCCACCCGCGCCGGGATCTTCGACACGCTCGACGATGCCACCCAAACCCTGCACGCCAGCGCAAGCCGCCAAAAACGCGCCCGCCTGCGCGCCTTTGCCGAGGTGGTCGAAGACCTGCAAGACGCCATCGCCACCCCCGAACGCCTGACCGGCCGCCAGATGCACCGCCTCTCCGCCGCCCTGCGCGCAGGGCTCTCCGAGCTGATCCACCTCACCTTGCGCGACCACCGCCGCTCCGCCCTGCCCACCCAATGGCAATCCCTGCTGCCCATCCTGTCCGAAGCACTTGACCCCGCCGAGGAAGCCACCGCCACCACCACCGGCCGCCCCAGACGCCTGCTGCAATTGAAGCAGGGGTTAACGATCAGGCGGGAAAAATCCGGCGACGGCTGGATCATGCGCTTCTGCGGCCCCGAAGCCCGCTCCGGCGCTCTGATCGACGATGTGATGGATCACATAGAGCGCTACTTCCAGCCCCACTAACCCCGCACACCGTCCCTTGCCTTGCCCGATTTGTTCGAAAACAAATCGGGCCGCGCCTGCCTGACCATGGGCAGGCGCGATCCTCGCGCCCACCCAGTCAGGCGCGCCCCGATTTCCCAATTACAAGCCTGCTGCCCCACGCCCCTTGCCCAACGGCTTTCAGCCTTATGAGCAACAAACCAAAAAACGCTCCGCAGGAGCGTTTTCAGATTGGTTTGGGCACACTACGTCGAGGGCACTTCTATAAAGCTTGAATTTTCAACTTGATGCGCACGCATAGGACGAGATCTTGCCTTAGGCTGTAAAATCCTATGACAAATGCACCGATAACGATGCCAATCGCCAAACACTTGCTACTTGAGCGCATGATGCTCCGTATAAAGCTCAAATCTCTGATAGCCGAAACCCACGATGCCGCCGCCGGTAGATACGCCATCTACTACGTCACTCTCTCAGCGTCCCTCAACGCCATTGCCGTCTTTGTTTCTAATGCTGTCGATTTGGAACGTAAAAGTCCAATTCTCACCCGTGATTTTGCAGGACGAAGTAGTCTCGGTATCATGCATACCAAACTTGCTAGATTCATCGCCGAAATAGGGATTTTGCCGACTTTTGGTTTTGGTCGAAATGGCTTTGCACACATCCATCACGATAATGTCCGCTTCTTCCAGTCCAGCAATTCTTGTGCCGTCATCCTTAACCAAGGAGTAAGTGCATTTTTCCGTAAGAGAGCAGGAATTATTGGTTATTAGGTGGGCACCCTCGAAGCTGCTGATATCCAATCGCATATGATTGCCTTCGATAGACGTTTTTAGCCAGTCCACGTTGCAATCCTCTGGTGCTGCAAGTGCCGCAGAGCCAATGAGGCTCAAAGCCAGAACCAAATATGACGGGGCGATGTTCACGGGACTACTACACATTTCAATCTTTCCTGCGCGATGACTGATCGAGTCGCGCAGATGGCGCGTGGGCTGACTGTGGCTGACACACAAAGAAAGATAAAGTCGTGGATATTATTAAAAAGTGATTAACGACCCCCACCTAACCCCTTGATATTCCTAAAGTCCGCCCTCTGTCCACACGTGGACACTACTCCGCAGCCGAGCCGGCCTCCCGGTTGATCAGCGCCCGGGCGGCCCGCTGGAAGGCCCCGAAAACCTGCCCCCTAATCGGCTCGGAAACCCCCACGTCCTGCAAAGCCTGCCCCATACAGGTCAGCCAATCCTCGGCATCCTCGGGCCGGATCGGAACGTGGGCGTGCTGCTCCTTCAAACTCAGCGCCCCCGGACGTTCCATATAATCGCGCCGCCCGCCGAAGAAGCCGCACAGAAACTCAAACTGCGCGGCCCTGACGTGGGAAATCCCGTGCCCCCTGAAATGCAGGTGCAGAATCTGCCGTCCCTCGGGCACGGTTTCGATCAGATCATAGAACCGCTCCACCAACGCCCGTACCGCCGCCTCGCCACCCAGCCGATCAATCACCGCAGCCATGCCCGCCCCCTACGACTGCGGCCGGGTTTTCTTCGGATCGTAAGCCGAGGTCCCCGTCACCACCGCAGGCAGCCGCTTCTGCTGGCCGTCCAACTTGCCAACCTCCACCGCTGTCCCCAGATCCGAATGTGCCAGATCGACCCGCGCGAGGGCGATATTCTTGCCCAGCAAAGGCGAGCGAACCGCCGAGGTCACCACCCCCACCTGAGCCCGCCCCACAAAGACCCCATCGCCGTGGCCCACATCCACCGCCGCATCAATCTCCAGCCCGACAAACTTGTCGCGCGGGTTTTCCTTGCGTCGGATCAGCGCGTCGCGCCCGATGAAATCATCGGTCTTCGATTTCAGCGGCACGGTAAAGCCGATCCCGGCTTCGAACGGGTCGGTCTGGTCGCTGAAATCATAGCCCGCAAAGATCAACCCGGCCTCGATCCGCACCATATCCAGCGCCGCCAGCCCCATCGGCCGCAGCCCCTGATCCGCGCCGTTTTCCCAGATCGCGTCCCAAACCGCCGCGCCAGCTTTGGGATGGCAGAACACCTCAAACCCCAACTCACCCGTGTAGCCCGTCCGCGACACCACCACCGGTGCGCCATCCGGCCCGCCCAAACGGCCTACCGTGAACCTAAACCAGCCAAGTTCTCCGATCGTCGGCTGATGCGGCGCGGTCCAGACCATCCGCTTCATAATTTCACGCGAGTTCGGCCCCTGCACAGCCAAATTATGAAGCTGATCTGTCGATGACCGCACCATCACCTTCAGCCCCAACTTTTCGGCCTGCTCGCGCAGCCAGATGCCGGAGTAATCATCGCCGCCAATCCAGCGGAACTGATCTTTACCCAGCCGGAACAAGGTGCCATCATCAATCATCCCGCCATGCTCGTAGCACATCGCGGAATAGACCACTTGCCCCACCGACAGCTTCTTCACATCCCGCGTCAGGCAGTAGTGCAGCAAAGCCTCGGCATCCGGGCCGGTCACTTCAAATTTGCGCAAAGGCGACAGGTCCAGCACCACGGCCTTCTCGCGGCAGGCCCAGTATTCTTCGATGGCCCCGTTCGAGGCATAGGTCTGCGGCAGCCAGTAGCCCTTATACTCCACCAGATTGCGGGTTTTCTCGACGATGCGGGAATGGAAGGCGGTTTCCTTGGTCATCACAGGCTCCGATGTGGGGGTGGGGCGGTAGGCGATGGACCGCTGGAAC
>JBKJTI010000183.1:0-7586 GCA_046590425.1 Cypionkella sp. | reverse complement strand
GTTCATCGGTCTGGCCTTCGCAGAAGCTTTGGGGATCTTCTCGTTCCTCGTCGCTCTGCTGTTGATGTTCGCAGTCTGATCTGACGCTCGCATCCTTACGGTCAGGGGTGCCGCCATTGCGCGGCGCCCTTGAACTTCAAAAAGGGTCCGACGGAGGGCAAAATGGCGACCACGACTACCACTGAAGCCGCAACGGAAGTTGCGCACGAGGCCGCTAAGGCAGGGATGCCGCAGCTGGACCCGACCCATTTCGTAAACCAGATCTTCTGGCTTGTCGTCACCCTGCTGGTGATCTTCTTCGTGCTGAAGCTGGTGGCTTTGCCACGCATCGGCGGCACTTTGGCCACCCGGCGCGGCACGATCATCAACGATCTTGCGGCAGCCGAAGAGTTGAAGCAGAAGGCTGTTGCAGCCGAGAAGGCCTATAACGATGCGTTGGTTTCGGCCCGCACCGAAGCAGGCAAAATCGTCACGGCAGCCAAGGCCGAGATTCAGGCTGACCTGAACAAAGCCATCACGAAGGCCGATGCCCAGATCGCGGCGAAAGCCACAGAATCGGCGGTCCGGATTGATGAAATCCGGGCTGGCGCGCAAGCAGCCATCACGGAAGTGGCAAAAGACACCGCCAAAGAACTGGTGGCAGCTTTGGGCGGCACGGCGGATGCCCGGTCGATCACGGCGGCCGTCACCGCTCGGCTGAAAGGGTAACGCGATGAAAAATGTGTTTTTGCTCATCGCTTTGCTCGGCATCGTCGCGGTCGTCACCGCTGACAGCCACGGCGCCCCGCTTTTCAGCCTGCACAACACCAACTTCGTGGTGCTGCTGGCCTTCCTGATCTTCGTCGGCGTCCTGCTGTACACCGGCGTTCCGGCCAAGTTGGCCACTGCACTGGATGCGCGGGCAACCCGCATCAAGGCCGAGTTGGACGAGGCGCGCGCTCTGCGCGACGAAGCCAAGGCGCTGCTGGCGTCTTACGACGCCAAGCACAAAGAAGTGCAGGAGCAATCCGCCCGCATCATCGCCTCCGCCAAGGAAGAAGCTGAGGCCGCTGCCAAGCAAGCCAAGGCCGATCTGAAAGACTCAATCGCCCGCCGTCTGGCAGCGGCAGAGGAGCAGATCGCTTCGGCAGAGGCATCGGCTTTGCGCCAAATCCGCGAAAGTGCTATTTCGGTGGCGGTGGCAGCGGCAGGCGAAGTTCTGGCCAAGCAGGCGACGGCGGAAACCGCTGCGGCTTCGATTGATGCGGCGATTGCCACGGTTGACGCGAAGTTCCACTAAGCTTCTGGAAATATTGGAAAAGGCCCGGTGTTCGCACCGGGCTTTTTCATGTCGCTCGCCCTATTTTGACTGCTCATGCTGCAAGCGCTGACGCGCGATCGCCTCATTCCGGTTGGCCTTGATCTGGTCGGCCATCGCCGCCTCGACAAAGCCCAGATGCGTAACCACGGCCTCGCGTGCCGCCACTGGGTCACGCGCCTGAATGGCCGTGTTGATCGCGCGGTGCTGATCCAACAGGTGATCACGGGTCAACCGATTCTTGAACATCACCTGACGATTGTAAAACACCCCCTGCCGCAGCAGATCATACATCGACCGCATCATATGCAGCATCACCACGTTATGGCTGGCCTCAATGATCGCCATGTGGAAATTCGCGTCCAGCTCGGCCTCATCCGCAGGGTCGCGTTTCGCGTGAGCCGCCTCCATCTTGACGAAAATCGCGGCGATCACCGCCAGATCGGTGTCCGAGCCCAGTCGTGCCGCACGCTCTGCTGCCAGGCCCTCCATATCGCGGCGGAAGTCTAGGTAGTCAAACACCGCTTCTTCATGCGCAGAAAACAGCCCGACAAGTGCGGGCGAAAATGCTGATCCCAGAACTTCTGCCACGAATATCCCGGCATTCGGGCGGCTGATCAAAAGCCCGCGCGCTTGTAAATCGGCTACCGCTTCACGCAAAGACGGTCGTGAGACAGCCATACGCTCGGATAGCTCCCGCTCGGACGGCAGACGCTCGCCCGGACGCAAAATGCCCCGTAGGATCAGCAGTTCGATCTGTTGCACCACCGATTGCGACAGCTTTTCCGCGTCGATTTTGAGGAAGGGCATGAAGGGGCCTCCGGCTGATTGGTGTGAATATATGACCAATCGCGGGGCACCGCAAATGCCAAAGGGCCGAGATTTCTCCCGGCCCTTTGAGCGATAATTGTAAGCTTAACGAGTCGGGCGAATGATGATTTCAACCCGACGGTTCTGCGCACGGCCCGATGCCGACAGATTCGAGGCAATCGGCTGATCCTCACCACGGCCATAGGCAGCGACACGACCAGCAGGAACGCCGGAACCAATCAGCACGTTTGCGACAGCCGAGGCACGGCGCTGCGACAGGTCCTGGTTATAGGCCGCCGACGCGGTGTTATCGGTGTGACCAACGACTTCTATGGTCGAGTTCGGGTAACGGTTCAGCGACGAAGCCACAGCGCGCAGGTCCGAGGTCAGGTCCGAGCGCAGGGTGGCGCTGTCGCTGGCGAACAGCACGTCTTGCGGCATGTTCACAACCAAATACTGGCCGTTGTTGGTGACGGAAACGTTGGAGGACAGCGTGCCGCGCAGGTCAGCCGCTTGCGCGTCCAAGCTGGAGCCAATCGCACCACCGACCGCAGCGCCCAAAGCGCCACCGATCACGGCTTTCGCCAGACGGTCGTCACCCTTACTGGTGCCCCCCGCGACCGCGCCTAACAGGCCGCCAACGATAGCGCCGTTTTTCGCGCGGGCGTTCGGGTCATTCGGATAAGCATCGGGATTGACGCAGGCGGTCAGCGCCAACAGCGCGACGGTGGAGATGATAACGGGGGACTTGAACTTCATAGCTGCCTCTAATCTGCTGGGTGGGCCGCTTCGGCCTCGAACATCCATATACAGGAACGCAGATCGGGCGGCATGGTTCCCGCGCTGGATTGGCAATTTATCGCGCAGATGTGAAAGAAGGGCATAACGATGCGATCAGACCCTTGCATCCTCTCGGGCTGATTCCCATGCCAGGATCGCCCGTTTGACCGGAAGGCCCCAGTGATAACCGCCCAAGCCGCCCGATTTGCGCAGGGCGCGGTGGCAGGGCACCAGAAAGCTGATCGGATTGCGCCCCACTGCCGTGCCCACTGCGCGTTGCGCTGTTGGATGGCCAACGGCCCCCGCCAGTTCGGAATAGGTGGTGACATGGCCCGAGGGCACCTGCAACAAAGCTTCCCACACCTTCAACTGGAAGGGCGCGCCGATAAGGTGCAGGCGCGCGGAGCGTCCCGCTACAGCTTCTGTGACCAGCGGCGCAATGCTTTGGTCTTCGATATAGGCCGCCTTCGGCCAGCGCGCGGTCAGATCATTCATCGACCAGTCGCGACCAAATTCCTCGGTAAAGCCAAGCCCGCAGATGCCGCGATCGGTGGCCATCACCAACGCCTCGCCGAACGGCGTCTGGAAATAGCCCCAACGGATCACCAGACCCGCCCCGCCGGTGGCATAGTCACCGGGGCTCATCGCCTCCCATGTCAGAAACAGATCGTGCAGGCGACCACCCCCAGATAGTCCCGCCGCATGGGCGGTTTCCAGCACCGTGAAGCGGTCGGCCAGCAGGCGGCGCGCATGATCCAGCGTCAGGTATTGTTGATAGCGTTTCGGGCTAACGCCGACCCATTGCGAAAACGTGCGCTGAAAATGCGCCGCACTCATGCCCATCTGGCCTGCGAGATCGTCGAGGCTTAGGCTCGGTCCGCCTTCGTCGATGATCTTCAATGCGCGGGCGATGACGGCGTAATGATAACTGGATTGATCGGTCATAACGGTCTCCTTCCGCACTAGATAAGGGCGGAGGCCGGCTTTCGCGACCCGATTCCTGCGCTTAGACTTGCCCGATTGCATGGCATCGGGCATATCCGCAGCATGAAACGCCAGCTCGATTACCCCGCCATGCAGCGCATATTTACCCGGTTCCAAGCCTTGGAGGCCGAGCCGAAGGGCGAGCTGGAGCATACGAACGCATTTACTCTCGTGGTGGCGGTGGCTCTGTCGGCGCAGGCCACAGACGTTGGGGTGAACAAGGCGACGCGCAAGTTGTTCGCGATTGCGGATACGCCCTTCAAGATGCTGGCTTTGGGTGAAGAAGGCGTGATCGAGCATATCAAGACCATTGGCCTGTATCGCAACAAGGCGAAAAACGTGATCAAGCTCTCGCAGCTTTTGATTGATAACTTTGGTGGCGAGGTGCCCTCCAGCCGCGCCGCATTGGTGTCCTTGCCGGGGGTGGGGCGCAAGACCGCGAATGTGGTGTTGAACATGTGGTTCGGTCAACCTTCGCAAGCAGTAGACACCCATATCTTCCGGCTGGGCAATCGCTCGGGCATTGCTCCGGGGAAAGATGAGACGGCGGTGGAGCGGGCGATTGAAGACAATGTGCCAGCCGAATTTCAGCGCCACGCGCATCACTGGCTAATCCTGCACGGGCGGTATATCTGCATCGCGCGCAAACCCAAATGCGGCATCTGCCCGATTGTCGATGACTGCTTGTACGAGGAAAAGACCCAATGAAACGCTATCAGGTTGTCGGCATCGGTAACGCTATTGTGGATGTGTTCGCCCAAGCGGACGACAGTTTCCTTGAAATGATGGGCATCGAAAAAGGCATCATGCAGCTAGTAGAGCGCGAGCGTGGTGAGCTGTTGTATGCGGCGATGGCGGGGCGGGTGCAGGCTCCGGGTGGGTCGGTGGCGAATACGCTGGCGGGTCTGGGCAATTTGGGGCTGACCACGGCGTTTATTGGCCGGGTGCATGATGATGCGTTAGGGCGGTTCTATGCGGCCTCGATGGCGGAAGGCGGCACCGATTTCGTCAACCCCCCGGTTCCGGGAGGGGAATTGCCGACCTCGCGCTCGATGATCTTCGTGGCCCCGGATGGTGAGCGGTCGATGAACACCTATCTGGGGATTTCCTCGGAACTCGGGCCAGAGGATGTATCGGATGAGGTCGCAGGGCAGGCGGCGGTGCTGTTCCTGGAGGGCTATCTTTACGACAAACCAAAGGGGATGCAGGCGTTTGAGCGGGCGGCGAAGCTATGCCAGGCGGCGGGCGGGCAGGCGGGCATTGCGCTGTCGGACCCGTTCTGCGTGGACCGGCATCGTGGGGAGTTTCGGCGGCTGGTCAAGGATCTGGATTATGTGATCGGCAACGAACACGAGTGGTCCTCACTCTATCAGGCCGATCTGGATGCGGCTTTGACGCTGGCTGCGGGGGATGCGGGGCTGGTGGTTTGCACGCGGTCGGGGGATGAGGTGATCGTCATTAGGGGTGACGAGCGGGCTGTGGTTCCGGTGCGGCGGGTGGTGCCGGTGGATGCGACCGGGGCGGGGGATCAGTTCGCGGCGGGGTTCTTGTATGGCATCGCCACGGGGCGGTCTTTGGAGGTTGCGGGCCGGATGGGCTGCGTGGCGGCGGCTGAGGTGATCGGGCATTTCGGGGCGCGACCGGAGACGAATCTGGCTGATTTGTTTGCGGGTGAGGGGTTGATTTAGGGCGTGTCCACGCGTGGACATTTTTTCAGATGTGTAAAAACAATGGGTTAGTATAGGGTGATTCAGGTTTTGTTAACCTGTGCGCCTTTGTTGACCTAGGACACTCCGCGGGGTGTATCTGGGCCAAGATGACGCTGTGCAGGCTTGGTTTTGGAGCGGATAGTCCAGCGGGCTTAATGTTTTCGCTGTGGGTTGCGGGCTGCCGTGGATTCGGGCATGACCTAGGGCAACACTGTTGATATGAGGCCACACCATGGATTACGGCAAATCGGGCAATCCCAAGGGCGACAAGAACGTCCCCAAGCACCGGGTCGGCAAGGGTTTGGGCGCTGAGAAATCGGCGACCGGCGGCAAGGCGAGCAAGGAAGAACTGGTGGCGCGGATGAAGGCGGCTGCGGCGGAGAAGGCGAAGAAGTAGCGGCGAAATCCGGCCTTACGGCTGCCGGAAAATTTTCCTGAACTGGCTTTGAAAGTTTCAGGTTTATTCATATGTTTGCGCTAAGCTGATCTCTGGCTATAGACGATTTGGGTGAAGAAATGCGATCAAACCCCATTACAACACCCGTCAAAGGCGGCTGGGTTAAGCGCGATGAACAGAGTGGGCGCTTCATGGAAGTGGTCACCTCTAAAGGTGCGACCGTGCAGAGCGAGAAATCAGCCGCAGTCGTAAAGGACGCTTCGTCGAAACGCAAAGATGCGTTGAAGCGGTTGAAAGATCGCTAACCGTCATTACAGGGTGACGTTGGCCGACGCCCTCACCGCGCATGATGAGGCATTGAGCTATGGCGGTCGCGATGGTGTGACAGGTTTGCACTTGATCGAGCCTGCGATTGCGCGACCGTATTCAGGCTATCACAGGCAGCTTGCCAAGAAAGCTGCTGCACTTTTGCACAGTGTCGTTGGCAACCACGGATTTGTGGATGGCAACAAACGGACAGCTTGGCTGTTGGTCGAGCTTTTGATTGATCGCAGCAACTATTATCTGAACATTCCAGATGATGAACCCGTGGATGACTTGGCTGTTGCTGTCGCAAGCGGCGAGATGGACTTTGATGCGTTAGTACTGTGGTTCAAAGGGCGTTTGGCGAAAGCGTGAGCCTGCTAAAATCCGGTGCTTGGAAAGCCCAGACATTCCCCTACCGCACAGCCTCCAACCCAGCATCTTTCAGCGTGCAGTCTTTGATCGTATCCGCGCCGCAGCGCCTTGGCTCTAGGTCTTTCGTCAGGCAGATGCGGAGTTCTTGGATCATGCCTTGGGTGCAGGTGACGGTCATTTGATCGCGGGCGATTCGGGGGTTGGACTCAAAGAAGGCGTCTTCGATCACTGAGGCGGGGACGTGCAGGTCTTTGCTGATTTTGGCGAAGATCGGCGGGATCACCACGGCTTTGTAGGCTTTGCGCATGGTCGAATAGTAAGATTTGGCCGACATACCGGAGCAGCGGCCGTGTTTTTTCCATTGGTAAAATGCAAGGCCAGCACCGCCCATGATGTCGGCCATCTGGGCGGAATCGCGGCGGCTGGGGTCATTTTCAACCGTGCGGCAGTTGGATGGATAGCCGCTTTCGTACTGCGGCCAGAGGCCGTGCAGGGTCCATGTCAGGCCGCGCCCTTTGTCGCATTGCGGGTCGCCTCGGTCGTCGCCTGTGAGGGCGCACCAGTTCGATGACCAGCCGAGCGACATGACGTAATAGTCGAAATCGCCTGCTTTCTCGCCTTGGGCTTGCGCTATTCCGGCGCAAAAAATCGCCGCGATCACCAAAGCCAGTTGACGCATTACCACTTTCCCTTTGCCAAAAACCGCAGTATATGGGCCAAGATTTCCCTGAAAACGAAAACTTCGCGGCCTCGGTCGCAGCCGTTTTCCCGGCTCGGGGAAGATTTGTAAAGCCCCGCCCGTTTGCGGGCGTAAGCTGAGGAGATTTCCGATGTCGAAGCCTTTGATGTCCAAAGCGACCGCCGTTTGGCTGGTGGACAACACCACGCTGACCTTCCGTCAGGTGGCAGAGTTTTGCGGGATGCATGAATT
>JBKJTI010000248.1:0-11835 GCA_046590425.1 Cypionkella sp. | reverse complement strand
CTTGCCGGGCCAGCCATGCATGGGGCCGACTGTGTTGAGCTTCCAGGTCTCGATCAGCGAGGCGAACCGTCACGCCGTTGCGCATCCAGAGCCTCACGCAGTGCCTGCACCACGGGCTGACTCGGCGTGGGCACCCCATCGTAACAGATCACACGCAGAAGCTCGACCCAGCCCTTCTCTGCCTTGGTCAGCGGTCCATCATGCGGCACGACGAACCCGGCGAAGGTCTTGCGCGCACTCATTTGCCAAAAATCCCGCGCAGCGTTGTGCGGCTGCGCGTGGTGACACGAGGATCGCCACCTTCAGATGCATCGCGGATCTCATCGAGCCATGCACGCTCGTTGACGGTCACTGGACTACCGAGGATCTCTACGATGGCTGCCGCAAACGTGCTGCCAACCGTTTGATCAAGAGCTAACCGCAATAAGTGGGCGGGATCACAATCAATCGCCTTTGCCAAGGCAGGCACCCGGTCGAGCGGTAGCTTCGCCGCACCGGATCTGATCATCGACAACACATTTGCATTTTTGAACCCGGCTTCAAAAGCCATTTCAGACTGAGTTTTCGGCTTCATTTCCAGAATGCGCCGGTCGAGAAACTTCACCAGCGCGGTGTCCTTATGAGGTTTGGTCGTCATCGCTATCTTCCTTTGCTGCTATTTCGTAACTCATATATAGCAGAAAGTGACGTGACACTGCGTCCGTAAGCACATGATAAGTAATGGGAAAACATTGATTTGAACTACACATTCACGCTGTTTTCGCTGTAAGACCGCACAGCTATCCGGCTCACCACACGGCCACTCATGCCGGACTTAGGTAAAGATCCAAAAATTCAGTCCAGTGCGTATTCAGGCATAGTTTCGATAACTCTCGCCCGAGCCATTATGGTCACATCACCGTAATTATCACCTGCGGTTCGCGAAGCATGTCCACAGATTGCGTCGACAACTCGATCAGAAACACCGATCTCTCGCCCGACTGTTTTGAACCGATGCCTAAAGGCGTGATTGGGCCAAAGCCCCACTGGCACCAGATTCATACTTTTCAACCACTCACCCAGTATGTTCGCAAGCCCTCTGGCCGAAGACCGCTGTTTATCCAGATCGGTGGATGATGAACGTGAGAAAATCGGGCCATCATCGCAGGAATCAACAAATTGAATGAAGCCTTCTTCAATGATCTGCCTATGAATTGGCACATCGCGATAGCCACCCGCCTTAACGGTGCCAGCGTCAGGTGTGATACGAAGAACGTGGACATCATCAACCTGTCGGATGTCCTCTTTGCGTAGCTGAGTCATTTCTGAAACGCGCGCGCCGGTGAAGGCGCACAAAATCGGAACCCATCTTTTTGAAGCGGTCGTGACGGCATGTTCGCGGGTAGAGCCATTGATCCACTCATGCGGCTTGTAGCTGCGGGATGCCTTGATGATCGCAGTAGCTTCATCCAATGTGTAGCCTTTTTCGCGGCTTAGCACCCTCTTTGGTTTACCTTGCCGAACATCGCCAGCCACGTTTTCGGCCAAAATTTGTTCCTTGCGCGCCCATTCAAGCATCGCTTTGACAGCCGACAAGTAAACGTCGCTCACGGTCTTAGGTGCCAAAGTTTTCAACAGTTGATCGCGCCACGCACGGATGTCTGGCTGTCTAAGACGGCGAGCATCTTCATGCTTCACAAACTTGATCAGGCTCTCAATAACAGGTTCTTGTCGCTTGCCATCATCCTTCTGACGCCCTTCCAACTTACGCGCCGAGACGTATTTCCGGAACAGGTCGCGGATTGGGACAGGAGGTTCACCTTCGGCTGGTGGCGGTGCTGCATTGACCAACAGAGGATGCGTGGGAGTGCCTGTAAAGTCGCCATCATCGCGTTCAGCAGTGCGAGAAAAAGCCTCATACTCAGAGACACACAAGGCACGCGCCAGCGTTCGCCACTCTGGCGTAGGCCACTGTGCCGTTGTGTTGCCAAGGACGTGATACTTTCCGATGCGCCACCCCACCAGATTGAGTAACTGACCGTCATCCAACTTCCCGGCCATGCCTTCGCGCAGTGCTTGAACAAGATCCTCTGGAATGTAGCCGATGGTCGCATACCTGCTATCGGCGCGTAGGGCTTCATCCTCGGCAATGCGCGTCTGATAGTTGTGCATGGCGATCTGATCGGGCGCTAAGGGGTATCTACCCGGTGTTATGGCTTTCACCCCTGCCGATACCCCAGCACCGTCACGGACCGCGCTGCGCTCTGCTATGGCGATCTGGTGTTGAAGCGTGGCGACGGCACCAGGCAGCAGTTTGAGGGCTTGTCGGTAGTCTGCGCCTAGGGCGGTGCGCAACTCCGTCTTGCCCTCCATGAAGGCGCGCAAGTCTTTCGGAATCACCAACCGTGCGAAATAGCGGCCATCACGATTCAACATGTGTCTGATCTTGCCCACCACGGCTTCACCCTCTCGTTTTGTAACGTGTTTTGTAACACCAAAACGTAAAAACCCCATTGTTTGCAAGGAGTTTCTTTAAGATCAATGGGTTGGATTGGAGCGGGTGAAGGGAATCGAACCCTCGTATTCAGCTTGGGAAGCTGCTGCTCTGCCATTGAGCTACACCCGCGTTGGGCTCTGAGGTATGCCAGCCGCGCGCCCGCGTCAAGATGGTTTGGCGCAAGCGCGCGGTGGGTTTATGGCACATTGATCTCGGTGCGCTCGCCGGGTTTGACGTTGGCGGAGGTTTCGGTCTCGGTGCCGTCTTTGGTGGTGACGATGGTGTAATCGCCGCCGGGCAGGGTGGTTTGGTCTTCGGCGTTGTAGTTGTGGAACACTGATTTGCGGTTGCCGCTGATGTCCTTCTTGGCGGAGAAAATCTGCACTTCAGTGGCACCGGGAGCGGTGTAGGCCAGAACGCCCGCCTCCAGGATCACGGCCACATCGGTCCGCTCGCCCGCTTTGATGCTGAACGGCACTTCTGCAGAGGCAGCACCCAGTTCGACATAGGCGATGTAGTCACCGGGCGAGAGTTTGGTTTGATTGCCAGTTCCGTAGGAGGTGTTCAGGCTTTCGCGGCTTCCGTCGATGCTTTTCTTGGCGGACCTGATACTGATCTGATGCGCGTTGCCTTCGATCAACATGCCTTCGACGTAATAGCCCTCAATCGCGGCGAGGCCGACTTGGATGATGACGTCCTTTTCCACCAACTCACCGGGGGTGAGGGTGAGGGTTTCGGTCTGGCTGGCAAGTCCCAAACCTGCGGTCAAGGTCACCTCACCTGCAGGCAGATAGACCCGGGTGTCGCCGTAGAAGGTGGTGTTGACGCCCGAGGTGGTGGTGAACTTCAGGCTGGCATCGGGCTCAATCTCACCGCCCTCAGTGCCTTTCGGATGCAGAATGACGCGGGCGGCGTTGAGCGTGACTTCAGGAGCGCTGAGGGTGCCTGCGGTAAGGGTGAGGTCGCTGGTGGTTTGTGCCGTATCCAGCGTGGCGATCAGCCGATAGAGCCCTGGTTCAATATAGCCTTTGAAATCGTTGTATTCGGTGGTGAAACGCTCCCCCGTGGTGCCATCGGAGTTGATCGCATAGAGTTCCCAACTGACTTGCGAGTTGTCTTCCGGTTTGGCGATGCCGGGGGCGAGCAACGCTTTGGGGGCAAAGTTGATTTCCAACTGCGCGGGTTTTGCGGGTTCTGGGGTTGGCACGGGTTCGGGCGCAGGGGCCGGTTCCGGGGCAGAGATCACAGTGGCTTGCAGCGCAACCGTCAGGCTATCCAGATCATCGGCCGTGATATATTGGCCGCCGGTGTCTTCGGCGAGGCAGGCGACTTGCTTGCCTTCTTCTTTCGTCAGACCAAAGCCCACCACATGCGCTGTGAAATCAACGCCCGAGGATTCGAGTTCCTGCGCAAGTGCACAGGGGTCGCCTTGGCAGGTTTCAATGCCATCCGTGATCAGCACAACGGTGGCTTTTTCCTCGGTGGAATGCAGTTCGCTTGCGGCGCGGCGCACGGCTTCGGTCAGCGGGGTTTTGCCAAGGAATTGCATTTTGGCGGCAGCATCGGAGATCGCCTGCGCGGTGCCTTTGGCCGGGGAGACGATGGTTTCAATGTCGTCACACGAACCTTTGTCGCGATGGCCATAGGCGATCAAGCCGAGTTCGGTATCGGCGGGAATGGTTTTTAGCACTTCCGCCAATGCCTCACGCGCGATTTCAAGTTTGGGTTTGCCGTCAATCTGGCCCCACATCGAGCCTGAGGCATCCAGCACGATGATGGTGCGGCCATCGGCAGCAGCGAGGGCGGGCAGCCATAGCAAAAACAACGCAAGACAGCGCAGCATTGGGAAAAGTCGCATCACAGAATCCTTGGAAATGACGAACGTGAATACGGCCAGAGTAGCGAAGCATCATCAAAACGCAAAGGGCCTTGCAGATTGCTCTGCAAGGCCCTTTCACGGCTCGGACTAAAGCGGGGACCTAAAAAAATCCGAACCGTGTTTCAACATGGCGCTTTGCGGCTCTGCTGGGAGCCGCGCCGCAAAGTTTGCCACTAAGCTTAGGACTTCGGCAGCATGACCGTGTCGATGACATGGATCACGCCATTCGACTGTTTGACATCGGCTTGGGTGACAGTGGCTACGTTGCCCATCTCATCCGTCAGCTTGATCATGTCGCCTTCATAGGTGGCTTGCAGAGTGCAGCCGCCCAGTGTCGGAACCGGGTGCTTGCCGCCATCGTCCTTGATCATGCCGTTCAGTGCGTCTGACATCACTTCCTTGCCGACAACGTGGCAGGTCAGGATCTTGACCAGCATATCTTTGTTCTCAGGCTTCAGCAGGGTCTCAACGGTGCCAGCGGGAAGTTTCGCAAAAGCTTCGTTGGTCGGAGCGAAGACGGTGAACGGGCCAGCGCCCGACAGCGTTTCAGCCAGACCAGCAGCGGTCACGGCTGCGACGAGGGTGGTGTGGTCTTTGGAGTTGACCGCGTTCTCAACGATGTTTTTCTCGGGGAACATCTCTGCACCACCGACCATCGGATTTTCGGCCAGCGCCATGCCGGACGAGAGCGCCAGAAACGCGGTTGCCATTGCGGCTTTGACCATATTGGAAGCGTTCATCGTGTTACCTCATGTTGGTTTCAGGGCAAGACAGCCTTGCCTCATGACGAACTAACGCAACGGGCGGCTGAAAAGTTTCAGCCGCCCGGATTTTATTTTCGATTTGTTGTGGTGGCAGAGACGTTTTGTCTGAAGGGTTTTTGTTTTCAGATGTTTTTCAGCGGCCCTGCGGCAAGGATTGGCCCGGTCGGTTTGCCTTCCGGCGCGCCACCTTTCGGCTCCAGCGTGATCGCCAGCAGATAACCCTCGGCGGCCTTGGGAGCGGGGATTGTGACTGAAGCTTCGGTCAGCACGCCCAGGGACACCGGGGCATTATCGCCCTCGATGATCCACAACTCGTAATCCTTGCCCGCTTCGGCATCGCTGCCGGCCACGCGGGTCAGGGTCAACTGGTCACCAGCTATGGCGGCGGCGTAGCGCAGGGGTGAGGCTTCGGCGGAGAGTTCGGCGGTCATGGTAGGCGCAGGCGGGGCGGGTGGCGGCAGCATGACAAATGCAGCCATCGCAATCGCCCCGGCTGTCAACGCGCCCGCAGCCCAACCAAACCAGCGCCGGGGCTTGGCGGCTTGCGGAAACAGCCGGGCTTCGATCTGAGGCAGCAGGTTGGGGGCTTCGGCCTCGGCGTAATCATCGTTCAAGTCCGACAGGCGATTTTGCCATTGGTTGACTAAGGCGGCAAAGCCTGCGTCAACCCGCAGCCGTGCCTCGGCTGCGCTGCGCTCGGCCAGATCCAACGCGCCCAGAACGTATTCAGCGGCGAGGGCTTCGTCTTCGGGCAGGTCAAGAGGAGTGCTGGTCATTGCTCCATGCACTCCCTCAGTTTGAGAAGGCTGCGGCGTAGCCAAGTGCGCATGGTGTTCAAGGGCACGTTGAACTGGGCGGCAAGATCGAGATAGGAGGTGCCCGTCAAATACGCCCCGCGCAGCGCGGCGGCTTTTTCGGTTTCCAACGTCTCGAAGCAATGGTTGATGCGCTTGACCTCGCCCACCGCGATCAGGCGGGTTTCAGCCCGCGGCGTGGTGTCGATCACCGCGTTCATAGCGTCTTCGTCGCCCGACTGAATTTCGCGGCGAGACCGCAAGCGATCAATTGCATGGTTGCGTGCCAAGGCGATCAACCAGGTCATACCGCGGCCTTTATCGGCTTCATACCGATTCGCGCGCAGCCATACCCTTGTGAACACCTCTTGCAACGCATCCTCCGCTTCTGCCCGGTTTCCCAAGATACGCAAGAGCACGCCCATAAGTTTCGCCGAGGCGCTTGAATAGATTTGCCGGAATGCTACGCGATCTTGCGCGGCAATCCGGGAGAGCAGTTGTGCGATTGGATCATCCATAAGTTGCCAATTTAGGCGCGCCTGCGAATAGGTCAAGGGCGTCTGCGCCGACCGCCGCTGCCAGCGCCAGAGGTGTTGAAGCTGACGTGCGGCAGGGTGACGATTTTGCTGAGTTCCGGGAAGGTATCCACCGCATTCGGGATCGCGCTGGCGTTAACGAAATGCTCCTGAAACCTCGGCTCGATAGCGGTTTCGACCTTGTGGATATCGTGTACGGTGGTTTCGATATAATCCCGCGCGCCAACGTTGCAGAGCGCGATGCGTGCACCAGTTCCTGCGGCGTTGCCGGCGCTGATCACCTTATCCAGTGGCACATCCGGGATCATGCCCAGAACCATCGCGTGTTTCGGGCTGATATGGGCACCGAATGCGCCGGCGAGGACAACTTTCTCGACGGTTTCAACGCCCATCTCATCCATCAGCAACTTCGCCCCGGCATAAAGCGCTGCTTTGGCGAGTTGGATGGCGCGGATGTCGCCTTGGGTGACGGTGATCATCGGGCCGCCGGTGGCGGTGCCGTCGTGCAGGACATAGGAATGGGTGCGGCCCTCGGGAATACAGCGGGTGGTGCCGGTTTGATCGGCACCCCCGACAAGACCACCCTGATCAACCAGACCCGCCATGCGCATCTCGGCCACGGCTTCGATGATGCCAGACCCGCAGATCCCGGTGATCCCGGTGCCAGAGGTTGCGGCGGTGAAGCCGGGGTCGGTGGACCAGAGATCAGAGCCAATGACGCGAAAGCGCGGTTCTTTGCTGACGGGGTCAATTTCGACCCGCTCGATGGCTCCGGGCGCGGCGCGCTGACCGGAGGAGATTTGCGCGCCTTCAAATGCGGGGCCAGTGGGCGAGGAACAGGCGAGCACACGGGTTTCGTTGCCGAGCAGCAGTTCGGCATTGGTGCCTACATCGACGATGAGCACCATTTCTTTCGACTTGTTTGGCTCTTCCGACAAGGCCACCGCTGCGCAATCAGCCCCGACATGGCCCGCGATACAGGGCAGGATATAGACGCGGGCGGCCGAGTTCACCGCTTTGATATCCAGATCGGCGGCGTCCAGCACCAGAGAACCGGAGGTCGCCAGTGCGAAGGGGGCTTGGCCGAGTTCGACAGGATCAATCCCCAGAAGCAGATGGTGCATTACCGGGTTGCAGACAAAGGTGATCTCGTAGATCGAGGTCGGCACGATCCGCGCTTCGGTGGCGATTGACTGGATCAAGCCGTTCAACGCGGTGCGCACGGCAGCGGTCATCTCGACATCGCCACCGGGGTTCATCATCGCGTAGCTGACCCGGCTCATCAGGTCTTCGCCGAAACGGATTTGCGGGTTCATCACGCCAGAAGACGCCAAAACGCTGCCATCATGCAGATCGCACAGGTGTGCTGCAATGGTGGTGGAACCAAGGTCGATGGCGAGACCGTAAAGCTTGCCCTCATGAAACCCCGGCCAGATATCAAGGATGCGGTGGCGGGCGTCGTGGTTGCCCTTGTGCAGCGCCACGGTGACTTTCCATTCGCCCTTGCGCAAAGCCGGTTGCAGCCGGCGCAGGATCGGCAGTTCTGCCGCGACCTCCCCGACGCCCCATTGTTCCTGCAAGGCAGTCACAAGCCGCTCGAAATCCCCAGTCGGCTCGTGCATGTCGGGTTCGGCAACCTCGACGTAAAGCGCGCGGGTGGCCGGGTCCATCACGATATCGCGCTGGCTGGCGGATTTGCGAATCACCTGTTTATGCACCTGCGATTCCGGCGGCACGTCGATCACCACATCGCCCATCACGCAGGCCTGACAGCCCAGACGGCGGCCCTCAATCATGCCGCGCTTGGATTTATAACGCTCCTCAACGCTATTCCACTCGGTCAGCGCATCGGCCTCTACCGTGACGCCGTGTTTGGAAAACTCGCCATAGCCCGGCGTGATCTGGCATTTCGAGCAGATGCCCCGCCCGCCGCAGACCGAATCCAGATCAACGCCCAACTGGCGCGCTGCGGTCAGCACTGGCGTTCCATGCGCAAAGCGGCCACGCTTGCCCGAGGGGGTGAAGATGACGAGTGCGTCTTGGATGTCTTCGGTCATATTGTCCTCGGGTCAGGCGAAGCTATAGGCGATATCGACGAAGGTATCGGCGGCAAAAGTGTAGAACCAGCGCACCGGTTGATCTGCGGCCAACACTCCATGCACGGCATCGCCGGGAATGAAAAGAGCCACGCCGGGTTTCAGACGGTGGGCGGTGCCGTTGATCTGTACATCGACCTCGCCTTCCAACCCAAAGTACAACTCGGGCTGCGGATGGGAATGCAGGGCGAAGGTCTCACCTTTGTCCATCAGGGCGATGCCACACACCAAGGTATCGGTCGTGGTAACATCGCCGGAAATCAGGGTTTTCCAACGGATAGAGCCGCGCGCGGGATCGTCCCACGTCGCGTCAGACAGGCTGGCTTGGTCGACCCGTACCGGATGTGTCATGCGATCCTCATTGCGCTTGGGGCGAGACTAAGCTGCATTAGCGGCGCATCATTGCCTGTTCGCGGCATATCAGGCGCGGTCTGCGCCGTTCAGCCAAGCCAGGATCGCGGCGCGGTCACCATCAAGACGCGGGGCAGCGACGCGGGCGGTGATCTCATCAAGGGTCGACATTTTGATCGGATTGCCGGCGGCGGTAAAGCTGGGGCCGCCAGGGGACGGTGTTACGGGCAAAACCATCTGGCGGGCCCGCAGTTGCGGGTCTTGCAATACCTGCGCCATGTCCTGCACCCGCCCGGTTGGAAGGTGCGCGGCTTCCAGTGTTGCGATCCAAGGGGCGACGGGGGCACCCAAGGTCACCGCTTCAATCAGCCGTTTCAGCAGCGCGTGATGGTTGCAGCGGGCGGCGTTGGTCGCGAAGCGCGGATCGCCGGCAAGCGGCAGGTTCAGTGTGGTGCAAAGCGTTGCAAACATCGCGTCATTGCCAGCCGCGATCACGAAAAACCCGTCCGCTGCGCGATAGGTGGAAAACGGCGTGATGGTGGGATGCCGCGCCCCGGTGCGGCCCGGAGGCGTGCCGGTGGCGGTGGTGATGGCAACAGCATGTTCCTGAATCGCCAGTTGCGCATCCAGCATGGCGATGTCGATTTTCGCGCCTAGCCCGGTTTTTTCGCGGTCATAAAGGGCGGCCAACACGCCCTGCGCCAGAAACATCCCCGCAACGATGTCGCCGATCGACGCCCCCACGCGCACCGGCGGGCCACCTTCTTCGCCGGTGATGCTCATCACCCCGCCACGCGCTTGCACCACCATATCATAGGCGGGTTTCGCGGCATCGGGGCCAGTGTGGCCAAAGCCCGACACCGCGCCATAGATCAGCCGGGGATGTGTTTTGTGCAGCGTTTCATAGCCATAGCCCAAACGCTCCATCACGCCGGGGCGGTAGTTTTCCAAGATCACGTCAGCCCGCGCCAGCAGGCGTTCAAAGATCGCGCGGTCACCCTCTGCCTTCAAATCCAGCGCAATAGAGGCTTTTCCCGCGTTCAGAGCGGCAAAATAGGCGCTTTCCGCCGCCACGAACGGTGGGAAGGCGCGGGTGTCATCGCCTGTACCGGGGCGTTCCAGTTTGATCACCCGCGCGCCCAGATCGGCCAGCGTCATGCTTCAATAGGGTCCGGCGAGAACGTGGGTGAGGTCAAGAATGGTAACGCCGGAAAGCGGGGCCATGCGGCAACTCCTGTGGTTGTGCGCAGGTTAGCGGTTGGGGCCTTGGGTGCAATAGCTGCCGGGCATCACTGTGGCGATCAGGTGTTGCAACGGCGCGGGCAGGGTGGTGCCCTGCGCCTGATAGCGGCCTGAGGCGAGGCTGCCATCGACATTCGCCCGACAGTCCACCGTCAGATAGGGCGGTTGCAGGCGCGGCAGCGACAGTGGGTTGGCAGAGGGGACATCGCCGGTCAGAAAGCCCGCGACCCCGTGCAACAGCGCCTGATCTTCGCCGGGGTTGACCCACCAATGATAGCTGCGCAGATTTTGAAACCCGAGGCCCCTGGTGGCAATGGTGTTGATCTGACGACCTTGCAGACGTATCGCGCAGGAAATCACCGCATCTGGGTTGGCATTGGGCACAAACTGCATAATGAGGCTCTGCGCCGGGGCGGGCGTTGCGAGGGCAAGTGCAATAAGCACGGCCCCGATGTGCATGGCTAATCAGCTCTAAACTGCTTGGCCAATTTCAATCCCTGTCCTTGGTAGTTCGAGGCGATCTCTCGACCATACAGCGACTCGGGCCGCTCGGCCATCTTTTCATAGACGAGGCGACCGACGATCTGGCCGTGTTCCAGCACGAACGGGGCCTCGTGGCATCGCACCTCTAAGACGCCACGGCTGCCCGCGCCGCCTGCTTCGGCATGACCGAAACCGGGGTCGAAAAAGCCTGCGTAATGCACGCGGAATTCGCCGACCATGGCAAGGAAGGGGGCCATCTCGGCGGCGTAATCGGGGGGGATGGTGACGGCTTCGCGGGAAACCAGTATGTAGAACGCGCCGGGGTCGAGGATGATGCGACCATTGGAGGAGTGGATTTCCTCCCAGAACTCGGACGCTGCGTAGTGGCCGATCTTGTCGAGATCGACGACCCCGGTGTGTGGTTTGGCGCGGTAGCCGACCAGATTGCCAGTGGTGGGTTTCAGATCGACCGAGAAGCCGAGGCCTTCCGAGATCAGGGCCTCACCTGACACAAGGGGTTCTAGAGCGTTCAATGCGGTGAGTTCAGCGTCGGACAGCACGGCTTGGCCTTGGCGGAAGCGGATCTGGTTCAGGCGTTGGCCGGCGCGGACCAACACCGAGAACGACTTCGGGCAAACTTCGGCGTAAAGCGGGCCGTGATAGCCCTCGGCGATGCGATCAAATTCGGTGCCGCTGTCGGTGATCAGGCGGGTCAGCAGATCAAGCCGACCAGTCGACGATTTGGCATTGGCGACGGCGGTGATGCCTTGCGGCAGGGCCAAGCTTTCCATCAAGGGCACGACATAGACGCAGCCCTTTTCCAGCACGGCCCCTTGGGTGAGGTCTATGCGGTGCATCTCAAATTCGGCGATGCGGTCAGCGACCGTGCGGCCCTTACCGATCAGGAACGACGCGCGGACGCGGTAGGCGACGGTGCCTAGGCGCAGATCAAGGCTGGCGGGTTGGATTTGCTCGGGGATGATCGCAAGAGAGGCCGCGATGGCGCCCGAGGTAATCAGGCCGCGCAGGGCTTGGGCTGGCAAAACGCCGGGTTGGCTCATCTTCAAATCCTCTAAACGAAAACGCCCGCTCTGCTGGTTGGCAGGCGGGCGGTTTTCGATTTGGTCGGGCCAGAGAGATTCGAACTCTCGACCTTCCGCCCCCCAGACGGACGCGCTAACCAGGCTGCGCTATGGCCCGACACGCGGTCTTCA
>JBKJTI010000199.1:0-14295 GCA_046590425.1 Cypionkella sp. | reverse complement strand
GTTCCCCCTCGCCCTCGAAGGCGCGCTAAAACTGAAAGAAATCAGCTATATCCACGCCGAAGGTTATGCATCAGGTGAACTAAAACACGGCCCGATCGCGCTGATCTCGCCGCAAGTCCCTGTGATCGTTCTGGCCCCCCGCGACCACCTGTTCGAGAAGACCGTCTCGAACATGCAGGAAGTCATGGCCCGCCACGGCAAAGTGCTGCTGATCTCTGACGCCCAAGGCATCAATGAAGCTGGCATGGATTGCTGGAAGACCATCACCATGCCCGAGGTTTCCGACGCCTTCGCCCCGGTTCTCTATGCTATCCCCGCGCAACTGCTGGCCTACCACACCGCCATCGCCAAAGGCACCGATGTGGATCAGCCGCGCAACCTCGCAAAATCGGTAACCGTCGAATGATCAGCCGCGCCCTCGAACAACTCAACGCCCTCGCCAACCCCGAAAAGGCCATCGAGGCGGCAGCCTATCACAAGACCGACCGCCCCTATCTTGGCCTGAAAGTGCCGCAGATTGAGGAGCTTACCGCCGCTTGGCGCGCCGAACTTAACCTAGACGACCGCATCCAACTGGCCGCCGATCTTTGGGACACCAATATCCACGAGGCCCGCGTCGCCGCCGCAAAACTGCTGACCCAAGCCCGTCTCAAACCCGACGATGCCGCCGCCTGGGATCTGATCTGCCACTGGGTGCCTCAATTCGACGCTTGGGCCATCGCCGATCACGGCTGTATCGCCGCCCAAAAGCGCATCACCGCCGACCCGTCGCGCATCGACACGGTCGAGACTTGGACCACCTCCGAGAACATGTGGACCCGCCGCGCCGCTTTGGTCGCCACCCTGCCGTTTACCAAGCAAAACTTCCCGAAAGAGTTTGAGCTGGGCATCCGCGACCGCGTGCTCGGCTGGGCCGCCGTCTATATCGACGATAAAGACTGGTTCATCCAGAAGGCCGTTGCATGGTGGCTGCGCGATCTTTCGAAACACGACCCCGCCCGCACCGCCGCGTTCCTCGATCAACACGGCGAACGCATGAAGAGCTTCGCGCGCAAAGAAGCCGCACAATATCTGGGCTGACCGCATGCCACCAAACCGATTTCCGAACCCGGAAATCGTGTACGATTTACGCGCCGTAAATCGGCTTCATTCTGCGTAGATCGTGACCTCTGGCAGATCGGTCAGCCCGAGCCCCAAAGCCCGAAACGCCGCCAGAGACAGCGACGCGGCCCCCGTACCCGGCAGCAAATTCACCGCCACCGAAGCGCCGCTCTCCGTCACCACCCGGCCCTTGCCCTTGGCCACCACCAACGGGGATTTCACCCAAAGCCCCTGCTCCGCCGGGCTGCCCAAAGCCACCACAGCCGCCCCCAAAGCCCGCTCGCCGCCCACTGGCTTCGCCGCAACCGCCGCCGCCCGCTCAGCTTCCGTGGTCTGATCCAGCGCCGCAGCCGAGGCCCCGGCGCCAATCACCGGACGCGCCATTGGCGCCACCGCAGCCTCCGGCACCGCAGCCGACTGTTGCTTCATCATGCCGCAGCCCGAAAGCGCCAGCGCCATACTCATCAGGATCAAAGCTCTTTTCATCATGCCCTCACGATACCGTGCCGCACGCCTGCTCGCAACCGTCGCATTCTACCTTGCCGCCCCGCCGCAGCGCGCCTACTTTAACACCATGAACGAGATGCCCCTGATAGACCCCTTCGCCCGCGCAATCTCCTACCTGCGCGTTTCGGTCACCGACCGCTGCGATTTCCGTTGTGCCTATTGTATGACCGAACACATGACCTTCCTGCCAAAGGCCGAATTACTGACGCTGGAGGAACTCGACCGCTTGTGCAGCAATTTCATCGCTTTGGGCGTCGAAAAGCTGCGCATAACTGGCGGCGAGCCGCTCGTGCGCAAAGGCATCATCACCTTCTTTGAAGCCATGTCGCGTCACCTAGACTCCGGCGCGCTGAAAGAACTGACGCTGACCACCAACGGCTCGCAACTGCGCAAATACGCCAAAGACCTCGCCGCCTGCGGGGTCAAACGCATCAACGTCTCGCTCGACACCCTCGACGAGAAAAAATTCGCCGAGATCACCCGCTGGGGCCGCCTCGCCCAAGTGCTGGATGGCATTGAGGCCGCGAAAGAGGCAGGTCTGCAAGTCAAGATCAATGCGGTGGCCCTGAAGGGCTTCAACGAGGATGAACTTTTCACTCTAACCGCTTGGTGTGCGGCTGAAAATCACGACCTCACCTTCATCGAAGTCATGCCGATGGGTGACATGGGCGAGGCCCAACGCATCGACCAATACTGGCCCCTCAAAGACCTGCGCGCCCAACTCGCGACCCGGCTGACCCTGCAAGACCTCCCCGACCAAACCGGCGGCCCCGCCCGCTACGTCCGCGTCACCGAAACAGGCCAACGCATAGGCTTCATCACCCCGCTCACCCATAATTTCTGCGAAAGCTGCAACCGGGTTCGGCTCACCTGCACCGGAGAGCTTTACATGTGCCTCGGTCAAGAAGACATGGCCGACCTCCGCGCCCCCCTCCGCGCCACCCCCGATGATGCCGCCCTGCGCGCAGCCATCCGCCGCGCTATCAGTCACAAGCCAAAGGGCCATGACTTCGACTACACCCGGCAGGTCGTAAAAGGCCAGATGACCCGGCATATGAGCCATACGGGGGGGTGAATCCGTTCCACGCCGACCACTAAAGTTGCGTAGTAGGAAAGGTCGAACGCTCCGCAGGGTGTATTTCAAAAACAGCAATTCCAAGCCCCGGGTGACAACCCGCGCGGAGCGCTCCCCGCTCAAACCCCCAGCAAAACCGCCACGATCGCCAGCGCACTCGGCACAGCCTGCACGAACAAAGTCCGCCGCGAGGCCGTCGCCGCCCCGTAAATCCCCGCGACCAGCACACAGCCGAGGAAAAACAACGCCACCCCGCGCCCCACCGCCCCAAGCCACAAAGCCCAAAGCATCCCTGCCGCCAGAAACCCGTTATAAAGCCCTTGATTACCCGCCAAAACCTTGGTCTGCGCCGCAAACTCCCCCGAAGTCCCAAACACCGCCCGCGTCCGCGGCACTTGCCACAAAAACATCTCCAACACCAAAATATACCCATGCAACGCCGCGATCAGCGCCACCACCGCCACAGCAATCGTCCTGAAACTCCCCCCAAACCGCCCATAGCCACGCCAAACTCTTTCACAGTGGAGATAAATATCCTCGCCGGAGGCTGCCGCCACCAAACCACCGAGCCGCCTGAAAACCCGCCACAACCCGACCGCATCCCCCCCACTGCCCCCGATGGCGGTGGGGGGGGGGCGCCGCCTGAGAGGGGCAGTCCCTTACGCGGCTGGCATCCGCGCCTCAACCATCCCGGCATACCAGCTTGAGCCGAACGGGATCGCAGTGTCGTCAAAGTTATACGCCGGATGATGCACCATCGCGGTGTCGCCGTTGCCGAGGAAAATATACGCCCCCGGCCGCTCCAGCAGCATGAAGCTGAAATCCTCCGCCCCCATCAGCGGTGCGGTATCGGTATCCACCTGCCCAGACACCGCCCGCGCCACCTCTGCCGCATATTCGGTATTCTCAGCCGCATTCACCGTCACCGGATAGCCGCGCGTATAAGCGACCTCGGCCACAGCCCCCAAAGCCTGCGCCGTCCCCTCCGCAATCGCCTTCACCCGGCCCTCGACATAATCCTGCACGCCGAAATCCATCGTCCGGACCGTGCCCTTCATCTTCACCACCTGAGGGATCACATTATGCGCCGTCGAATCCGTCGCCACCGTGCAGACCGAGACCACCACCTGCTTCAACGGATCCACCCCGCGTGAGGCTATCGTCTGCATTGCCACGATGATATGCGCAGCCACCACCGTGGTATCAATGCAGTCGTGTGGCTTCGCGGCATGGCCACCCTTGCCCGTCACCGTGATCTCGAACTGATCCGCCGCCGCCATCATCGCCCCCGGCCGGATCGCAAAATGCCCCACCGGAATCCCCGGCATATTGTGCATGCCGTAGACTTCCTGAATCCCCCAACGGTCCATCATGCCATCGGCGCACATCTCGCGCCCACCGCCGCCACCTTCTTCGGCGGGTTGGAAAATCAACACCGCCGTGCCGTCAAAATTCCGTGTCTCGGCGAGATACTTCGCCGCCCCCAGCAGCATCGAGGTATGGCCGTCATGCCCGCAAGCATGCATCTTCCCCGGCACCTTCGAAGCATAAGCCACCCCGGTCTGCTCGATGATCGGCAAAGCATCCATATCCGCGCGCAAGCCAATCACCCGCCCCACAGTGTCGGTTTTGCCTTTGATGACAACCACAACGCCAGTGCGACCAATCCCCTCCGTGACTTCATCGCAGCCAAATTCCCGGCACAACTCCGCCACGCGGCCTGCCGTGCGATGCACCTCAAACAGCAACTCGGGATTTTCGTGGAAATCCTGCCGCCATCCGGCGATCTCGGGCAACATCTCGGCAAATCGGTTCTTCACGGGCATGATGGCTCTCCTTTTGCGTGCAGCCTGAGCCAATCGCGCCCGCGCCGCAACCCCTCAGCCGCGCGCCTCGACCATCCCCGCCAGCCAGGCCGCCCCATAGGGCAGCCCCGCATCATTGAACGCATAGGCCGGTTGATGCAGCAAAGGTCCGTCGCCGTTGCCAACAAACATGAACGCTCCCGGCACACGGTTGAGAAACTCCGAGAAATCCTCCGACACCATCATCGGCGCAACATCGCCCTCAATAGCGCCAGACAACCCCCGCGCCACATCCAACGCATGAGCAGCACACGCCCCATCATTCACCGTCGCAGGCGCATCGCGCAGATAATCCACCGTTGCCACCCCGCCATGCGCCGCCGCAATCCCGGTCACAACCGCCCGCAGCCGATCCTCAACCAAATCCTGCACCGCCACTTCAAACGACCGCACCGTCCCCGTCAGCACCACCCGCCCCGGAACCACGCAAGCCCCCGACCCATCACTCACCACCGTCGAGACCGCCAAAACCGCAGGCTTCAACGGATCGACGTTGCGCGCCACCACCGTTTGTAACGCCACCAGCACATGCCCGGCAATCATCACCGGGTCCAACGCCAAATGCGGTTGCGCCGCATGGCCACCACGCCCGGTAATCTCAATTTCAAACATATCCGCCGCCGCCATGATCGGCCCCGGACGCGAGGCATAAGTCCCCACCGCCAGCCCCGGCATATTGTGCAAAGCGTAAATCTCATCAATCGGATAGCGCGCCAGCAGACCGTCCGCGATCATCGCGCGCGCGCCGCCACCCGCTTCCTCGCCGGGCTGGAAAATCAGCACCGCTTGCCCCGCAAACCGCCGCGTCGCCGCCAGATACTTCGCCGCCGCCAGCAGCATCGCGGTATGCCCGTCATGGCCGCAAGCGTGCATCACCCCCGGCACTTCGCTGGCAAACGCCACCCCCGACACCTCGAAAATTGGCAAAGCATCCATATCCGCGCGCAGCCCAATCCGCCGCCGCCCGTTCTTGCCAATCGGCCCGCGCCCGTTGATCACCGCCACAACGCCCGTGCCGCCGACGCCCGCCTCAACCACATCGCAACCAAAGCCGCGCAGCAAGTCAGCCACCCGCGCAGCCGTCCGGTGTTCCAGAAAACTCAACTCAGGATGCGCATGAAAATCCCGCCGCCACGCCACCGCTTCCGGTAAAAACGCCTCAATCGCCGCGATCATGCTTCACTCCATTCAGGAAAACTTCCGCCGCGCATCCAACGCGAGGCCCGTCCCGACCGAGCCAAGCATATCCCCGGTGGCAATCGCAACCCCCGGCAGCGCTGCCTGCACGCAAGCCCGCAACACAGGCAGGCCCGAGGACCCCCCGGTCATGAACACCGTACCAATATCCGCAACACCAACCCCGGCCTGCGCCAAAACCGCGCCCAACCGCTCTGAAATCCGCTCAACCAGCGGCAACACCGCCGCCTCAAAGCCTTCGCGCCGCAGCATTGGATTCGGCCCTCCTGTCAGCGCGGAAATCTGCAACCGCACAACCTCCTGATCCGAAAGCGCAATTTTCGCGGCCTCGACCGCCATCGCCACCGCATGACCCTGACGCTCCGAGATCACCTTCATCAGCCGATCCAGCAATTCCGGCCGATCAATCTCGCGCCGAAACGCCTTCAAATCCGCCAGACACCGCTGCGTATACAACATGTTGATGCGGTGCCATGTCGCCAGATCGAGGAAGTAATGGTTCGGCATCAAGCCCTTGCCGTGCTTGGTGGTGGCCTTGTAGCCCAGATGCGGCATCACCTCGGCCAGACTCAGAAACCGGTCAAAATCCGTCCCACCGACGCGAATACCGTCATTGGCCAGAATATCCCCGGCCCGATCCGCAGCCCGCGCCCGTTCCGGCGACACCCGCACGATGGAAAAGTCCGAGGTACCGCCGCCAATATCGACGATCAGCACCAGTTCTTCGCGCGCAATGCCCTGCTCGTACTGCAAAGCCGCCGCAATCGGCTCGTACTGAAACGACACCTCGCGAAAGCCCAGACCCTTCGCGATTTCCTCCAATGCCGTCTGCGCCTTGGCATCGCCAGCCGCGTCACCATCGACAAAATGAACCGGACGCCCCAGCACCACCCGGTCTGCCCCCGGCGCATGCAGGCGCAACACCTCAACCATCTGCCGCATGAACCGCGTCAGCACCTCGCGGAACGACACCGCGCGGCTACCAACCGCCGTGCGCTCATCAATCATCCCCGAGCCGAGCGTGCTTTTCAGCCCCCGCATCAACCGCCCCTCATCGCCGCGCAAATAGGCCGCAATCGCGGCGCGGCCGAACTCCGGCGCACCGCCATCCTGCTCCCAGAACACCGCCGAGGGCAATGTCATCGCCTGATCTTCCAAAGCGATCAGCCAAGCGCGCTCGGCATCCGCAAGCGATACCGTCGAGTTCGAGGTGCCAAAGTCGATCCCACAAAACAGCGTCATAGCAGCCCCCAAGCGTTCGCAAAACGCGCGGTGTAGCGATGCGGACAGCCGATGTAAAGCCGCGCTTAAATGTTAAGAAAAGATAAATGGGGCACGCATAACCCCTTGATTTTGCGTAAATCCGAAGCCTGTCCACGCGTGGACACAGCCCAAATCCCTACCCCAAAATCGCCAAAACGTAATTCTTCGTCTCATCATAAGGCGGCACCCCGCCATGCTTTTCAACAGCCATCGGCCCGGCATTATAGGCAGCCAGTGCCAGCGTCCAGGTCCCGAACCGATCATACATCATCCGCAGATACCGCGCCCCACCCTCAAGGTTCTCACCGGGATCGTTGATATCCACCCCCAACCGATCCGCCGTCCCCGGCATCAGTTGCGCAAGGCCCGTGGCCCCCTTGATCGACACAGCCCCCGAGTTCCAGCCGCTTTCCTGCTGCACCAGCCGCAAGAATACATCTTCCGGCACGCCGTGCTTGCGGGCGGCCGCCTTCGCGACTTCCAGATACGCACCTTTATACTTGCCGCTGAACCGCTTCACCGGCCCATCCGCACCCGCTTTGGCGTTGTCTTTGTTGTAATTCGGCTTCAAACGCTCGGATCCGCTGTAAACCACAGCCAGCCGACCATCCAACAACGCCATCTGAGATTTCAACGCCGACGCGCGGTTTTTCTTGCCGCTCAGCTTCAGCCCCTCAGCCTCAGCCGCACCGCCCGCAGCAAGGGCCACGCCCGCTGCCACAACGACCCTTAAAACCATCGGCGTAAATCGCATGCCAACCCTGTCTTCAGCCTGACCAAATCTCGCGGCACTATACCGAAGTTTGCACCAAGTTCCAGCGCCGTGATCGGACCCGCCCAGATCGCTTCGACGCTCCCTTGCCGGATCCCCCGCAAGCTGCCCGGTTGCGGGGCCGATGGTGGCAGTCTATAGAAATTATTTACCACCTGTCGCGATGCTGACGGGGATCTACGGAATCAGGAGAATGTGATGGCAGGCTCGGTCAACAAGGTGATCATCGTCGGAAATCTGGGCCGCGACCCGGAAGTGCGCAACTTCCCCAACGGCGGCAAGGTGGTGAACCTGCGCATCGCCACCAGCGAGACCTGGCGCGACAAGCAAAGCGGCGAGCGTAAAGAGCGCACCGAATGGCATTCTGTGGCAATTTTCAACGAGAACATCGGCAAAATCGCCGAACAATATCTCAAGAAAGGCTCGACGGTTTACATCGAAGGCCAGTTGGAAACCCGCAAATGGCAGGACCAATCCGGGGCTGATCGCTACACCACCGAGGTTGTGTTGCGCCAGTTCCGAGGCGAATTGACCCTGCTGGGCGGTCGTGATGGCGGCGGTTCGGGTGGCGGCAGTGGCGATGATGATCGTGGCCGCTATGAGGATCAGGGGGGCGGCTCGGGTGGCGCGTCTGGCGGCGGCTACAGCCGTGGTGGCACCAGCGGTGGCGGCGGTTACGGCGGAGGCTCATCCTCGGGCGGAGGCTCGGGTGGCGGGCGTTCGGATATCGATGACGAAATCCCGTTCTGACCCCGCGATAAACTCGGATAAACTTTCCAATGACCAGCGCCGCGCGCAGTCGCGCCGTCGATGTCCTGAAGCTGTTGCTGGCTTTCATGGTCGTCGGCATCCACGCCAATCCGTTCGCCCCACTCGGGCGGACCGCGATCCTGTTGACCGGAGACGGTCTGTTCCGGCTGGGCGTGCCGATTTTCCTGCTGTTCAACGGCTACTTTCTACACGCGGCGGTGATCAGGCGCCGGGGGTGGGGCTATGTAAAACATGCAGCCGAGCTTTATGTGCTGTGGATGCTGTTGTATTTGCCGCTTTACTGGCCGCTGCTGGCCGCGCGGGGGCCGTGGCAGAACCTGCGCACTCTGGTGTTTGGCTACTGGCATCTGTGGTATCTGGCGGGCATGGTGATCGCGGCGGCGCTGGTCGTGGCCATCGCGCAGTGGTCCAGCCGCGCGCTGATCTGGGTCACCGCCCTCAGCTTTCTCGGCGGGCTTGGCGTCACCTATGGCATGGCGTTTGATCTGATCGCCCCCAACAAGCTGATCTTTTCCGACCCGCTGCTCGCCAACCGCAATCCACTGCTTTTGTGCCTGCCCTATATGCTGGCGGGCTTCCTGTTCGCGCGTGAAAACGTGGGGGAGCGACTGCGTATCGGCTGGCTGCAAGCCGCAACCCTGCTGGGAGTGGCCCTCGTCTTGGCGGAATCGCTGCTGCTGGCGCGATTTTCGATCAAGGGCGTCGCGCATGACAACATGATCGCGCTTGGCCTTGCCGCCCCGGCGCTGATGCTGCTGGCACTGAAAACACCCGGCACTTTGGCGAGCCGTGTGCTCAGCGATTATGCCTCGGGGATTTACTTCATCCATGTCGGCTTCTGTGCCTTGCTGTTCCGCTTCACCGATTTCGGCCGCCCGGCGATTTATGTCTATGCCGTCGCAGGTTCGATCCTGCTGACCTGGGTAATTCGGCAAACCGGGCTTGACCGCCGCTTGCTGTAGGCGGTGAAATCATATTCCTGCACTAGACCTTTGCTGGCCATTCCCTATATAAACACTCAACTAACCGCGTGAGAATGCCATGAACCAGCCGCTGGACCAGATCGAGGGCGCCCCCCTGATCCGCCCGTCATCCACCGAACATCCGCTTTATGAGCAGATCGTAGAGGCCTGTCGCACGGTCTATGATCCGGAAATCCCGGTGAATATCTATGATCTGGGTTTGGTGTATACCATTGATATATCGCCCGAAAACGCGGTCGAGATTTTGATGACCCTGACCGCGCCCGGCTGCCCGGTAGCGGGTGAGATGCCCGGCTGGGTGCAAGACGCCGTTGAACCTGTCGCAGGCGTGAAGGAGGTCAAGGTCGGCATGACCTTTGATCCACCTTGGGGCATGGAGATGATGTCGGACGAAGCGCGGCTGGAACTGGGCTTTATGTAACGCCCTTGCGAGATGTAACGCCCTTGCGGGACGCCTGCTGTAATCCTATCTTTGCTGCATAGCTTAAAGGACCACCCCATGTTCGGCATCCCCGGCAAAGCCGCCGTCACCCTGACACCCATAGCGGCCAAGCAGATCGCGCGGCTGATGGAGAAACAAGGCTCAACGGGCCTGCGCATTGGCATCAAAAAGGGTGGCTGCGCCGGCATGGAATACACCATGGATTATGTGGCCGAAGCCAATCCGATGGACGAAGTGGTCGAGCAAGACGGCGCACGTGTGTTGATTGCACCCATGGCGCAGATGTTCCTGTTCGGCACCCAGATTGATTACGAGACGGACCTGTTGCACGCGGGCTTCAAATTCAACAACCCGAACGTGGCCGAGGCCTGTGGTTGCGGCGAAAGTATCAAGTTCAAAGACGCCTGATCTGTCGGCGGTTATTCTGGGGGCGGCACTCTGCCTGATCCCGGTGATCTGATCGCGCGGCTAACGCCGCAAGACTTTTGAGCGCTTGCGCGCAGTTGGCGCTGGGTGCGGCGTAAGGGCAGGACTTGATGCGTGGGTTGGCTGCGCTGTTGCAATCAGATTGAGTATTTTCAAAAGAGCAAATCCAAGGGCTTTCCCTTGGCCGCAGGCTTCGCTAACCCTTTGTCAAACATTGGGAGGATGCGATGAAAAAGCTGGCCGCAGGCAACTGGAAAATGAACGGCAACCGTGCGGCTTTGGCAGAGGTCTCAGCGCTTTTGTCGGCGCATCCGGCCCCCGCCTGCGAGATGCTGCTCTGCCCGCCCTCCACATTGCTTACCGAGATGGCCGCTTTGGCCACAGGATCGGCGCTGCATGTCGGCGGTCAGGATTGCCATCCGAAAGCCTCTGGCGCGCATACCGGCGATATTTCCGCCGCGATGCTGGCTGATGCCGGCGCAAGCCATGTCATCCTTGGCCATTCCGAACGCCGCGCCGATCATGGCGAAAGCGACGGTTTGGTGCGGGCCAAGGCGCAAGCCGCCATCGCTGCGGGCCTGATCGCCGTGGTGTGCTTGGGCGAGACCGAAGCCCAGCGGGATGCCGGGGACACTCTTGCGGTGATCGGCGCGCAATTGGACGGTTCGGTCCCGGTGACCGCCAACGCCGCCACCCTCGTGCTGGCCTATGAACCGGTCTGGGCCATCGGCACTGGCCGCACACCGACGCTCGAGCAGATCGCCGAGGTCCACGCCTTCCTGCGCGCCCGCCTCACCGCGCATATCGGCGCGGAGGCCGCAAAAACCCGGCTGCTCTACGGCGGCTCGGTCAAGCCCTCCAACGCCACCGAGATTTTCGCGGTGCCACATGTTGATGGCGCTTTGGTCGGTGGGGCCAGCCTGAAAGCCGCAGATTTCGGCGCGATTGTCGCGGCCCTCGCCGCAGCCTGACCTGCGCGCGTCGCGGACGGATCAGCCCGGCCCGGCGCGACGCCCTAAGATGCAAGCATGACCGCAGCAGCCAACACCCCCGCATCGCCTGCCCCCAGTCTGCTGGGCGCAAACCTGATCTGCATGGCCTCGATGCTGATTTGGGCCGCGGGCCTTCCTGCCGCCGATTTCATCATCCCGCTGCTGCCCGCTGATCAGTTAAGCGCGTTGCGGATGGCTTTGGCGGCCCTCGCTTTGTTGCCAGTGTGGGCACTGATGGAGGGGCCGGGAGCCTTCCTGCGGGTGAACTGGCTGAAAGGCATCGCCGTCGGCAGCCTGATCGGGCTTGGTGCGTGGTTTCTGATCCAGGGCCAGGCCCGGGGTGGTGCTGTCACAGCGGCGGTGATCTCTGCCACTCTGCCGGTGGTCGGCATTGCGCTGGAGGTCGTGCTGGATGGCCGCAAACTCAGCTTCGCGCTGGTGCTTGGTCTGTTGCTGTCGCTGGCCGGAGGGATGATGGCGCTGGATTTCAAAGCCGGCGGCATGTCGATGGGGTTTGGCGCGCTGTTGTGCTTCGGCTCGGTGCTCTCGTTCACCTTGGGCTCTCGCCTGACCGTCACCGCCTTCCCCGGCCTCTCGCCGATTGGTCGCACCGCGCTGACTATATCGGGCGCGGCTATTGCGGTATCCGCAGTCGCGACTTTGGGGATCGCTGCAGGCACCCCGCCACCCGATTTCAGCGCCTGGGGCTGGAAAGAGACGCTGGCGCTGCTGGCCTTCTCGGTCGGATCGCTTGGGATCAGCCAACTGATGTGGATCATGTCGGTTGAGAAACTTGGCATCGGTCTTTCGGGCCTGCATATCAATGCCGCCCCGTTTTACGTCATGATCATCCTGTTCCTCTTGGGCGGGCGCTGGGATTGGGGCCAAGCCGCTGCGGCTTGCCTTGTCGCCGTGGGCGTGCTGATTGCCCAAGGCATTATTCCTTTGGGGCGAAAGGCTTGAAGATGGCTGAAATTAAAACCCTGCGGCAATCCCCGCTCGACCCTGCTTTCGTGCAAAACCCCTATCCGTTCTACGAGCAAGCCCGCAGCCTGGGCCCGTTCTTTCACTGGGCCGAATATGACATGGCCTGTACTGGCAATGCAGCCGCCTGCAACGCGATCTTCCGTGACCGCCGCTTTGGCCGCGAGGCCCCGGCGGAACTGGCCCCGAAAATCCCAGACCACCTGAAACCGTTCTACGCGTTCGAAGCCCATTCGATGCTGGAGCTGGAACCGCCCCGCCACACCCGCCTGCGCGGGCTGGTGCTGCGCGCCTTCACCTCGCGCCGCATCGCCGCTTTGCAGCCCGAGATTGAAACCCTGACCCACCAGTTGATCGATGCTTTCCCGCAAGGTCCGTTCGATCTGCTGGCGCAGTTCGGCCAGAAACTCCCGGTGATCATCATCGCCCGCTTGCTTGGCGTGCCGGAAACGATGTCGAATGACCTCTTGAAATGGTCGAACGCCATGGTCTGGATGTATATGGCAGGCCCAGCCGATCCTGTCGCACGCCGCGCCCGCGAAGACCGCGCGATTGCGGCGACCGAGGCTTTTGTCGCCTTCATGCGGCAATATGTCGAAGCCCGCCGCCAAGACCCGCGCGATGATCTGATCACCAACCTGATCGCTGCCGAGGAGGCTGGCGAGAAACTGACCACGGATGAGTTGATCACCACCTGCATCCTGCTGCTCAACGCGGGCCATGAGGCGACCGTCCACACCATCGGCAATGGCGTGAAAACCCTGCTGGAAACCGGGCATAGCGTCACTCCCGAAAATGCCGAGACCTGCATCGAAGAAATCCTGCGCTTCGACCCCGCCCTGCATATGTTCACCCGCTGGGCGTACGAAGACATTGACGTCATGGGCCATACGTTCCACCGCGGCGATCAAGTCGCCCTGTTGCTCGCCTCCGCCAACCGCGACCCCGCCCTCTGGGAAAACCCCGACCAATTCCAACCGGATCGCCCAAGCAAACCGCATGTCAGCTTCGGCGCAGGCCTGCATTTCTGCGTCGGTGCCCCGCTCGCCCGGCTGGAACTGCAAGCCGCCCTGCCGATCCTGTTCCAACGCCTGCCCAAGCTGCGGCTGGTAGAGGACCCGGTTTACGGTGATGTCTATCACTTCCATGGTCTGACCAAGCTTATGGTGCGGCCAGATTAGGGGCCAGCCCCTCGCCCTTCGGGCTCACCCCGGGATATTTAGACCAGTATGAAAGCCCTTTTGCGTAGCTTTCACATTGGCCCAAATATCCTCAGGGGGTGAGGCGAAGCCGAGGGGGCAGAATGCCCCCTGAAATTCGTTCACTTGAATTTCGTCTGCGCTAAAGCGGCAGAACCGTGGTCGCCTTGATTTCTTCCATGCTGAGCAGCGCCGTCACGTTATAAATCTTTACCTCAGAAATCAGCGCCTGATAAAACGTGTCATAGGCCCGCGCGTTCTTAACCCTGACCTTCAGGATATAGTCGATATCCCCCGCCAAACGGTGCGCCTCCAGCACCTCGGGGCGGCTTCGCAGCACCTGCAAGAACTTGCGCTGCCAGTCGGCTTCATGTTCCGAGGTGCGGATCAGAACGAAGAAACACGCCTCGAGCCCCAGACTTTCGGCATCGAGCAGTGCCGTCTGCTTCAGGATCACCCCCTGCTCGCGCATCCGCCGGATCCGGTTCCATACCGGGGTTTTCGACGAGCCCACCTTGCGGGCGATTTCATCCAACGACTGCTCGGCATCCTCTTGCAACTCGGCAAGAATTTTCCGATCCAACTCATCCAACTGGGCCGCCATTCGCCAGACACCTTGCTTTGCGGAAATTCATTCCATTCCGCCCGAGTATCGGAACATTCTTCCTTATCCGCAAGGGGGACTGGCGAAAACAGGGGAAAATATCCTATATTGGAT